>JAGXTL010000053.1 GCA_018333635.1 Dethiobacter sp.
CCCCTCCCTTGGAGGGGTGGTGCGCAGCACCGGGGTGGTTCACACAAGATAACGTCATCCCCTGATAGAGGTAAAAACCACCCCGCCCTGACGGGCACCCCTCCAAAGGAGGGGAATTTTTAGAGGGAGAGGGAATAGCTAAAACTCGGCTGTCCCATAGAGTCCGTCACTCTGTTCTCCTCCGACTGTAACGGTGGCTATTTCGCCTAAAAAAGTTTCCGGTGCGCGGGCGGTGACACGGACGTAATGTTCCGTCAGCCCCGCCAATTTGCCTTTGCCCGCCGTTTCTTCAAACAATACGTCCACCGTCTTGCCAATAAACTGTCGACGGAAGACAACAGACAGTCTCCGGCCCAAGTCTAGCAAGCGTTTACTCCGTTCCTCCTTTTGCTCCGGCGCCACCTGCTCCGGGAATCCGGCGGCAGGGGTGCCGTCCCTCGGTGAATACTTAAAAACATGGACACGGCTAAAAGCGCTTTTTTCCACCAGGCCCATTGTGTGCTGAAACTGTTCTTCCGTTTCGCCCGGAAACCCTACCATCACATCTGTGGTCAAAGCAATGCCGGGCAGCTGTGACCGCAGCCAACAGACAAGCTGAAGAAACTCTGCCGCGTCATATTTACGGTTCATCCTGCGCAAGACCAGATCGTCCCCGCTTTGCAAGGGAATATGCAGGTGGCGGCAAATGCTTGGGTTCTCAAGCATCACCTCAACTAAATCCGGCGTAATTTCCGTAGGTTCAATTGATGAGATACGAATCCGGCGGATTCCGGCAAGAGGTGCAAGCTGTCTGAGCAGGTCGCTCAGAGCAATTTCCTCCGGCAAGTCGACCCCGTAGGAACCAAGGTGGACACCGGTGAGCACCAGTTCATGGAAACCCTGCTTAGCCAGCCGCTTTACTTCCACAACCGTTTCCTCGGGAGGACGGCTGTAAAGAGAGCCTCGGGCCTGCGGGACAATGCAGTAGGAACAAAACTGACGGCAGCCTTCCTGAACTTTTAGAAAGGCTCTTTTCCGTCCTGCTGTTTGCGCAACAGGCAAATCTTCAAACTCTTCCTTCTCAGCCAAAGGGACGACACAGTTGAGACGGCCTTTTTTGGCTTCTTCTACCAGTTCCGGCAACTTGGCGCGCGCATGGGTACCGACGACTAAATCTACTTCCGGAATTTTCAGCACATCATCCGGGGAAACCTGAGCATAGCACCCCGTCACCACAATCACTGCGACTAAGTTAGCCCGCCGTGCGCGGCGAATCATTTGCCGTGACTTTTTATCGCCAAGCTGGGTGACTGTACAGGTATTTATCACATAAACGTCAGCATGCCCGTCAAAAGGAACGGGCTGATAGCCTGCCGCCACAAAAAGCTGCTGCAGAGCCGCAGTTTCCGTCTGGTTCACTTTACAACCGAGCGTAAAAAAAGCTACCGTCGCCATTTATGACCCTCCCATCTCACCCGCCTGATAGAGAGAAACTGCCAATGCTACGAGAGCCGCAGTTTCCGCCCGCAGAATCCGGGGGCCAAGTGTAACAGACTCTAAGCCGTAACTTTTGGCGGCGACCGCCTCCTCGTCACCAAAACCGCCCTCCGGTCCGGTTACTAACAGAATACGGCTTTTAGGCTGAAGATTTTTCAGCACGGCGCTAAGAGGCTTTCCCCCTTTGCCTTCCCAAAAGAGCAAAGCTTTGTCAAAGCTTTTGGCCAGCTCGAGGAGCTGTTGCCAGGAAACTGGTGAATGAAGCGGCGGAATGAGATTACGGCGTGACTGGGCTGCGGCGCTGCGGATAATTTTCTGCCAGCGTTGGCTGCGATTTTCCATCTCCTTATCAGGGCGAATCACAGTCCGCCCGCTGATGAAGGGAATAAAAGCGGCGGCGCCCAACTCGGTAGCTTTTTGTAAGATAAACTCCGCCTTTTCACCTTTTAATAAGCCAAATGCCACACTAAACTGTACAGAAGGCTCACTGTCAGGCAAGAAATCTCCCAAACGGCACGAAACGCTGTTTTTTCCAACAGCTAGAATTTCAGCCCGGCGACACCTGCCAGTTTCACAGCATAATTCCAGACTTTCTCCGACAGAGGCACGCAGAACGCGCTGCAGATGATGTGCATCGTCACCGCTAAGTTCAACAGTGTGTTCACTTAGAAGCTGGCTTTTTTTATAAAAAAAACGATTCATCACTTCAGCTCCAGCAGAAGTGCCACCCACTCCCCGGCACTTCGTTTTTCTTTAAGCTGATAGCCTTCCTGCAGGTAAGCAGCAAGAACTTCGCCTTGACGGTGGCGGACAATCCCGGAAATGATCAGCCGCCCGCCCGGAAACAATACATGGCGAAGGCGGCTGCACACAGTCAGTAATGCATCTGCAGTTAAATTTGCGGTAACAAGATCTGCCTGATTGAGTAAAGACCATGCTTTTTCGCTAAATAAGTCAGCGCGGATAAAGGGTAGCTGCATTCCATTCAGCTCAGCATTTTCACGGGCAGCACGAATCGCCGCCTCATCATTATCTACACCTGAAACTTTGCTGGCACCAAGCAGCTTGGCAGCTAAAGCCAAAATTCCCGAGCCGCAGCCTAAATCGCAGACCGATTCTCCGCCTGCTATTACAGTTTCCAGCAGCTCCAGACAGAGCTGTGTGCTTTCATGAGTGCCGGTGCCAAAGGCAGCGCCGGGATCAAGACGAAGAACCAGTCTGCCTGGCCACGGCAAAGCATCCAGCCACGCAGGCAGAATCATCAGTTTGTTTCCTGCCGGCGTTGGCTCCCAGTATTGCTTCCATGCCTGTTCCCAGTCTGGATCGTTAAGCTGCGTGGCGGAAAACACAGCCGGCGCCAGACCAAAAGAAGGCAGCGCCAGCAGAAATGACTGCAGTTCTTCCTCTTTGCCCTCCTCTAAAAAAGAAAGGGGGAAATACCCCCTAATCGTTATCAGCCCATTGTCTGCGGCAGGCAAATCGGGGAAAATTTCACCCAATCCTGCCCGTTTGGCGGTGGCCCAGTCAAGCTCATCATGGACGGACACACCGCCGGCACCCAGGCCGATCAGTTTTTCCGACACTGCTTCGGTACTCTCCCGCCCTGTAACAACTTTTACTTCTAACCATTGCACGCTATTTTCCTCCTAGCGCGTCCTTCATCTTATCAATAATACCTTTATCATGATGCCCAACTTCTTCGCCGGCAAGCTTAGCGTATTCACGCAGCAGTTCTCGCTGCTTCCCGGCAACCTTTTTAGGAATAACCACGTTCACCCGGACATGCTGGTCGCCTCTGCCATAACCGCGTAAACGGGGAATCCCTTTGCCGCGCAGGCGAAATAATGTGCCCGGCTGAGTTCCCTCCGGCACTTTAATGCGCGCCTTCCCATCAAGTGTCGGCACTTCCAGTTCCGTACCCAGCGCAGCTTGAGCAAACGAAACCGGCATTTCGACAATAATATCGTCACCGTCCCGTTTAAAGAGGGCATGTTGTTTAATATGGATAAACAGGTACAAATCACCGGGAGGGCCGCCGCGCGTGCCGGCTGCCCCTTCGCCTGTGACACGGAGACGGGAACCTGTATCTACCCCCGCCGGGACTTTGACCTCAATTTGCCGCTCATACTGCTGACTCCCGCTGCCCTGGCAAGCGGGGCAGCGTTCTTTAATAAAAGTTCCCTCTCCGCGACAGGCTTCGCAGGTCCTGGCGCTGACAAAACGGCCGAATGCCGTATTGCGAACCACCTGCTGTTGCCCGCTACCGTTACAGTAGGTGCATGTTTCAGGCTGCGTGCCGGGCTTTGCCCCATTGCCGCCGCAAGTGGTACATGGTTCGGCTCTCGGTATTTTTACAATTGTCTCCAAGCCGAATGCGGCGTCTTCCAAACTAATTTCCAAATCGTAGCGCAGGTCGGCTCCCCGCTGCGGGCTGTTTGACCTGCGCCCGCCGCCGCCGCCGCCAAAGAATGTGTCAAAAATATCTTCAAATCCAAAGCCGCCGGCGCCGCTTTGCCCAAAACCGTTAAAGCCGCCAGCCCCCTGCTCGGGAGCGTGGCCGAAACGGTCGTAATGCTCGCGGCTGCTAGGCTCGCTAAGCACATCAAAGGCTTCTTTCATTTCCTTAAATTTTTGCTCCGCGTCTTGATCACTCTGATTGACGTCCGGATGGTATTTCCTTGCCAGCTTCCGGTACGCTTTCTTTATCTCCTCGGAAGTGGCGTCCTTTGACAAACCTAGGACATCATAATAATCTCGTTTAGCCATTTTTACTCCCATTCCTTACGCTTCACTATTTTTTGTCTTCGTCTACAACCTCGTATTCGGCATCTACCGTCTCACCCTGCCCGCCTTCCTCAGCTGGCTGTGCCTCACCCTCTTGCTGCTGGTAAAGCTTGGCGGACAGCTCATGCAAGTGCTTTGTCAGTATTTCTATTTCGCTGCGCATGGCGGCAATATCCTCTTTGGACGACACATCCTTCAGCTTAGCGATAGCCGCCTCAATTTCCTCTTTTTGACTGCCGGTAACTTTGTCTCCCAAGTCACGCAGCATTTTTTCTGTCGAATAGCAGAGTGAATCAGACTCATTGCGCGCTTCCGCCAGTTCTTTGCGCTTCTCATCCTCTGCCGCAAATTGCTCGGCATTTTTAACCATCTCATCAATTTCCTTTTCGCTCAGTCCTGATGAAGCGGTTATCGTAATTTTTTGCTCTTTACCGGTGGCATTGTCTTTAGCCGAAACATTTACAATCCCGTTGGCATCAATATCAAAGGATACTTCAATTTGCGGAATACCGCGCGGAGCTGGCGGAATGCCGTCCAAAGTAAAGCGACCCAATGTTTTGTTGCCGGCTGCCATAGCCCGTTCGCCCTGCAAGACATGAATCTCTACCTGAGTCTGGCTGTCAGCCGCTGTGGAAAAAGTCTGCTTCTTTGCCGTGGGAATAGTAGTGTTACGCTCAATAATTTTGGTAAAAACGCCGCCCAAAGTTTCTATCCCCAAGGAAAGGGGTGTTACATCCAAAAGCAAAACATCTTTTACTTCTCCCGCCAACACCCCGGCTTGGATGGCCGCACCTAATGCCACCACCTCATCCGGGTTTACACCTTTGTGCGGCTCTTTGCCGATTAGATTTTTTATCGCTTCCTGTACTGCGGGAATTCGGGTAGAACCGCCTACTAAAATTACTCTGTCGATATTCTCTGCCTTCAGGCCACTATCCTTTAAAGCGCTGCGCGTCGGCACCATAGTGGCTTCCACCAAGTCGGCCGTCAGCTCATTAAATTTTGCCCTGGTTAGGTTCATATCCAAATGTTTGGGACCATCTGCCGTGGCAGTAATAAAGGGCAAGTTAATATTGGTGGTAGCCAGACTGGAAAGCTCGATTTTCGCTTTTTCTGCCGCCTCTTTTAAACGCTGCAGCGCCATTTTGTCAGTTCTCAAATCAATGCCCTGCTCATTTTTAAATTGCTCTGCCAGATAGTTGATTACTTTTTCATCAAAATCATCTCCACCAAGACGGTTGTTGCCGCTGGTCGCTTTT
Source organism: Dethiobacter sp. (assembly GCA_018333635.1). Lineage (GTDB taxonomy): Bacteria > Bacillota > Dethiobacteria > Dethiobacterales > Dethiobacteraceae > GPS1B09. The sequence continues at coordinate 5,520 of JAGXTL010000053.1, forward strand.
ACTTCAAAAACGCCGTCACCCAACTCCAAAATCGAAACGTCAAACGTACCGCCACCCAAGTCAAAAACAAGAATGGTATGGTCATTTCCTTTATCCATGCCATAAGCCAGTGCTGCAGCCGTAGGCTCGTTGATAATACGCAGCACTTCAAGCCCCGCAATTTTACCGGCATCTTTTGTAGCCTGGCGCTGAGCGTCGGTAAAATAGGCCGGTACAGTAATAACCGCTTTATCAATTTTTTCCCCAAGGTAACTTTCCGCATCTTTTTTCAGCTTTTGCAGCACCAGAGCAGAAATTTCCTGAGGAGTATAATTTTTTCCGTCAATTTTAACCGTATGATTAGTCCCCATCTGCCGTTTAATCGAGGCAATAGTTCTTTCAGGATTGGTGATGGATTGGCGCTTAGCCACCTGCCCCACCAGCAGCTCTCCCGTCTTGCTAAACGCTACTACGGAAGGCGTGATTCTGTCGCCTTCAACATTAGCAATTACTTGCGGTTCCCCGCCTTCCATTACTGCAACCACAGAGTTTGTTGTCCCAAGGTCAATACCGATAACTTTACCCATTTTATTTCCTCCTGTCAAATTCTATAATATCTGTAAAGAAATTATTTTGCCACTTTTACCATGCTGGGACGGAGCAGGCGTTGGTTAAGCCTGTAGCCCTTTTGCAGTTCTTCCACCACCATATTTTCCGGCTCTGCACACTCCAGCTGCATAATAGCATGGTGGCAGGTAGGATCAAATTGAACGCCACATGCATCAATTGTGCTGAGACCATGCTTGTTTAACACAGACAAAAACTGTTTAGTCACCAAATCAACACCGGTGAGCAGCAACTCAGCGGAACCGCCTGCTTCCAGAGCCCGTTCCAGATTGTCTATCACCGGTAAAAGTTCTCTGACAATATCGCAGACCGCCTGCGTAGTCCATTCTTGCTTGTCTGCCTTCACCCGCTTTCTATAATTATCAAAATCTGCCTGCAGACGTTGCAGACGGGTAAAAAGCTGAGCATTTTCCTCCTGCAGCCTGATCAATTCAGCAGTGTCCGCATTTATTGGCGTTTGTCCGTTTTCTGACTGTTCGCCGGAAAGCACTTCTTCTTCAGCCAAAATCTTCTTCTCTTCCTCGTTCATCTACTTCACCTCACCCATCATAAATCTCGTACCACAAAATTCAAGTGACTGGCAATATGTTCGATAATGGTAATCACCCGAGAGTATTCCATGCGGGTAGGGCCCAGTACACCAATAGCTCCAACAGGACGGTTATACAACTGATAGGTAGCCGTAATCAGGCTGCAATCACTCATCTCGGTAATAACATTTTCAGTGCCGATCCGAATCGAAACGCCCTCCGAAGATGTTTCCAGCACAAAAGAGAGCCTGCTTCCTTCCTCAAAGAGAGTTAAAAGGTGTTTAACTTTCTCTACGTCCTTAAATTCCGGTTGGTTAAGGATGTTGGAGGTTCCCCCCAAAAATACTCTCCCCTCACCGTCAGTCGAGCTTTCCTCCAAAAGTTGCAGCAATTGGCTGAGCAGGTCAATCCGGGCGTAAAGGTCGCTACGCAGCTGCCTCAGCCGGGTGGCAGAAATATTTTCTATAGTCTGCCCAGCCAGCTGTTCATTAAGATAGCTGACAATCTGACTCAGTTCCTGGCTGCTTAACGCCTGCGGCAAGTTAATTACTCTATGTTTAATATGCCCGGCGCTGGTTATCAGCACCACCAGCGCTTTTTCCTCGTCTAACGGAAGTAAACGCATTTGTTTAAAAGCACTGTGGCGAAACTGAGGCCCAAGTACCAGCGACGTATAGCTGGTCAACACCGATAACACCTTGGCTGTCTGCTGGACAATTTGGTCAATTTCCCGCATTTTCTGCAACTGGGTAAAAACATTGGCCAGATATACTTCCTCCTGCCTTGTCAAGCTAGGCGGACCCATCAAGGCATCTACGTAAAAACGATAACCCTGCTGCGAAGGAATCCTACCTGCCGACGTATGAGGTTGAGTCAAAAAGCCAAGCTCTTCCAAATCTGACATTTCATTGCGGATGGTGGCTGCGGAGAGATCCAATTTGTAGCGCCTGGAAATGGACCTGGAGCCTACCGGTTCAGCCGTTTGGATATAGTCGGTAACAACGGCTTGGAGGATTTTTTGTTTTCTGTCACTTAATCCAGCCATTTGTTTTCCTCCTCAACTTAGCACTCTCTGTTTATGAGTGCTAAAGCTATTACAAAAATACCATTTTAAGCAGGTCGTTGTCAAGGTTAGACAGTGATAAACTCGGCAAAAACTAAGTTAGCCAGCGGCAATCCACGCCGGCTGAGGCGGATTGCTTCCGAATCACATACAATTAAGCCTTTCTCTGCGAGCACATGGATTTCCGCAGCAAACAATGTGCGCAAATCAAGCTGGAAGCGGCGCTGAAATTCTTTAAAAGAGACGCCATCAGTCAGCCTAAGCCCCAGCATCATTGTGTCTTCCATTTCCTCACGTTTTTCGACGGGGTGAATAATTGCCGGCGGCAGCATCCCTGCCAGCAGGGAATTTTGGTAAAGCGAGAGATCTGCCGTATTGCAGTAACGGTTGCTCCGCCAGTAAGAATGTGCGCTAAGCCCCAGTCCTAGATACGGGCGGTTTTCCCAATAACTTAAATTATGACGGCATTGATAACCTGGCTTGGCAAAATTAGCAAGTTCATAATGATTAAACCCGTGTGAAATTAGAATCTCCCTGCCCTGTTGCATCATGAGCAACGTTTCCTCCTCTGTAGGAAGAGTTAGCTCTCCTTGCTCTAAGAGCTCGTCAAGGCGGGTGCCTGCCTCCGCTTTCAATCCGTAGAAAGAGAAATGATCCGGTTGCCAAGCACAAAGCTCCCGTACCGTTTCTGCAGAGTCAACAACTTTTTGACCGGGCAAAGCAAACATCACATCTACTGACAGCGCGTTAAAAAACTCTCTGCACAAAGAAAAGGCCTGCCTAGCCTGGGCGAATGTATGTCTCCTCCCAAGGAGAGCGAGCCTGTCGTCGTTTATGTCTTGAACGCCGAGGCTGATGCGGTTTACGCCACCGGCACGCAGGACGGCGGCTTTAGGCCGGTCTATAGTACCTGGATTTACTTCGACAGTCCATTCTGTACCAGCGGCTAACGGCAATTGGGTGCGGCAGGCAGACAAAAGCGAAGACAATTCCGCCGCGGAAAGAACTGTGGGTGTGCCGCCGCCAATATAGACGGTATCGACCACAATGCCTGCCTCCCGCAATTCCCGACTGCGCAGAGCCAGCTCCCGCTCAAGCGCCCGCAAATATTCCGCCGGACTGCTTGCCAAACTCGGAGAAGAAAGAAAATCGCAATAAATACATTTCGCTCTACAGTAAGGAATATGGATGTAGACGGCTAAATTCATCCTCAATCAATCCGCAGCACAGCCATGAAAGCTTCCTGAGGAATCTCCACATTGCCCACCTGCTTCATCCGTTTTTTGCCCGCTTTCTGTTTCTCTAACAGCTTGCGTTTACGCGTGATATCACCGCCGTAACACTTGTCCAGCACATTTTTGCGCATGGCTTTAATCGTTTCCCGAGCGATGACCTTCTGGCCGATGGTGGCTTGGAGCGGAACATCAAACATTTGTCGCGGGATAATTTCGCGCAGTTTTTCGGTTAACTCACGCCCCCGCTGATAAGCTCTTTCTACATGGCTGATAAAAGACAACGCATCTACCGCTTCACCGTTAATTAGCAGATCAACTTTTACAAGCTTAGAGACACGGTAGCCCAACAATTCATAATCTAAGGAGGCATAGCCTCGCGTCTTTGATTTAAGCAGGTCGAAGAAATCAAAAACAATTTCGGAGAGAGGCAGCTCATAAGTTAAGACAGCGCGTGAGGCTTCAAGATATTCCATATTGACAAAGATGCCCCTTTTTTCCTGACAAAGCTCCATCACCTGACCAACGTACTGGTTTGGTACTATGACGCGGGCGGTGACATAGGGTTCCTCGACAGAGGCAATCTCGGTAGAATTTGGCAGCCGTGCGGGATTATCAATGCTTACTGTCGCTCCGTTATGCAAATTAACCCGGTAAACCACGTTTGGAGCGGTAGTAATCAGCGTAAGCTGATACTCCCTCTCCAGGCGCTCTTGGATAATTTCCATATGCAAAAGTCCCAAAAAACCGCAACGAAAGCCGAAACCCAAAGCTGCCGATGTTTCCGGCTCATAAGTAAGTGCGGCATCGTTTAGATTAAGTTTTTCCAAGGCGTCCCGCAAATCTTCATAATCGGCGCCGTCTACGGGATAAAGCCCGCAAAACACCATGGGATTGGCGCGGCGATAACCTGGCAGCGGTTGAGCTGCAGGCCGCTCTGCTGAAGTTATGGTGTCGCCCACCCGCGTATCCTTCACGTTTTTGACTCCGGCCACCAGATAACCAACTTCGCCTGCGTTAAGTGTCTCTACTCGCGTCATCCTCGGACGAAAAACGCCTACTTCCGCCACCTCAAATACTTTCCCGTTGCTCATCATTTTAATTTTCATGCGTTCCTTGACTTGACCTTCCATTACTCGCACATAAGCCACGACACCGCGGTATGTATCATAATGAGAATCAAAAATTAAAGCGCAGAGCGGTGCATCGGCTGCGCCGGTCGGCGGCGGCACCCTTTTTACGACTGCTTCCAGCACTTCCTCAATCCCAATGCCGGCCTTAGCCGAGGTAAGTACCGCGTCCTCTCCCGCCAGGCCGATGATCTCTTCAAGTTCACGCTTTGCCTTAGCGACATCGGCGTTAGGCAGATCTATTTTATTGATCACCGGGATAATTTCCAGATTGTTTTCCAGCGCCAGATAAACATTAGCCAACGTCTGTGCCTCAATCCCCTGGGCGGCGTCTATCACAAGCAGTGCCCCTTCGCAAGCCGCCAAACTGCGGGAAACTTCATAAGTGAAATCCACATGTCCCGGCGTATCAATCAAATTTAAGCTGTATTCCAGCCCGTCTTTTGCAAGGTAACGCAGACGCACCGCCTGCAGTTTAATGGTAATGCCCCGTTCCCTTTCCAGGTCCATTTGATCAAGAACCTGCTCGGCCATCTCCCGCTTCGCAAGCGCACCGGTAAATTCCAGCAACCTATCGGCCAACGTGGATTTGCCGTGGTCTATATGGGCAATAATGCTAAAATTACGAATCTGGCTTTGTTGCATCGTCATCCTCCTGTCAATCCTCCAGAACATTATAGCATCCCGGCAGGAGAGTGACAAGCAAACCATAATTGCGCGCTACCAGGGCCAAGCAGGTAACCGCCACTCTTGCCCGGCAAATACCAAAACCCAGCCATCCAGGTTGTTGCGATATATGCGGAGCGCCTGAGGCGCACCTTGCCGCCCGCTCACTTGCTGCGAGCCAAGTTCAGTGAGGCGGAGCCCCGCAGACAAGAGAAAGAGCGGAAATAATAGCATCAGCAAGATAGCATAAACCGTCTTCTTTCTCAAGCTTTTCCCTCCCTCAAACACAAGAGCTCTGTTTATTTATTCCGGCTAAGCAGCTTTATATGCATTATATTTCCGAGTTATAGAGATCCGCCAACGCTCGGGCCAGATAGGGTATAGTACGCAAGGCTTCCGCCAAAGAGTTTTCATGCCCTCCTACCTCAATCAGCAGGGCGCCCTGATGAATATGCTGATTGTATACCAGGGGGCGCTCACGAACGCCCCGGGAAAGACCCGGAGCCAATTCTTCCAGCCGTTGGTGCAAAAACATTGCCTGTTGATAATTCTGCTGCCAGTTGGGGTGCCTGCTACCCACCACAAACATCACCCGGCCGGTTTCCTTACCGTCCAGTCGGGTGGTGCTCACATTTCTGCTTACCCCATCCCTGTGCAAGTCAATCACAAGTCGGGCATCAGGGTTGGCAGCCAGCATGGATTTTATTGTCGGCAGAGCAATTTGATAAGCTGTGCTGCGGGGAAGATCGTGAATTGTTTTATCATGCAACACAGGAATACCATGCTCTGTTCGCAAAACGTCGGCTAACGTCGCTCCCAGATGAGCGACCGTTAACTCTAAATTCTGCGTGAATTTAAGTCCGGATGTAGGCACGAAGGACTCTGTGGTATGAACATGGTAAATCAGCACTTTACCCTGTCCTGTCAATGGGCGCTGAACCGGGAAAATAACCCTGGCTTCTTCAGAAACTTGCTCCTCAGAAGACTGCTCCGCAGATTGCTCCGTGCCCACTGTCCCAACGACGGATGAAGACGGCAGCTTTGCGTCCACGATAAAAGGGATTTGCATTGCCAGAATATGCTTCGGGTCTCTTGGATCTGCAAATCCACCTGCTTTGATAAATCCTTCCTCAACTAGTCCTGCATCTCCCACTGCTTCCCGGGGAACAGTTTCCTTAAAACCAGGGATCACCTGGGCAAGTATCCGTAAATAAAGAGCCGACCCAAAAAGTGGCCTCACTTCTGCAAAGGCAGCACTGCCTGTTATTACCGGCAACACAGGCTGAGCAAAAAAACCGGGGGATCGCGCCGCCAGCGCTGCTGAAACCAAAGCTAAAAGCAGAATAGAGATCAAAATCAAATGATTCCTGCGCTTTTTTCTGTTTCTTCCCGTCCATTTTTTGCTGCGTATTCTAAAAAAAGCACTTTTAGCCACGCTAATCCCTCCCGTTACCCTAAAATAATTTGCTGTATCTCTAATTGGTATGCTCACTTTGCACAGATATGATAAAAACTAAGCACCCACTAAAAAAGACGTTCAAGTGTTTTGGTATAACTTCCTATGCTACAGGCAAAAGAGGGAAGCGCTCCGGGCGGCTTCCCTCTTTTGCCTGTTTTCTTCCTGCTTTGTCCTAATGCAAATATTTTCCTGCTTCTTCACTTTCAATGGCCGGATGCATAGCGGCGTTAATACCGCCCGCTATCAACCTAGCCACATCTTCAATCATCGTATCAATATCCTTAGGTGTAACCATCAGCTTTCCGCCATATGGCTCCAAAACTTCCTCCATAACGCTGCGCTTATCACCCTCGGCAATACTTTTAACTACTGCATAAACGGGAGATTCTGGCCCTGCCTCTTTCATAACGGCCGATAAGAAGTGCTCTGCCAGGTCATCGGCAATAGTCACCGCATCTACCACCGTGGGTACACCCACGGCGATTACAGGAATACCGATGGTTTCATGGGTGATGCCCCTGCGCTTGTTGCCCACGCCTGAACCCGGAGTAATTCCCGTGTCGGCAAGCTGAATGGTGGTATGCAACCGGCTCAAGTTACGTGCAGCCAGCGCGTCGACCGCAATCAGCAGATCAGGCTTGATTTTCTCCACCAGCCCATGAATTATCTCGCTGGTTTCAACGCCGGTAATTCCCAAAACCCCGGGGGCAATGGCTCCTAGTGGGCGGAAGCCTTCTCCCAGAACTTCCGGCTGCAACTCAAGAATATGCCTGGTTACAAAGAGATCTTTCACAACCCGCGGACCCAAAGCATCCGGCGTGACATTCCAGTTGCCCAGACCCACCACCAAAACGGTGGCATCCGGCGACAATTCCACCATGGACTGAAGCTCCCGGGCAAAACGGCGGGAAACCATCTCCTGCAGTGCTGTGTTTTTCTGACGCAGACCGGGGACTTCCAGCGTAATATATTTGCCCTGTTTCTTCCCCATTTGCTCTTCCGCTTCCGCAGTAGTAATAAATACTCGCGTCACATGAATTTCACCAAAATCTTCAATTTCGCTTTTAACTCCCGGGATTTCCTCTTTCACTTGACCCATCAGCATTTCCCGGGCTTCAATAGCCAAATCTGTGCGGATATTGCGGCGATTACTGCTTGCTTCAGTCACATGCTAACCTCCTTGGCTATCGCAGCTCGGTAGGGACAAAAGCGTCAATAAGCCCGATAACCAGAGCAGCCAAAGCGGCTCCTAAGACTGTTATATCCATAGCGGGGACGACAAACTGCGCCAGGTAGATCACAAAAGCAGATACAAGAAAGCCAACAAGCCCTCGGTTATGGGGAGAGATTTTTTTCCCAAAGAGGCTCTCCACCACAAAACCCAGAATAGCAATTACGATCGCCGCTGCCAGTGCCGCCCCAAAACCCAGCGTGGCAAACCCGGGCAAAAGAAAACTTACCAGCATCAACACAATAGCAGAGACTATAAAACGAACAATCAAGCCAATCATAACTTTCCACCTCCTAGATAATTTTGCTACTCCTAGCTTAACCAAACCATTTTTGCCTATACACCACTTTTTGTTGCATTTTAAAGGAACGCGTGGTAAAATTGTTGTGTCCTGCACTGTAAATCTCCTCTCCCTCCGTGAAAGGGCCGGGTGTGGGGATATTTTCAACCTTTCGATGTTGCTGCCGCCTAAGGCGGGAGCATGGTGGGCTCGTAGCAAGCTTGAAGGAGGTGAACGCATGCCCAATACAAAACAAGCATTAAAGCGCATGAGAGTAACCGCAAAACGGACAGCACGCAACCGTCATGTCAAAAGTACTTTTAAAACCGCTGTGCGCCGTTTCAGCGACACACTGGCTCAAGATGACTTAACCGTAGCCGGTGATAGATTGCTAGCTGCCCAAAAAACGATTGATAAAGCAGTCAGCAAAGGGGTGCTGCACAAAAATGCGGCTGCCCGCAAAAAATCTCGTCTTGCCAAACGCCTGAACAAAGCAGTTTCTGCAGCTGCAGCAAAGTAGTATAACTAAAAAAGATGCTACGCAATTTATCTTTTGACAGGGCGGGTTTGAAACCCGCCCCTACAGAGTACCACCCCTGCGACAATCTTTGTAGGGGCGGGTTTGAAACCCGCCCGAAAGAGATGCCGCCCTGCGACACCTCCCATTACGTTGGAACCTTATAATTTCCTGGTATTAAAAAAGGCACGCCTGCGGGCGTGCTTACTTTTTGGGTGACATTATACCCTCACATTTTTCACATGAAAACTGATGAGGCCCACTAAATGGTGACGGTGGGTTCATCAAATCAAAGTATTCGAGAACGTCTTGTGGGATTACTTCTTCATGCTGACACTGCGGGCATATATAACACATCCCAGCTTTGGATGTTTTCGTAGTATTCTTGAATCTGGGCTTCTTCTTTTTCATACGCCTTCTCCATTCTCCGCTTCATGATATCTAAAAGGCTTCCGTACTTAGGCCAAACTATATCATAAAATTGCATAACCCGTCCACATTTCTCACAGCGCAGTGGATCAATACCAAATGA
>JAGXTL010000127.1 GCA_018333635.1 Dethiobacter sp.
AGAAATCGTAGTTCCCAACATAGAGTTTAATTTTACCATAGTCTACATCGGCCATGTGAGTGCAAATATTATTCACAAAATGCCGATCGTGCGTCACAACGATCACAATTCCCTGAAAGGAAATTAAAAATTCTTCTAACCACGCAATAGACTTCAGATCTAAATGGTTAGTCGGTTCGTCGAGGATAAGGATCCCAGGATTGCCAAACAGCGCCTGTGCTAAGAGCACCTTAACTTTCTCTGAACTTTGCAGCTCAGACAACAATTTATCGTGAAGCTCCGTTCCTATGCCTAATGCCTGTAACATGCTAGAAGCTTCTGATTCGGCTTCCCAACCATTGTTTTCACTAAATTCGTGTTCCAACTCGGCCACTTTCATACCATCTTCATCACTAAATTCTTCCTTGCAATAAAGCTCCTCTTTCTCTTTCATGATTTCAAAGAGACGTTGGTTGCCCATGATCACGGTATCTAGCACGAGAGATTGATCGTATTGATAATGATCTTGTTTTAAAACAGACATCCGCATACCGCGCGCAATCACAACTTGACCGCTATCCGGTTCAATTTCGCCAGCAAGTATCTTCAGAAATGTGCTTTTCCCAGCTCCATTTGCACCAATAACTCCATAGCAATTGCCAGGAGTAAACTTTAAATTTACACCTTCGAAGAGCTTACGCTCTCCAAATCTTAGGCCTATATCACTCACAGTTATCACAACATTGTCCCGCCTTTATCAATTTTAAGTTCGCACATCTCTGCATTGTATCACAAACAAATTGCGTTTGCACGAAAATATGTAAAGCTATTTATCTATCACTTTCTCTTCTTATGCTCTTGCCCTTCATAATTCAATGTTACTCCAGAGATCTCCCGCTCTCAATGGTCAGTGTAAGCTAACAACTAACTTCTCTTGAATACTCTTAATAAACGATCAGCTGATAATTTTATTGCGATTCAGTGATAGCGCTATCGTTTCAAACAAAATTATTCTATCTCTGCCAATAACCACTCAAAAGCCGCCTCGAACCGGGCATCATCATCTTTTGTCCGTTTGGAGGGACCCTTGGCCCTGCCGCCGCCCCGGCGTATCTTTTGCCCGATGTGCCGCTCCAGCAGCAGCTTATCCATATTTGCGTCCGTAAAAATCAATCCGTTCTGACTGACAGCTTTCGCACCTTTGCCGATAACCATGGCGGCCAACCCGAAGTCCTGCGTCACCACAATATCCTCACGGGTCAACAAGCCCATCAAGGCGTAGTCAACGCTGTCGGCGTGCTTGTCCACGGTGATAATACGGCTGTAACCATCGTTTAGCTCGTGGGAGGTGTCAATCAGCATGGTAACGGGGATATTTCGTTGTTTGGCAAGCCTGACGATAATCTGTTTGACCGGGCAGGCGTCGGCGTCAACTAAGATTTGCATTTAATATATCCTCATAAACACATTTCAAACAGCTTGCGGTCTTCATGCACCGGTCGTCCCCACTCGTTGTCGTGATAGTCTATGTAGATGGGAGTGTCGCCAAAGCATCTGATTTTAGCAGTTTCCATTATTCCCAGTCCTCCATGCTCAACTTTTTCCGATGCCGTTTGCATTAGGGAGAACGCCAACGATTTTGTAGCCAATGTTTTGAGTCATCCCCTCAGCACCTTCTCCATTGCTTTGCCCTTTGCCAGTTCATCCACCAGCTTATCTAAGCATCGTATCTTCTTTATAAGCGGGTCGTAGATTTCCTCTACACGAACGCCACAGACTACTCCCTTGATTTTATCGGCATTGGGGTTAATTTGTGGGGCTTCGGCAAAGAATGTCTCGAAGTTGACCTCTTTTTCTATTTGTACCTGCAAGCTGCGCTCGTCATAGCCCGTAAGCCAGTAAACGATCGTGTCGACCTCTTTTTTTGTGCGACCCTTTTTCTCCGCTTTTTGGACGAGCAGCGGATACACTCTGGAAAATGTCATCTTGTATATACGCTCATTCTTCATCGTGTTTTTCTCCTTCCTCTCGCTTGGGCTGTTCTTCGGCAAAGACATCCCAGTTCACACCGAACTTGTCCGTGACAGAGGCATGGAACCTGAAAAACGACTAATTCAGGAACTATTTACCTGCCTGGAGCTTAGCTACTTTTCCGCTATGACAAGCATTTCATAATCTGCAGTAGTGAGCAGATCTTCTCTTGAATATGCTCCAAGCTTTGCCCCGAATATTTCGATCTTTTTAAATCCCAGGGATTTTAGCAGCCAGGTAATTTCGCTTGGCATATAATATCTTTCGTTGCACTGCAGCTCATATTCATTTCCGTCATCATCAGTAAATTTAGTGACGTTATAATCCCTCATTGTCATAAAATCAAAACTGTCGCTCTTATAACGTGCGCCTCCTTCGTTAGCGCCCGTTTCGTGAAAATCATTGATGGAATGATACAGGGGAAACAGCCCGTTAAGCGTTGTAAAAATGAACTTTGCGGAGCTTTTCAAAGACTTTGTGGCATTTTTCAATATCTCAAAATTCATCTCGTCTGTTTCCATTAAAGGAAATCCGCCTTCACAAAGCATGATAGCAGCATCAAAATGATTTTCAAAGGGCAGATTTCTGGCATCATGTCTGATAAAATCAATCTTAAGGTCGAGCTTCTGCGCTTTCTCTCTGGCTTTGTCAAGCTGAGATTCAGATAAATCAATTCCCGTAACAGAATATCCTCTTTTTGTAAGTTCGATAGCATGCCTGCCTGTTCCGCAGCCGATATCGATAATCTTTAAAGAACAATCATAATTAAGCTCTTTCTCAATAAAGTCACATTCTCCGGCTGTCCCTTGAGTAAAACACTCTTTGTCATACTGATTTCCATAATTATCGAACAATTGCTCGTACCATTGTTTCATTATCCTGTTACCTCCGAATTCATGGTCATTATATCAAAGTTTAATCTTTGCCGGAACCTCCTGCAAGTCTTTTATCTGTGGAAGGTGCGAGAGTCGCGGTCAGTCAGGAAGAATTCAATGGGCGGCACACCGGATACATGGAGCGGTACCGCAAAGCCACGGAGCGGCTTGCCGAACTTATGAAGAGCGCTGGGAGCGCCAGAACAAGTTGCTTTTGCTGGAGGCATTTATAAAGGATATTGAAACCCGTCCGCTGGTGGTAGACGATTTTGATGAAAAGCTTTGGCTGGCAACGGTTAACAAGGTCACGGTACTAAGTGACGGGAAACTGGTATTCTGTTTTAAAGACGGAACGGAAATTGAGGGCTGACATCAGCAGTATATGGCAAAAGGAGGATGCATAAAACCTACGCATCCTCCTTTTGTTGGATTTTTAGGCTAATTGCATATCTCTGTTACGATAACCAGTAATCCTACTGCCCGTTACAGCGAAAAGCCTATCCGCAAATTCTTCATATTCGGCTTAATCAGGTCGTAGCTCCGATCGACCATCAGCTTGTGTATTTACTCTTCTGTTACGTTTAAGTGCTTGTCGATGTCACGCCCTCCGTACATTATGCGGATAATCGCAACAGTCTTCTTTGTTGTATAATTCACTTTCCATATCATACTTCATACTGCCGTTGCATCTTTTTCCTGACATCCTCAGACGATACAACCTTTTCCGCTTCCAAGCTGACGAAACCTTTTTTGATTTCCGCATCAAATTGCTCGGCCGTTAACGCCGAATAATCAAGAGGCGCGTTCGGAGGCAGAGTGACAGAAAACGGAATCCCCTTACGCAAAACCACCTGATGCAAAAACAAATTTATGGCGTTTGCTACGGGAATGCCGAGCTTTGAAAGTATCTGCTCCGCCTGTTCTTTAATTTCGGGCTCAACCCGCGTATATATGCTGGATGATTTAGGCATTTTGATTTCACTCCCTTCGCTAGCATTATACACTATTGTATCGCTTTAAGCAAGCTGTTTACCAAGAGTGCTTACATAATTAATAAGTCGCGGTCATTATACACGATCTCAGGATTTGAAGTCGCTAATTTTTAACTATTCCCTCTATCTTTTAACGATTATTCTATTTAGATGAACACCCCGCCAAATCTTCAACGATTATAATTGGCATCGCCACCAAACAAAGGCTTAGATTCAATTACCCCCAGTTAAATTCCGTTAAAAACATTACAATACGAAAAAAGCCGCTCCTCTATAATTTAGGAACGGCCTTCCGCCTCGTGGCTCTGGAAATGGCCACAGCGGCCAAAAAATCTCGCTCTCTGTAGGTGCGGTACGCAGCATCCCTAAACGAAAGTCTATAGGCATAACTCCAGGTCGGTAAGGACGAATTCGCTCTAAAATATCTGTCGAGGTCAGCCTTTCACCTTCCCACCCCCACGACACTCTATGAAGTGAGCCGAGGTTCCAAAGCGATGCCCAATACGGCATCGCTTTGTGCATTATATCAAACTGAGGCTCTATATAATCGCCTGACTTGTCTCGAAAACTATAGAATACCAACCATAGATTGCCGAAATTGTAGAGCTGCTGTGAGAACCTCCCTACCCCTCGGATATAGGGGTACCCAGAAGGACCAGCTCCCCACAATCCTACCAAGTCCACCGCTCCTCTGGCAATAAGGGTAAGCGCTTCGTTGCCCGACCGCTCAACCCCTTCGACCCATACTAGACTATTGACCGCTTCAGGTGGTTGGAGGACGCGTAGATTCTCCTCCAGCGCGCCTTGCCAGAAGATTAGAAGGTGGTCACGTCTAGTATCTAAGGGGTCTTCCATGTTAGGGTAATTTACCGAGCAAACGCGAAGTGCTTTAATACTGAGTGGGAATAGTCCGTCAGGAGAGCGGAGCTGCTGCGGATGCCAGTAACTCGGCGCAAGCAGAGCAGTAATCTCATAAATGACACCCTGATAGCGGTGATGCGCTAAACTTAAATAGCCCATGCCCCAGAAAAGGACAGCTAATGGGAAAAGCAGCAGATGGATGAGGAAAAGCGTTGTCAGTGTTCTTGTTCTTGGGGGGTGGGAATCTGGCATAATCCTCATCCTTTCATAATGGATTAGAGCTGAGAAAGATGGGGGTCGTGTAAATCACATCGGCCCAATTGCCCATCGCATCTGTAATTTCTACAGACAGCCAGTAATTTTGGTCGCCGCCGGGGAAGGTGCGACTGAACGTCCTAGTGATTTCGGTACCGGCAGTAGCCCAGAATACTGGTTCCTCGCACACTACTTCTGCCATATCGCACCGAAACAGCCTTATCCGAGCGAAACCATTTACTGAAGGAATAAAACGTAGACTCATATTTAGCACACTATTGATAGCCAGACCCCGTTGGATGCTTCCAGGCAGGAGCCCGTTGATGGCAACGCGTCCCCAGGAACCGTTCAACGAAACGATGGTTTGGCTGTCCCGCTAGGCGTTATCCACTAGCTGCCACCGGTTGGTCCAAGAACGAGCACTATCGTTCCATTGCGCCTCTGTGACCGGCAGCAAAATATGCGTGTAGTACTTGGAGTTGTTAAAGGGGACAAGGTCGCTGCCCGTACGCACAAAAAGAGCAGGGAACCTGCCTTGAGTAAATATCGGCCGAGTCAACCGGTTCATCAGCCACTCGGTTTCGCCTCTCCACAATTCCACGGGAGATGATGTGAGGTCAAACATGGTCTGCATCCCTGACATAAGCTCTATGCCCCTTTGGCGTTCGGTTCGGGGAGTATGATGTCTCAGCCAAGGCCAATTGTACAATCCGGTGGGATGAGCAATGCTCGCTGAGGAAGGTTGCGGGGTGGCTCACGATATTCTCAAGCAATTTTATGCGTCAGCTCTGCATGTTGCAAGTAGTTGCCGTAGGTTTTCGCCTAACGGGCTTCCAGCATAGACTTAACATGGGTTTCCAACGCTGTCAGTCCACCCGTCAATATTGTCCGGCGTATTTGATCTGCAAATCGAGGATCGTGTGCTACAATCCGGTTGCCCTCGGCGTAGAACATGCCCTGTACTCCCCCCTTAATGTAGAACGTATTGGGTTGTTCGTCAGTCTGCTTGCCGAGAAACAGCAGATACTCTCGATCCACGTTCAGGAACTCCTCTTGCGGGCCGCCTAGGCTACCAATCTGAAAGATTACAATTTCATCGTCGGTGTAGTTACCCTTTATGACCTTATTGACTGTCGCAGTGGATGCAACAGCAATCGGGCTGTACTGGCGACGGGAGACCAAACGTACCATTGCAATTAATTCAGAGTCAGCCGCCATCTCTTCAATAGTATCCGTTATGTCTATATATGTTGCCGAAATCTCAGTCATAGTCTCCATTTGAGCCACGATGGCTTCAGAATCTAATTGAGCCACGATGGTTTCAGGACATAATTGCCGCACGAGGGTTTCCGAGTCCCACTTCAATCTAGGTGGTCGGTTGCGCCCAAGTACTTCCCAGGCCCCGGTCAAAATAAAGGCTGAAGCAAGTAACACTGTAAGCAGATGTTTTCCTCTCATGTTCCTATTCTCCTTTCTCAAGAGCCTAATCAATGGTATACATGTTTCTCATGTGTCGCTTATCCTGCAGTTGAGCTGTCGTCGCACTGTTCATCTGGTGGAACATCAATTGCGTTGAGTTGGAATTATGCCCAGCGTAACCAATGCCATGCCCGTGTTCATGCGACGAAACATTGCGCCATTGGTTAGTACTGA
>JAGXTL010000121.1 GCA_018333635.1 Dethiobacter sp.
CTTCAAAAAAATGGGGTATTTCTGAACGGCGCATACAAAAGCTGTGTAATGAAAAACGGATTGAGGGTGCCGTACGCTTCAGTCGGGTGTGGGCAATTCCCAAAACGGCAAAAAAGCCTGCAGATGGACGATTTAAGCCCGAGGAGTAACTGTTTTTTTAGGAATGTTCACATTTTGTTGGGGGTTTTACAATGATAGCAATTTACCTATCTATTATTGATTCCGAGCAGGATAAAAATAAATTTGAAATTCTCTATACAACATACAGGAAACTTATGTTTTATGTTGCCAACCGGATATTAAAAGATCAATATCTCGCGGAAGACGCTGTCCATCAGGCTTTTATATAAATAATCGAAAACCTCGATAAAATAGAGGATGTTCATTGTCACAAAACCAAAAGCTACATTGTTATTATTGTTAGAAACAATGCTATCAATATGTACAACAGAAGAAAAAGAAACACAACGATTCCTCTTTAACAAATGGAATTTTGCATTTCTGATGAAACATGCAGCCGGTCAGAGGATTTAGATTATCTTACAAAGGCTGTAATGATGTTGCCTGTTATATACAAAGAAGTGCTGACTTTGAAATATGTACAGGAATTGTCAAACGCGGAGATCGCGCAGACACTGGGTATTTTAGAAGCGACAGTCAGAAAACGGCTGGAACGCGCAAGGCATAAACTTAAGGAATCTATAAAACAGGAGGAGAATACCGATGTCCTATAGTTTTACAGAAGATACGCTAAAAAGCGCTGTTATAAAAGCCGACCGGTACTTAATGGAAGCTTTGCCGGCGGACAATGAAATAGACCACGTATTTTCACGTGACTTTGAAAAAAAGATGCAAAAGCTTATCCGTAGGAGCAAAAAAGATAATACGATCAGAGGGCAGGCATTTTGGCGCAGGCGGGCGGTCGCCTTGATTGCCACAATCATCATCCTGATTGCGTCGGCAATGAGCGTACCGGCTGTGCGTGCTTCGGTTATTGAATTCATAACCGAGGTGTACGAAAAATTCACCCATATCTTCTTTGATGAAAGCCGGTCACCCCGGGATGCGGCCGATGAACTTACCATATATGAACCAAGCCTTATACCGGAAGGCTTTAAAATGGTAAACAAAAAAGCTGCCGGCCTTGTTCTGATGGAATATGAAAGGGAAAATGATTTTATATCTTATAGCCAGCAGCGCCTTGAGAATGTTTCCATGCACATCAATACAGAAGGTGTTGAGCTTGAGGAACTGGAGTTTAAGGGCTTTTCCGCAAAATACTATTCCAATCGGGGTGTTCAAAACCTGCTTTGGCATGACGACGAATATATGTATATGGTATCGTCAACGCTTGATAGAAACACCGTGTTCAAGATAGCGGATAGCGTTGAACCTGTCGGCGGGAGATAAGTTTTTGGAAAAATATTTTTAAAAACCTTTTTTTCCTGTCACAAAAGCCTCTCCTGATTTGTTTTATTTAGTGAAAGCAAAATTAGGGGAGGCTTCAACATGTTAAAGGTGAACAAAAAACTAGTATCATGTAGGACAAGTACTCAACCAAATTAAAAGAGAGTAAAGCAACATCACCCTCTTGGCCCCGGAAAAGCCTTTCGAGAGGAAGTTAAATCTT
This sequence comes from Dethiobacter sp., assembly GCA_018333635.1. GTDB lineage: Bacteria > Bacillota > Dethiobacteria > Dethiobacterales > Dethiobacteraceae > GPS1B09. Next base: position 1,631 of record JAGXTL010000121.1, read on the forward strand.
TACCCTCCGGTTTTTATTATAACCCGTAGGGCGAAAATTGCAAATGATGTTGCTTCAATTGCTCTAGTTTACAAAGGAAGGAGGTGGCAATATGCAAATAGATAACAAAAAGGCAAACGTTAAAATCGCAGTTTTAATGTTTGTCGTGCTAATGCTATTACCTGGCATAGTATTAGCAAGTAGCTATCATTCAACGCTGTCGTTTTTGGGTGAGCATCGAGGTCCAACCCGTTCCTATTCAGGAAATAATGTGGGGATATCGATGACTGCTTATACCACAACTCCACAACAACCACACCATGCTACTACTTTTACAGTCGAATTGCACAGGCAAAATCTTATTGGTTCAACTTATATAGGGAATTCGGTCTTTCCAAGAAACGGTTATAAGTCAAATACGTGGAGCAGCGTAGGTTCTGGCAACTACTTTTATTGGTTTATTAAGGCACGTGATGGTGTCGTTGTAAAAAGTGATAATGTCCACTTGTTTAGTAATTAATAGCTATTAGACTGCGACATGCTGCACTATCAGAGAGACGTAAATTCCAAAATGCTATATTACACACTGCATGCAGAAGATATTAAACTACCAGGATAGTTATGTAAAATATCTTCTGCATGCTTTAAATTTAAATGATCCTGAGAGCAAAATTTACAGGAGGATTAATGCAGTGATAGATGCCATACTATTACATATTATTGCGATACCGGTTTATATCGTTATTCTGATAACTGGGATAAAGAAAAAGATCTCTATACATAAGCAAATAATAATTTTTTTATTTTTTATTTATTTTATTGGGGTACTCTCAGTTACCCTTTTTCCTCTACCCGTTCAAAAAGAACTACTAATATATCGGAGAGAACTTAGTTATGTAACAAATAATTTTATTCCTTTTGCAACAATAAAAGAAATAATTGACCAAAGAAATATTAAATCTGGAACGTTAATTGCAAATATAATTCTATTTATCCCGCTGGGAAGTTTTCTTCCGTTGTTGTGGCAAAGAGTATCTAAATTAAGTATAGTTTTTTTATGGGGGTTCGTAGGATCAATTAGCGTTGAATTTCTTCAATATTTGATCTCATTATTAATTGGGTATACTTACAGATCAACTGATATTGATGATGTAATACTAAATATAATTGGAGCGGTTATTGGTTTTTCAATGTTAAAATTATCCCTGCCAGTCACTGGCAAACATTTAGAGTAAGTAAGTCACGGTATATTAGTATTGACAACCTGAATTTCAGCGATTTTATACTTATGCTGGCGGCTCCACCCAAGCAGTCTAGACGACACTTAATAAAGCCTCGTGTTTAAGGTTGCTGAAAGCGTTGAAGCTTGAGGTTCATAAGGTGCAGAAAAATATTTTTAAAAACCGTTTTTTCCTGTCACAAAAGCCTCTCCTGATTTGTTTTACTTAGTGAAAACAAAATTAGGGAGGTTTCAACATGTTAAAGAAGAGGTTTTTATCCGCAGTAGTGAGTGCTTTTTTTCTCTTTATCGCATTAACGCCCGCGGCGTTGGCTGCAGGAGAAGGAAGCACAAGGCCGGAGCCAATGGTGTCCATTCAGTATGTTTACATCAACCAGGCAAGCACCTCACTGACCATTTCAGCAAGCGGAACCGCCACTGTATATGGGTATGTGCAAAGAACACCTGCCGGGAGAAACATATTTCTCATGTCTACTTTGCAGCGTTTTTCTAACGGATCATGGTCAAACGTGAGAAGCTGGTCTAGATCTTCAACATCATCATCGGCAACCATATTAGAAACACATCAGCCAGGGGGACTTACAGAGTAGAGACATATTACTACGTATCCGGCGATGGTGGACATGAGTCAGGCACGATTTATAGCAAAACTGTAATTTACTAAAACAGACTTGTTTGAGTTGATTTGCAGGATTTATACAGTAATAAAAGTGAACAAAAAACTAGTATCGTGTAGGACAAGTACTCAATCAAATTAAAAGAGAGTAAAGCAACATCACCCTCTTGGCCCGGAAAAGCCTTTCGAGAGGAAGTTAAATCTTTACCGGTTTTTATTATAACCCGTAGGGCGAAAATTGCAAATGATGTTGCTTCAATTGCTCTAATTTACAAAGGAAGGAGGTGCCAATATGAGTAAATTCAAGAAGAGCATAAGGGTGTTCCTTGTAGTATCCATGTTGCTGATTGTTGCTTCTGTTCCGGCTTTTGCATTCACTACGGCAAATCATGTAGTGTTAGAGTCAGGTTTGACGAATTCTGTCAGAGCCAGCTTCTATGCAAATCGGAATACAGGAAGCAACCCGGTATGGGGCGCTCAAGCAAACAAGCACATCAAACAATGCTATGTCAGGCTTGTTGAAGGAACTTATGACAGTGGACGAGTGTACAGCGATATAGCAACCAGCACAAGTGATAGTGTCATGAAAACAGCATACACCAGCAAAGTTAACAATCCCTTCCATACCGCTTATACGTATTACGGATGGAATCAGTATTTCTAAAAACACACTATAAGTCCCTAAGTTGAGGGTAGGTACCTGTGCCTGCCCTCAACTAAACATTAAAGGGGAGGGGTGATTTACATCAGACAGATTCTGCATAGAGCATTTTTGCTCATAGCTGTTTTTGCTGCCGTGGCGGCAATGGTTGCTCTCTGTTTTACCACGGTAGCCCAATTTTATATTATGGAAACTGTGGATCCTGATTTCCTTTCCGACAACTCTGTTAAGGTTGAAATTCATCAAAGTAACGATGGTGAGCCCTTAGTTCAAACAAAGGACTTGCTTGAGTACTTCTCTTTACAGGGCGGAAGTTTGATTGTTTATAGGAGTTATCCCATTGCAAACGGAAAGGCTGTTTTTCTTTCCGGCGATACTGTATTTAAGCCGGAGATCATAGAGGGACGCAGTTTCTCTAAGGATGACTTTAAGCAGCAGGCAGCAGTGGCGCTTATCGATGAAAGAATCCGTGACAGATGCATTAAGAGAGATGGGGAGCTTTATTTTCTGCATGAAGGTAATGAATACAAGGTCATCGGTATCTTTAGAACCCAAACTGCCAGACAATACGGAGGGTGGGGCGATACTTCCGGCGCATTATACTATGTGAACATGGCTGCCGCAATAGGTAAAAACCTTGACACGCCTCTAAGCGGCATTTATTCCATAGACGCAAAGGAGAAAAGCATGGATTCCTTTGACGGACTTATGACATATGCTAAAAAAATCAATCCGGAAATCAATATGCGAGCCGAAGTAACCACAGCTTCAACGTCAGAGCATCTTATTCAATCCATTCGCAACACACAGGTCTTAATCATAGCGTTCGCATTAACGATTATTTTAGTTTTATTAAATGTTTTCAGTACGACATATTACTGGCTTGAGGGCAGATATAAGGAATTGGCCGTAAGAATCATGTCGGGTGCCGGAACCCCCGGCCTTCGCGGGATGCTGCTCCGCGATTATCTCCTGATTGTCACCATCGGCTATGCTATCGGTTTGGCATTGGCAATAATAATCATAAAAGCAGGCTGGTTCCCCTTTATTGGCGAAACCGTTCATCTGTCCGCAGTTGTTGCGGGTTATCTGCTTTGTTTGGCAGCGGGAACCGTTACCGGGTCGATTGCCTTGGTTTTGCGCTTGAAACAAGAAATCATCACGCAGATAAGGGGGTGAGGATTTGGAACAACTCAGATACGCCTGGGAAGATATAAAAGATCAAAAAATACGGAACTTTGTTCTGTTTATACAGATAACCGCCGCTTTGGTACTGTTTAGTTTCATTGTTTCTGTTGTGTTGCATGTAAGCAGTTACCGGGAAAAATTGAATAGCATTATCGAAGGGCAAGAAATTTACTTAATTCGCGATATGACCGACCAAAGCAGGTTTGATCAAATCATGACAAACCCCGACAGTTCGACGAAACTACGGGAGCTCTATCAGTTTATGAAGCATAACCCTTCATTTAATACCTATACAGCCGATGCTCAACATTTCATGTGGCTGGCCGAGAACAATTCCCACAGTTCCATAGCCGTTCGATCCAACCCACCCCATAAGGGATATAACCTATTGAAAATTGATGATAAGTTTATGGACGTATACGAACTGCAATGCGTAGAGGGATCGCCTTTCACCAAAGAAGATTTCTCAGGTACTGGAGAAACAATCCCGCTCTTGTTGGGTTATGATTTTCGTCCCTTTTATCAGTTAAATGACATTATCACCGACACTAGAGGTTTTCGCTACCATGTAATTGGCTTTTTAGAGCAATCGGCTTATTTTATGGGTAAGGAAATTATATCAATTTTTTAATATGAGATTGCCTGAAAGACGCCCATGTGGTAAGGTTTTATTATGAAAGGGATCATAC
>JAGXTL010000076.1 GCA_018333635.1 Dethiobacter sp.
GCTTTTTTGCCGTTTTGGGAATTGCCCACACCCGACTGAAGCGTACGGCACCCTCAATCCGTTTTTCATTACACAGCTTTTGTATGCGCCGTTCAGAAATACCCCATTTTTTTGAAGCTTCATAAACAGAAATATAATCCATTATCATATTTACCCCCGGACACACTATGCAATAATTAGCAATTTATATTATATACGGCTATAATAGCCGATAAATAAAGGGTCTTTTGGCAATATATGCTTCCCTTTTACCTCGTTATGTGTTATAATATACGTAACGAGGGAGGGATATCCATGGCCACAATCGTTCACCAAACAGATAAGAGAACAGGTATTACATACGCCTACGAATCGGTATCGTACTGGGACAAGGAGAAAAAACAGTCCCGGGCCAAGCGCAAGATTATTGGGAGAGTGGATCCGGTTACCGGCAACATTGTTCCCACAAGAAAGAGGAAAGCCAAAGAAGCAGAAAGACTCAAGAATCCGGGACCAGTACCCGCAGAATGCGTAAAACGCAGCTTTTATGGTGCTACTTATCTCCTGGATGAGATTGGTGAGAAGCTCGGCATCAAAGAGGATCTAAAACGTTGCTTCCCGGACAGGTATCAACAGATTCTATCGGTGGCCTACTATCTGATTCTGGAAGACAGGAGCCCGCTGAGTCGCTTCCCAAAGTGGGCTGCTCTTCACAAGCATCCTTACGATAAGGACATTCCCTCCCAGAGAAGCAGTGAGTTGTTTGCGTCCATCAGCGAGGATGAACGCTATCAGTTCTTCTGTCTTCAAGGCAGGCGGCGTACAGAAAAAGAGTATTTGGCCTATGATACAACTTCAATATCCAGCTATTCCAAAGGTCTCAAGCAGGTGCGTTATGGCTACAACAAAGAGGGCGACTATCTTCCCCAGATCAACTTGGCGCTGCTCTTTGGAGAGGAGTCTAATCTTCCGTTTTACTACCGTAAGCTGCCCGGCAATATTGCCGATGTCAAGACCATTAAGAACCTTATTGCAGACATGGACTTTCTCGAATACAAGAAGATAAAGCTTGTCATGGACCGCGGGTTCTACAGCGAAGAGAATATCAATGCCTTATTCCAAAATCATCTGAAGTTCCTTATGTCGGTGAAGTTATCCCTGACATTTGTAAAGAATGAACTAAACAAAGTACGCGACGATCTGAGAACCTGGACCAATTACAGCCAGAAATATGAACTGTATGCCCTAACCCAAAGTATCCGGTGGACCTATTCTCAAAAGAGACCATACAAAGGAGACACCCTAGCGGGAGAGCGGCGTATGTACCTGCATCTGTACTTCAACAGCGAAAGAGCCTTGGAAGATGAGAAAGAATTCAACATCAAGCTGATCAACTTGCAGGAAGAACTGATAAGCAACAAAAGACGGCCTGAACATGAAAAGCTATATGCAAAATACTTTGACATCTCCTCAACACCGGTTCGAGGGATTAAAGTAACAGCCAGGCAAACGGCCATTGATGACGCCAAGAAAAATTACGGATTTTTTGCCCTCATTAGCAATGAAATCAAGGATCCAATGACGGCCCTTGAAATCTACCGCAACAAAGACCTTGTCGAAAAGGCGTTTGGTAATCTAAAAGAGCGGCTGAACATGCGTCGCCTGCTGGTGTCTTCTGATGCCAGCCTTGACGGCAAACTTTTTGTACAGTTTATCGCCCTAATCTTTCTGTCCTACCTGAAAAAGCAGATGCAGGACAACGATTTATTTAAAAAACATACCATGCAAGGATTACTGGACGAATTTGATGTCATTGAATGTTACCACCAGCCCGGCGCCAAACTGCGCGTGGGAGAGGTCACACAGCGACAAATGGATCTTTACAATAAGGTGGGAGTTACGCATCCACCCTCGTTACAGTAATTCGGGAATCTAGGTTTCATAGCCGAGGAACTGGCCGTAGGGCAGGCTGACCTTGCCATCCGCCATGCGCTTGCGCTGCCCCCAAGTGACATTCTCGGAGATGGAGCGGCTTTCCTCCTGCGCAAGGCTGAAACAAGCCGCTCCAGCTCACCACGAAAACCGCATGTTTCAAGCCTTTTCAGCACAAAATAAAAACCACCCACCGATAAAATTCTTTTTATCAATAGATGGTAGATTATTTGGTTAAGCTGATATAAATTGATACAATGCACACCCCCTGTGCTAAAGTTTAACGATTTCAAAAGGGGGGTGCCTCCATTTTTATAGGAGTGCAGATTAAGGATCCTTCTTTAGAAATATCGAATGTCACCATTAAAACACACCTAAAACTCTAAGCGTCAGCACCACGATCCCCGAAATAAATCCAAGTATAATGACCGCGGGAATCGAAGCAAGGGTAACCATAACGAGGATTTTAACCATAGTAGAAAACGGGATCTGTATGTCTCGGATGATAACGTGACGCTCGTCATTTTGCTGTTGGTACAAAATGCTCACACCCTTCCCCAATTTTTTCACATTATTATTAGTTCAGGCTCTCTCATACGCAAATCTCAGGCGTCTCCGTTTGCGCCGCGCAAGGCGCTACCTTGATTTATCTCTTACCTCACTCAGACTTATAGGATCTCAATTTATCTTCTTTCCTTCGACACTCCTGCCGGTCTTTCTCAACAAGGTAAGCGTATAATGAACACTGTAGTTACGGCACTGCTGCGCCCATTTTTAAAGGAATGCAGTTTAAGGATCCTTCCTTAATAATATTGAATGTCACCATTAAAATGATCCTAAGAAAAAACCAAACGTCCCTAGCACCAGCACCACGATCCCCGAAATAAATCCAAGTATAATGAACGCGGGAATCGAAGCAAGGGTAGACATAACGAGGATTTTAACCATAGTAGAAAACGGGATCTGTATGTCTCGGAGGATAACGTAACGCTCGTCGTCTTGTTGCTCGTTCAAAATGCTCACATCCTTCACCAATTTTTTTCGCATTATTTCTAGTTCAGACTCTGTATTGGCAAGTTAGCTACGCGTTGGTTTTCTATTCTGTCACATGTAAGGTCTGGAGAGTTCACCGCGACGTCAATATCGCTGTCAATGCAGACGGAAATGTTAAAGAGTGCCTAGACAGACTTAAGGCTTGATCTCCGTTTTTTCATCAACAGAACGATGACCGCCAAAAAGATTATCAACCCCACCACAACTGTAATAGCTATATTTATTACATTTGGCACTTTGGCTTTCATATCGAGGGCGTTGTCGCTTCCGGGTACAAGTTGCCATTCCATTGTTCGTCCATCATCCCTGATAGTTGGAGCATTATGACTTTCCGGCTTAAAAGGTAAAGTCATAATAAAACGAAGATCTATTTGTCCTAGCACTGCGCTACTTAATCCGAACGGGTCTTCATCGGGCATTGCTCTCATATCGGATAGGTCAATATTTGTGTTCAAACTATATATATTTTGAAAAAACCCTTTATCTACAGTAAATGCCATGCTACCACCGGCTTCGTCCTCCGCAAAAGACACACTTGCTATTTGAAATTGTCCAAAATCAGTCAAATCATTCAATGTTGCGACATGTTTAGTGGCGATAATACCAGTCATATTGTTTTCTCTATAATTTGTTACACTGAAGCCTTCAGACACAGCACTCTGGCGTATTTCATCAATAGGATTGTTTTCTCCTCCACCAAGAAGCCCCAATACCATGTTTTGTACTCCAACTCGGTATTTAATATCAGCACTCCCGTCGTTATTTATGGTTATATGAAAAATTCCTTCTGCACATCCTGTCAAAAATATGGCCAGAATAGCGATTACAAGAAAACATACGACTCTTCTCATCAATCCTGCATCCTTCCCATTCTTTACTTTTATGAATGTTTAATCAAATTCCCCTCGTTTAAGGAATTCTACCATGATTGTAGCCCGGATCGCCCCAAAAGGACTCCACTATAAATCTGGTTGGTACAAAAGTTCTCCCATTAACCACTTTTGCGGGAACTTCAAGATTCCTCTTCTGTCCGTTTATTGTAGCCGTATCGTCTCCTACTCTCAAGGTCACAATCCAGGATCCCCTAGTAACATTAATTGTTTGAGTCGTGTTGTTCCACTTAACTTCCGCACCCATCTTTTCAAAAATGCTTCTCAATGCAATGGTACCAGCTTAGAAGATAAGGAGTTGTTTAGTAATGGAAATTATCGTTGTTCTGCTCTCTTCTTTAGTCTTTAAAGTCATCATAACTGTTCTGCGTGGAATTAAAAACTCGTTAATGCCACGGCGTAACCGTAGATTTCCAGACTATTTTTCTAAACTTCCAAGAACCGTTCGTGCCGATTTTCTAAAAACTCTCGACAACGTCACCCAAACCCATTTTTTTGAACCGGATGTGCCTGCCTGTCTGCTCGAAACCGGCTCACCGTTAATTTCAATATAGCTAGCATTCACTTCCTCTGTGCGAATATTAACATGGTATTCGATTTTTATTTGCTCTTGACCGTTTTCAACAGGCCAGACAATCGTAGTTTCTACGATATAAATGTTTGGAGTGGCGTTCAAAGAGCTCTTAAATGTATCCCAGGTTACATGTCCATCTGGTCCTGCCAGCATTTTAAAGGTCTCGAAATATGTTCTGTTAGTATAGTTATCTCTAGCCTCAAAAATTAATGCTTCGGCTTTCAGTTTGTCTTCTACCCACAATAGATACAACAAACAACAAAAAGACAAGAACCCTGGTAATTTTAATCTTAACCTCACTGCCTTTCATTAAAATAGCCTGCTACCCAGTTGGAAGCAGGCATAAAAGACCTAACCTTAGCAACCGGCTGTCATAGCCGGTTAGTAACCGGCTTTAGACCCTTGGCTTTGCGTCACTAGCTTTCGCTAGGCTTGCCAAATATTAACTTGTTTTTACAGCCGCTAAGCGCTCCATCCCACAATTCCAGTGCCAGAAGGGGTTCCGCATACATGTTATCCGACGTCCCGATTCCAAACGTTTCAGCCGGAATAAAGCCGAATCTCTTATAATACGCGGGGTCGCCATATATCAATATCGCGCGGTGACCCGATTCTTTTGCGCTGGCGATGGTGTATTCAACCAACGCGCTGCCGATGCCCTTCGCCCAAAATGCAGGCAGCACCGATACCGGACCAAAACTTAATACCTCACGGCTTATCCCGTCATCGCCGAGGATTTTCGCCTTTGTGTAAACGATGTTCCCGACGATTTCTCCATCGATTTCCGCAACGAAATCAAGTTCTCGAATAAATGCTCCACAATCCCGCATGATATGCAGGAGGTAGTGCTCGTTGCAGCCCGGCAGATGGTGGTTCCAAAATGCTTCCCTCGTGAGTTCTTCCACCTTACGGTAGTCCGCTGGCTCCTCCAATCGTATGTTTGCTCTCATATTGCGGACAAGCAAATTCTCGTATTTATTGTTTTTTGTATATTCCATTTTTATCTCCTGTTCGTTTTATCATTTTGTCGTATAAACTTTCTTGCCTTTTTCATGCCGCCCACGCTCTCGAACATAGTATTGAGTTTTTGGGCTTCAATCTGTTTGAAGGAAAGACCGTCATAATGGGCTTCACGCTTCAACTTCTGATAGCTTTCCAGGCGCCGGGGATTTAGTGTTCCTTCTCCGAGTGCCTGCCGGACGGCACAGCCGGGTTCTGCGGAATGAGTACAATCCCGAAAACGGCATTTGTTTGCCAAATCGTATATGTCAGAAAAGGACTTGGATAGATCGACTGACTCAACTCCAAGCTCCCGCATGCCGGGCGTATCGATAACGATACCTCTCTGCGGCAGAGTCACGAGCTCCCTGCGGGTGGTGGTATGCCTGCCCTTATCATCCTGTCGGATTTCTGACGTTGTCAGAAGCTCTTCTCCTATCAGCCGGTTGATCAGCGTGGATTTCCCTACACCAGACGAACCGATAAAAGACGCAGTCATCCCCGGTTGCAGCCAAGGCAACAGTTTGTCGCAGGATGCCCGATCGTGGCTTGAAGTTACGGCCACACCTGTATTGGGAGCCACGACTGAGATTTCGGCCATAACACCGGGTAAATCTTCACAGAGGTCAGCTTTTGTCAGCACGACTACTGGGGTTGCCCGGCTCTGCCAAGCCACCGAGAGATAACGTTCAAGACGATTCAGGTTGTAGTCGTTGTTCAAAGACATGCAGATAAATACAGTATCAATGTTGGCTGCGACCACCTGCGTTTGATGCTCGTCGCCCACAGCTGTACGTTCAAAGATACTTTTCCTCGTCAACACCCGATGGATAATGGCATTGCCGGAACTGCCTTGGATACGGTCTACCATAACAAAATCACCTACTGCAGGATACTCAGATAACCCAGTCGCCTCGTAGCGGAATTTGCCAGAAATCTCCGCCAGGCATTCCCCGCCCTCAGTGACGAGCTTATACAGGTCTTTATATTGCGAGACAACTCTCGCCAGAAATAGCATGGGATAGAGAGCCGCCTCGGCAAAATAGCGCTCACTTGCGCCATAACGGATTAATTGATTCAAGATATTTCACCTCGTTATTCTAAAATAAAAAGGGCATAGTCACATAACTATGCCCAAGCAGTTCTTATAGCGCCTCGCAAAACAGCAGAAATGGCTTATATACTGCACTTTCTGGGCAAAGCAAAAACCAATCCTGAGTAACAGCCACATCACCCCGATCTGCCAGGTTTAACACTTTCATGTCCGCTTCCTGCGGCGCGTCTCCTACAACTATATGGCGGTCAGATGTGATATTGTGATTAAAGCTGGCCACCGTCCAAACTTGTATTCCGTAATCCCGGCCGGTTGTGAGGCAGGCAGCCAGAACCGCTCTGGGACAGGCATCCACATCTACAATGACTTTCATACAGCCTCACATATAATCAGTACTAAGGCAGAAACAGCCTCACTAATAAAGATATACTGTAAGCAGGACAAACGCAAGGCTAAGACACTTTTTTTGTTACTAAAGGGAACTTATTACCTAATCCGACGTCTAAGTAGAAAAGCCTAGAAAGGGGGGTTCTGAAAAATGAAAAAGTTTCTCTCTCTGCTAATTGCTATTTCCATGATTCTAACCATGGTGGTCCCAGTATGGGGTGTCAGCTACCGCGACACGGCGCTGGCCCACCTGGTGGAAAGGTATGGTGTCCCCGTGGAGAATATTGAGATTTTTGAAGGCGATACTTTGCGCCTTGAAAAAATCGGCCAGTCTTTCTGGTCTGCCAAGTATGCCATTTATCCTAACGGCATAGTGCCGCCACCAACAACCGCGTCACCCTCTACAGAAACAAAGCCGTTAGAAGTTGCACCGGATACCGCAGTTTCCGACCGCCCTATCTTGATTGAGCCTGCCCAACCCGCAGATGATGGTACTATTTATGGCATCATTTATATTGATGAAAAAACCAGTACCATAGTTGCAGAAAAAGAAATGGCCCAATTATTTGAAAGAGACCGCCAACTGATGGAAGCAGAATGGGAACAGTTGCGCCGTGAAGCCGGCAAGCTGGACGTCTCTCTCTATCAAAAACTCAAGTCAGTAGCAGCGGGCGAAAAAGTAAAAGTCGTGCTGCTCCCTAAATTCACAGCAACAAGCGCATTAGAGCAACAATACAATGCGCTTAAGGAAAAATATCCTGAGTTTACTGACGGGTTGCCCGAGCTCTCTCAACTGTTTTCCGGTTACGGCAGCGCCGTTTCCGCTGCCCCGTTTTATATGCCTGAGCCCATGATAGAACCGGCCTTACCAGAAAATGGCTCCGGCTCCAGTTCATCCACAGGTTCTGCCATCGTAATCCCAAATGAAACACCACCTGTAAAAATCGAGGGTGGACAATCCGAACCCGGTTCCCCCGGCACAGATACACCTTCCACTGATCCCTCCGATAGAGACATTAAAGATGAAGTCACAGACGAATATTGGCAGCGTCATACCGCATTCCAGGAAGAACTGGAGGCAATTCGTTTGGCGGGAATAGCCACCTCTCTAGCCACCATCAGCGAGAAACTTGATACATTGGGCATTTCCTATACCGCCACACCACAGCAGATTCTAGTAGAAATGACGGCTGCACAAATCAATGAAATCGCCGCCCTTGCAGAAGTAGAAAATATTTATGAGGATGGCATATTTGCCACCATGGATTCCCTCTACCGTGGCAGCGCTCAGGAAGAAACCGCAGCAACTCCCCTAGTCGCTCCGAATGTCAACGAATATTTGAGCCACGTGATCATGAATATCTGAGCCACTTTGATCACCAATAAGTGAACCACTTAGCAATCGGTAAATTTCCTAATAGGTTTTTTATTGTAAGATGTGGTCACC
>JAGXTL010000133.1 GCA_018333635.1 Dethiobacter sp.
GCTGAATTTTAGATAATGTATTTTTATCCAGCAAATTAACCACTCGGCTTCGCCCGCCTTTGCCCCGCCGGACCGTAACCGTCCCGGCGGCGACATTAATGTCTCTTGCCTCCAGCAATTGCGCTTCGTGTCGTCGCAAGCCACTTGCCCGGAGGAAGGCAACCATGGGCTGATATTTGTCCGCAACTGCCCGCTCTGGGCCGCGCCCGCGCTTAACGTCTGCAGCTTTGCGCTCGGGGATGGATAGCTGCTGCGAGTCAAACCCCAGGATGCGGGTGATTGCCGTGCGATCCCGGCTTAACGTCCAGGCTGAGAGGCCGCTACTTTGTCGCGCAGCAAGGTAAGCAGCGCAGTCCGCCCGGTTGACCTGTTTAAGATCCTTGTAACCGCGATTAGCTTTTACCCACTTGCAAAAGTCTTGACCGGCGGACAAGTAGGTCCGCACGGTCTCGCCCGAACGCAGACCGGTACAGGCGACTTTTGCTTGACCAAAGGTCTTGAGGCCTTCAACTTTGCCCGTCCATTGGTAAAATAGGCTGCCTGCTTTGTTTTGCGTGGGATGGGGTTCCTTGGTGCGGTGATTCTTTTTAATTTTCGGCATTAGACAACACTCCTTCTGATTTTTTTTAGCAAAAATGCAACTTCATACACCCCAAAAAGCCTTTATTTATAAGGGTCTTTGGAAAAAAACCAGTAAAAAAATGCAACTTTTTATTTGAAAGTGTCCCAATAGGGTGTACCAAAAATAAATGTGCATTTTTTTTGTTCTGAATGGCTCAAAATGCTTATGGCATCGAAGGTTTGAGTAAAATAAAATGTGTGTTTTGTGTCCCGATTAGCCTAAAGTGCCAAAAGACGGGTTCCGTCCTTTGCCAAACACATAAATTTCCAACGTTACAAATAAGTGCCCGGAAAACTGGAGAATTATTAGCCAGTTTTTACTTCACCATTTTGGTGAAGTTTTGGAAATAACTGTATTTGGCAAAAGGCGGTTTTCGCCCTTTGCCGTCACCGATACAGAAATAGTTCGGAAGTGGCAAAGTGTCAAAATGACATTTTGCCAAATACAGTTATTTCCATGTCGCTCGTCCTTCGCCACAAATCCCAAGCCCATTTTTCCCTTGAAAAAGTCTCGCCGCGCCTCGGGCGCGGCCTTAGGAAACATTAAAGATTGCAGAAAAACAAGAAGAGAAGTAGCAAAAAAGATGGTTTAAGCAAAGCAACAGGCGGCGTAAACGTCAGCGGCTCTGTGGTAAAGCAAAATTGGCGGTTGACAATCGTCCGCCGCTTCCGTTTACGCCGGGGGTTTTTCCGCCGGGTTCCCGCCTCACCGCTCCGCTTCGCCCACCCACTCGGCATAGCCGATGGGTGTCCTTGCTCCGCTTACACGGTTGCGGAGCTTGCACTCCGCCTGAGGCCGCGCCTGCCGCCAGGGATAGTTGTGGCTGCCATACCTGACCGCGCGTGTTGTTGCCTAAAGGTCGTCTCCGTTTTCTCCGGCGATGCTCTTCGCCGGTCCGTTCTGCGATTCTGTCCGTCTCCCGTTGCAACGGGCTCCATCCTCACCACCGTCAGAGATTCCGCGCAGTCGGAGGACTCTGTTTTCGTAACCTTTTGGGTTACTGAGTGTCAATACTTGTTATGCAAGTACCGCCTCTAGTGGCCTGGGGTAGGTCTTTAGTCGCTTCCGGCGAGTCGTTATTACCCGCTTTCCACGGCAGCCGGGATTCGGCTGCTCTGTTGACTCTTGTCCGGTTTTCTCAGGCTTTGCGCCTGATCCGTTGGGAACGGCCCGGCTTCGTACAGTGGCTGCCCCATGCTCTCGCCCACTGTGGGCTTCGTCTACTGCTTGCCACCGGCTTAGTCAGTAGAGGCATGCCGCTTTTCTTCGTTGCGGTTCGCTGTCTGTCTGCCGTCAGACGATCGGTTCCCCGTTGCAACGGGGGGGGGCCGGGGGTTGTGGTGTCGTTGTTGTTGTAGTGTTGCTGTGCTTTTGGGTTTGCGCCTTAGCGCAGGCAAGCACGCGGCAGCGTATTTGCCTGCAGACGCAGGGGCATGCTACTCGCTGGCTGCTAGATGCAGTTGACGGAAGATAAGTAGCATGCCGGCCATCACAATCAACATGAGGCCAATTTCCACGCTACTTACCTCCTTCCGGCGAGTAGTGGTTACCCGCAAGGGCGATGGAAACACAAAAAGCGCCTAAGGATAATCCCTAGTCGCTTGTTTCCACCGCAAATGCGGTACGTGCCAACCTTATTTGTTGGCTTGCCGATTATCTGAGTATCTCGCTCAAATAATCTTACGTTCCTGACTCGTGCGGACATTTGCCGGTTGAGTCTGAGGATGTTGCGCTTCTTAGTGACTGGTATCAAAACATGTTGATACAGTTTAAGAAGCAACGGGCTGGTCGTTAACACAGCAGCACAAAGTACGATACACTTATAGGGTAGCATAGGTTCGCAGATTATGTCAAATATTTTTTAGAAAGACTTTTATTCGTAATTTAACCGACAGTCTCTCTATAGGAGAAAACCCAACTGGCTCACTGTAAGCGGGAGGGTGGCTTATTTTCCCGGACACGTGGCTCTCACTTACCGGAACAGTGGCTCATTTTGGCTCGGATTATTCAAACTCTTGACAACTCATGATTAGCAAAAATCGGCAAAACCACTCTTAAAATCCCCAATCAATGCTAAAATCGTGCCTATCGGGATATCCACAAAGCAGGACGAAAACCAAATTTTGATGTGGCGGCTACGACGCTGACATAAAAACCTTCTATTTCTGAGTCGCCTGCCCACATAAGCGCCACCGGACTGTAACTGCTACTACCGGGCGAACGAAGCCACCAAGCAACCGGTACGAAATGCCCTTCAGGTATAACTCTCATCAAGCCTTGTACATTTAAAGTGCCTAGATTTGAATATTTATTTACCTCGGATATTGATAATACGAACAACGAATTTTCTGGCAATGCAGCGCCAGTAGCGGCGACAGTCCACCCTGCCGCTTCATTTTCATGTGCAGTTATTTGATGCCAAAAAGAGTAATCAACATCGTCTCCGATATTCAACCGAACATCATTATCTACATTTCCTGCCGGTAGTGCATTTTCTCGCAACTCAGGGGCTAGTGTATAAACAAACCACTCATTTAAAGCAATTCTTAGACCATCACTTTGGCCTAAAGATGTATATACATTTGAACTGTTATACTGCACTAATCCATGAACATGCTCAGTAATGATTAACCGGTTTCCTTTCCCGTCTTCTGCCAAAACTCGCCATTGCACCCCCGTGCTATCTGTAAATAATGTGATTTCCTCTTTATATCCAAA
>JAGXTL010000114.1 GCA_018333635.1 Dethiobacter sp.
ATGGCGTGGTCTACAGCGCCTAGATACTGCTTCCGAGATGTATGGCATCATCAGGGGCGAAGAATCCCGCCCTCCCCTGCAAGCATGGCCATAATGCCCGGTGTCAAGTGTGGGTAAAGGTCAGCCCAGAGGGAGAGGGGATATGTTAGGGAGAGGGGATATGTTAGGGAGAGGGGATATGTTAGGGAGAGGGGATATGTTAGGGAGAGGGGATATGTTAGAGGAGTAGCAGTTGTGCAGTAATAGTTTCTCCCACTGTTAACAATCCGCAGGAGTGGCGGCTCTCCCTTCGCCGATCGGTGGGAGAGCCGGGATTAAACAGCAAGATACCTTGGATTGTTTGATGATAAGGTTGGTGGCTATGGCCAAAAATTATGCAGTCCACGCTGTCTTGTTTAAATGATTGCAGCACACGTTGCGGCGTTTTTGACCTGTCGTTGCCGCTGTCACCGTGAATTAGACCGATACGATAACCGGCGAGCTCCAGGATCTTTTTACGGCCCAGACGGTTGTGCAATTCCCAGGAATCCATATTGCCGGCGACAGCTTCCACCGGCGCAATTGCTGCCAGTTCTTGGAGTACACTTTCTTCCACCAAGTCACCGGCATGTAAAACCAAGTCTACGCCGTCAAATAACGTAAAGAGCTCAGAGGGAAGCAGCCTGGCCCTCGCCGGAATGTGTGTGTCACTTATGACGCCAATTCGCATGGTTGCGCCTCCGAAAAGTGTTCTGTCTGCTCATTCCTGGGAGCGGATTTTTTCTTTTAGTTCATCAATCTTATCTAACAGATCCAGGATAATTGCCGCACCGGTTAAGTTGACACCGAGGCAGCTGCGCAGGCGAAATATTTTATCGAGCCGATCTGCCTGGCGGGTGTGTATCATGCCATTTTCAATCTCCACAAGCCCCAGTGCCACTAAGCGTTCCAGCAGTTCGGGGTGATAGTCGAGCGTTTTAATGCTAACCCAGTCATCACCGCAAGCGTCCCTTTGCACTTGTATCAAGTAGCGCTTCATTTAGGACACCTCCCTTGCTGCTTGAGCCTCCGCCAGCTTGCGCCAGAGTGTCAGTTCCTCTTCGCCAGGCTGGCGGGGAATATCGATGACAATGCTGAGATATTGGTCCCCTCGGCTGCCGTCTTTTTTCGGCAGTCCTTTGCCGCGTAAACGGAGCTTTTTGCCAGCTCGCGTTCCAGCCGGGACAGTAACTTGAACTTTTCCGTCAAGCGTGGCGGCACTCACTTTTGCTCCTAAAACTGCCTGCCATGGTGCTATCACCAGCTCTGACTCCAAATCATCTCCTGCTACTCTGTAGCCTGAGTGAGGAAGAATGTGGACTTTCAGGTACAGGTCGCCCCTCCCGCCTTCCTCGCCGCTACCTTGGCCGCGCAGGCGGATTTTTGTGTTGTCGCCTGTGCCAGGCGGAATTTTAACCGTCAGTGTTCTTGGCGTCTGTATTTGTCCGCTGCCGGCACATCCAGGGCAAAACTGCCTGCCGCTGATGCCGCTCCCGCCGCAACGCGTACAAAGATCAGACACGTTCAGCTGAATAGTCTTTTCTGCGCCTCGATATGCCTCTTCCAGAGTTAGTGTCAGTTCTGCTTCCACGTCTTGT
Source organism: Dethiobacter sp. (assembly GCA_018333635.1). GTDB lineage: Bacteria > Bacillota > Dethiobacteria > Dethiobacterales > Dethiobacteraceae > GPS1B09. The sequence goes on from JAGXTL010000114.1 coordinate 1,617, forward strand.
CCTCGGCGAGGAGCACGGTGAAAGCGTTGTTCTCTTCCGGGGGCAGAATTTCCTGGCCGAAAACCACCAAAAAGCATATCAAAAAAATCGCTGAAACCGCTGTCTGTATCGGGTGAGGAATAATACATGCCTTCCATATCAGGACGGAATTCTTCGCCGGCCTGATAACTTTTCCCCAGATTATCATACTTTTGGCGCTTTTCCTGGTCGATTAGCACTTCATATGCTTCATTTATTTGTTTGAATTTCTTCTCTGCCGCTTCTTTTTCATCGGCGGCATGCAGGTCGGGATGAAACTTTCTGGCAAGCTTGCGGTACGCCGTTTTAATTTCTTTTTCACTTGCATTTTTTGTAATGCCTAAGACCTCATAGTAGTCTTGAAATTTTACACCCATTATTCACCCCGCCGTTTCCGCCTGATTTTCTCTAAATTATTTTCTTGTCTTGGGCCGTCACGTTAAAAATTCCGTTGGCATCTATCTCAAAAGTGATTTCAATAACCTGCGGCAGATCCGGATGCGTCGGCGCGATTCCCTCAAGTTTAAACTGCCCCACCCGGCGATTGTCTTTAGTTAGTTTTGGCTCACCTTGCAGAAGATAGAGATTAAGAGCAGACTGTGTATCTCCAGTTGCGGAAAAGAGACGGGCGCAGCGGGTAGGAATCGCGGTGTTCCGCTCAATTATTGTGCTCACATAACCGCCCTCCGTTTCCATTTCCAGGGAAAACGGGGTTATATCCAAAAGTAACAACTCTTTTAACTCACCTGTCAATATGCCGGCTTGGATGGCAGCGCCTAAAGCCACAGCCTCATCGGGGTTTACGCAGCGGTTTATTTCCCGTTTCCCAATGATCTTCCGCACAAGTTCCTGTACCGCCGGAATTCTGGTGGAGCTGCCCACTAAAAGCACCTGGTCGACATCGTCTGCTGTGATTTTGGCTTCGGCCAGCGCCGCCTCAAGAGAGGCACGGCATCTCTCCAGCAGATGAGCAGTCAATTCATTAAACTGAGCACGTTTTAGTATTACTTCCAGGTGTTTGGGAGCGGCGGCAGCGGTGCTGATAAATGGCAGACTTATCTGTGTTTCCAGAACTGTGGAAAGCTCAACTTTAGCATTCTCCGCCGCTTCTGTCAGGCGCTGCAGTGCCTGTTTGTCCTGGCGCAAGTTAATACCGTGGCGCTTCTCAAATTCGGCAGCCAGCCAGTCCGTCACTTCTTTGTCGAAATTGCCGCCACCCAGATGGGTATCGCCGACTGTGGCCCGCACTTCAAACAGATCGCCGCTCACATCCAGTACGGAAACGTCCAGCGATCCGCCGCCCAAGTCGAAGACGAGTATGGTTTCATGCGCTTTTCTGGAGAAGCCGTAGGCTAACGCCGCGGCTGTAGGTTCGTTAATAATCCTAAGCACGTTAAGTCCTGCAATTTGTGCGGCGTCCATCGTGCTGCGCCGCTGGGAGTCATTAAAGTGCGCCGGCACGCTAATTACCACATCATGAACTGTTTCACCCAGGTAGGAGGAGGCGTCGTCCACCAGTTTGCGCAGCAGCAGGGCAGACAGTTCTTCAGGGGCATAAAGCTTATCGTCAATTTCAAAACGCACCGCCTCATTAGGGCCTGACACTACATTGCAGCTAACAAGCTCTATCTCTTCCGCCGCTTCGCGGTATCTGCGCCCGATAAAGCGCTTTAGCGAATAGAGCGTCCGCTCCGGGTTCAGCGTGCTTTGGCGCTTAGCATTCTGTCCGATTAAGTGTCCGTTTTCTTTAAAGGCTACTACAGAAGGTGTCGTTCGCATGCCTGCCGCATTAACAATCACCACCGGATGAGCGTCTTTGAGGACGGCCACCACAGAATTTGTTGTGCCAAGATCAATCCCTACTGCTTTTGCCATCCTTTATCCCTCCGCACTGCCTTCTATATGCAATTATAACCAATCTGAGGGGCAGAAAAACTTAGCAAAATATTAAAAGTAAGATTATGTTTCGCTTTTTGTACAGGAAATTATCTGGATTTCCTGCACAATAGGTTCTTAATAGATTATTACAGCTGCAGCAGCGGCCGGAGAGGTGCAGGAAATCAAGGTTTTGCCCGCGAATCCATGTGCCTTAAATACGAGTGAAAGATCAGGTGAATGGCCTTGGGGGATAAAGGTGCGGCTCTATTTTTTAATTTTTTCTCCCGTCTGCTGGGCATAGTGGGAGTCACCTATACTGAGGAATTGACGTCACAGCTCATAAATAATGTGGAATCTTTAGTTTTTATTCTGGATGAGAACGGCAGAATTGTCGTCTTTAATCCTGCTTGTGAACGGCTAAGCGGTTATAAGCAGCAGGAAGTTTTGGGCAAGAGGTATGAGATGTTTTTGCCGACAGAGGAAGTTGAGCGAGTAGCGCAGGGAATCAACACGGTGTTTTCAGATAAGAGAATATGGCAAGATGAAATTCAGTGGTTCACTAAAGAAGGAAAGCGACGCTGGATTGCTTGTTCCAAGAGCTGTTTTATTGAAAAAAATGGGTTTGCCAAATATCTCCTTGCTACCGGCTTGGATGTGACGGAAGCGAGGCTGTGGGAAAAGCGCCAGCCATTAAGTTTGGAATCTGACCAGCGCAGTAAAAGCGAGTCAATTTTAGTCGCGCTACTGGAAAAATCGAGGGAGGGATTTTTCGTCACCAGCCCTGAGGGCAGTATTAGCTATTACAGCAAGGCTATGGAGCAGATAAGCGGTTATAGCAAGGACCAAGTAGCGGAGCATGGTTGGTTTTATCTGCTCTTTCCACACGAGGAAGAGCGCAGGCAGGCGGTGCAAAAAGTACGCCTAGTCATGGCTGGAAAACTTGAATTTGTGGAATTAGATATTACCCGTAAGGACGGGATAAAAAATTGGGTGAGATTCTCCGTGACTCCTCTGGAGATTGACGGGAAGCAACATACTCTTACTACTCTGGGTGAAACAGCCAAATCAGAACCGCTAATGACAGAAAACCTTCCAATTCTCAATTGAAAAGGAGGGTTTTTTGTTGTAAGAAAATTCCCCTCCGGTGGAGGGGTGGCGCAAAGCGCCGGGGTGGTTACCTCCGGTGGAGGGGTGGCGCAAAGCGCCGGGGTGGTTACCTCCGGTGGAGGGGTGGCGCAAAGCGCCGGGGGGTTACCTCTGGTGGAGGGGTGGTTACCAACGATGGAGTTTCTGCCTTTTAGAGGCTTGTGTTTGAAAGTTTGTTGAGGCGGTATGCGACCACCCCGCCCTTGCGGGCACCCCTCCAGGGGAGGGGAATTTTTGTAGCAGGAAATAAAGAAAACGCGTAGCGTCTTTTTTTTATTGCGTTCCGCAAAAAAAAGGAGTACCATGAATAACAGTGGGGCTTTTAATTTAAACTTCGAAAGAAGAAGCCGAAGGAGATAATATACTTTCAATATGAAAAAAACGATAATTATTATGTCAGTCGTTGTTTTGTTTATGGCTGCGCTCGCGGTGTCACGTGGTGGAATTGTTCTGCTTGGGCAGGGAGCGCTGTCAGGTTTGCAGATGTTTGTCGGCGTTCTGCCGCTGTTGTTAGCTGCATTTGCTCTCGGCGGCTTAGTTCAAGTTCTGATAGATCAGCAAAAAGTTTACCGTTTACTTGGCAAAGGGTCCGGTTTGAAGGGAATCCTGCTTGCTGCTGCCATCGGTGGGATTATCCCAGGCGGACCGTATGTTTATTATCCTATTGCAGCATCCCTGGCTAGCGCCGGGGCGGAGGCTCCTGCGATTATGGCTTTTGTTGTGGGCAAGAGCCTCTGGGATGTATCTCGCATGCCGATGGAGGTGGCGATCATGGGGGGAGATATTGCTTTAGCTCGCTACTTGGCGACTTTTGCTTTCCCCGTTCTCATCGGTCTGCTGACTAAATGGCTCTATCCGGGATTAGCACAGCAACTATTGCCGGTGGCCAGGAAAGAAGGAGAGGTGTAATGGCAGGAACAGTTTGGATTCTTATTCTCCTTGTGGTCGCACTTTTTCTTCTTGCCATGAAGCGTAAAGATGACAGCCATAAGAAAGGCATTAAAATCGGCGCAAATATGTTCTACAGCTATCTGCCGGTGTTGGTTCTGGCTTTTTTAGCTGCGGGCCTGCTGGAAGTGGTGCTTCCCGCTGCTCTGGTGCAATACTGGCTGGGTGCGGAGTCTGGGTGGCGCGGCATTCTCATCGGTAGTGGCGCCGGCATGCTAGTGGCAGCCGGTCCATATGTCTCGTTTCCCATCTTTGCCTCTATAGCGCAGAGTGGTGCCGGTATCGGGACTACTGTGGCGCTGATCACAAGTTGGAGCGTCATGTCCTTATCCAAACTTCCTTTTGAAACAGTCCTTTTGGGCACTCGTTTTACTTTTGCCCGCTTAAGTCTGGTTCTGCTAATTCCAGTAATCGCAGGACTCCTGGCACAATATCTTTTTAACGGTATCATCTGAAATTATTCTTAATTAACCAAGCTATTTTTCTGATCCTTTTATAATTAACTCCGGGACTTGCTGGGTCCTGGCGCTTTAATCTGGACTACCTGACGAAAAGGTGTAGGATAGGCCAAAACATGGTCACTTGCCTGTTATTTCTCCTGCCCGGCTTATTCGAGCGAAAGATAAGACGGGAGAGCTGGTTATGGTGGCAGGCTTTGCTTTGTTGCGGGCAAAACGGGCATTTTTAGCTGCGCAAGTTTTTTTAGAAGCTTTGAGAGAGAGGGAAGTTTTATGAAATTTTTTGATTTCAGTAATCTGCGCGGTGATGTTTTTGGGGGGCTCACCGCGGGAATTGTTGCTTTGCCGCTGGCGCTTGCTTTCGGAGAGGCCTCTGGTGCAGGTCCCATGGCCGGCCTTTGGGGTGCAATTTTCGTCGGTTTTTTCGCCGCTCTTTTTGGGGGAACAGGCTCGCAGGTTTCCGGCCCCACCGGTCCCATGGTTATCGTTTTCGCAGGCATTTACGGCAAGCTTGCCGGTGATCCGGTACTAGTATTCAGTGCCGTATTTTTTGCAGGGCTTATTCAGATAGTCTTGGGATTATTGAAAGTCGGCAAATATATCAGCCTTGTACCATATCCTGTTGTCTCCGGATTCATGAGTGGTATCGGATGTATTATTATCGCGCTGCAATTATCGCGTCTCTTTGGCCATGAACCGCTGGCAGGCGGCACTCTTCCTGCGCTTTCAGCCATTCCCGGGGCGATTGCCAATCCGGTCTTCCCTGCTTTGCTTGTAGGTTTAATTGCATTGGCAATCGTATTTCTCTGGCCGAAGGCATGGGTTAAATGGTTTCCCGGCCCCCTGGCTGCTCTCCTGATTGGGACAGTCATCAGCCGCTTTGTTCCCGGCGCTCCTATCCTTGGCGATATTCCTACCGGTTTTCCCCGCATATATTTTCCCACCCTATCCTTTCAATTCCTCCCCATTGTGATTGAGTCGATAATTATTCTTGCCGTACTCGGCGGAATAGACAGCCTGCTGACCTCATTGGTTGCCGATAATATGACGAGGACTCGCCATCGCTCCAACCAGGAGTTGATTGGACAAGGCATTGGTAACGCTTTTGCTGGCATTTTTGGCGGAGTACCCGGCGCCGGCGCAACCATGCGCACCGTTGTGAACATTCATAATGGCGGGCGTACGAAACTGTCAGGCATGACTCATTCCTTTGTTTTGTTGGCTATTGTGCTTGCGTTTGGACCGCTGGCGGGGAAAATACCCCACGCCGTCCTTGCCGGTATTTTAATCAAGGTAGGATATGATATCATCGATAGATATTTTTTGCAGCGAGCCGGAAGTTCACCGCGCTGGGATCTGTTTTTAATGCTGCTCGTCCTTGCGTTGACTGTGTTTGTAGACCTTATTACTGCTGTGCTTGTTGGTGCGCTATTGTCTGCGATTTTGTTCGTCAAGCGGATGGCAGATTTTCAACTTACCCAATTTTGTGCGACTAACTCAAGTCACAGCGATCCTAAAGTTAGGGCATTGCTCGAAGTCGCCTGCTCATGCGTGACTTTGCTCGAATTTAACGGCCCGTTGAGTTTTGCTGTAATCGCAGACTTTGAGCAAATGATGCGCGAGCGCTTAAAAGATGATAAGGAGTTCATCATTCTTGATTTCTCCAATATGCCTCAGATTGATTTGTCTGCAACGCGGGCTGTGGAGACCATTATCTTTGATGCGCTTGATAGAGGGAAAAGAGTGTATTTGACCGGGATGAGCGCAAAGGTGAACAGTGTAATCAGGTCCTTCTGCGATCAACAGTGCATTTCAGATGGGATGTGTTTTGAAACATCGGTGGAGGCACTGGAAGCGGTCATTTCTTCCCGGGAGGAACTGTGCTGCTTGCAGCATGCCTCAGCTGCCCGGACGTAGTTAAAAAGTTGTTAATTTTAACAATCTTAGGCCATTTGTGCCAAAATAATGGCTGAAGCAGGGATAATGATTGAAAAAGCGAATTATAGAAAAAAAATGCCTTGGAGGCGCTTATGATTGACCGGGAAAAAATTCAGGTTGCTGTGCGGATGATTTTGGAAGCCATAGGTGAGGATCCGGAGCGGGAGGGCTTAAAAGATACGCCTGCGCGAGTGGCGAAAATGTATGAGGAAGTATTCTCCGGGCTGCACTGCGACCCATGCGACCATTTGGAAACCTGTTTTTATGAGGAACGGCATGATGAAATGGTGTTAATCAAAGACATTAGTATTTATTCTATGTGCGAGCATCATTTGCTTCCTTTTTATGGCAAAGCACACGTCGCCTATATTCCGAATCCCGCTAAAATCACCGGACTAAGTAAATTGGTGCGTGTAGTGGAGACATTGGCTCGCCGTCCACAGCTGCAGGAGCGACTGACTACTCAAATTGCCGATACGATCATGAAAAAGCTGGAAAGCAAGGGAGTAGTGGTGGTGATAGAAGCAGAGCATCTCTGCATGACCATTCGCGGTGTAAAGAAGCCTGGTTCAACAACCGTCACCTCTGCGGTGCGCGGCATTTTTCGGACTAATCATTTGACGCGGGCAGAAGCCTTCTCGCTCATCAAAGGTAATGCGTAATGGAAGCTGTGCAAAAACTGATACAAGATCACGATTATCTTTACTATTTGTCCCTGACTAAAAATTATGAAACCGACAGGCGTTATTGCTGCCACAATTTTAGTCATTTGCTGGATGTGGCCCGGATTGCCTGGATTCTTTGTCTGGAGCGCCAAATTAGTCTTCCCCGCTCTGTGGTGTATGCCGCGGCGCTGCTGCACGATATCGGACGGTTTGCTGAGCATGAAGACGGGAGAATTGATCACGCCGCGAAAAGTGCTTCGCTGGCTGAGCCTCTCCTTGCCAGGCACGGGTTTTCCTTGGCCGAAACTAAGCTTATTCTGCAGGCCATCCTTGTCCACCGTCAGACGCCTGAGACGGTAACCGATTTGCTTGGTGCAGTGTTGGCTGAAGCAGATGACCTGTCCCGTCTTTGCTATGACTGTCCCGCTCAGGCGGGCTGCCACAAGGCCAAACGGATGCCGACGCTGGGCGGTATCCAGTACTGACTGCGGAGGAATTATGCAAAAGAAACTTACCCTTAAAGGCAGAACGTACGATTTAATGGAAAACACTTTGATAATGGGTATCTTGAATGTCACCCCTGATTCTTTTTCTGATGGCGGCCTTTACTTTGACACTGGGCGTGCGGTGGAGCATGCTTTGCGTTTGGTGGCAGAAGGCGCTCATATCATTGACATTGGCGGTGAATCGACCCGTCCCGGGCATCGGCCGCTCTCCGGCGATGAAGAGCGGGCGCGGGTGATTCCGGTGATCCGTGCCGTCTGCAACGCGACTGAGGTGCCTGTTTCTGTGGATACATCTAAGGCGGAAGTGGCGGAGGCCGCCTTAGATGCGGGGGCGGCTATGCTAAATGATGTCTGGGGTGGACAGAAAGACCAGGGGCTGCTCAAGCTGGCAGCTGCTGCCGATGTTCCCATCTGTTTAATGCATAACCGGCAAGAAGCGGTCTATGAGGATGTAATTAAGGAGATTAAAGCCGACCTGCTAAAGAGCGTGGCCTTGGCGGAGGAGCTTGGCGTTAGCAAAGAAAAAATCATTTTAGATCCCGGCATTGGCTTTGCTAAAACAGTGACAGATAATCTGCAAGTGTTAAAATGCTTGCACGCATATACCGCACTGGGTTATCCTCTGCTTTTAGGCACTTCACGCAAATCATTTATCGGCAAAGTACTGGGTTTGCCGGTTGAAGAGCGGGAGGAAGGGACTGCTGCCACAGTGGCATACGGTATTTGCCACGGCGCAAGCATCGTCCGCGTTCACAATGTACAATACATGAGCCGAGTAGCGCGCATGACAGACGCCATGCTCCGAGGGGGGTGCCAAGATGGATAAAGTTATCCTGGAAAATATGCGGTTTTACGCCTATCACGGTGTGCTTGCCGAAGAAAATCGTCTGGGGCAGTGTTTTGCTGTCACTCTCGTGATGGGTACAGATATAAAAGCTGCCGCCCATAACGACGATCTGGCTAAGGCCATCAATTATGCAGAATGCTATGCCGCCGTCAAAAGTATTATGGAAGGCACACCTGTTAAGCTCTTGGAAACATTGGCAGAAGCTATCGCCGCCAAAATTCTCTCCCTAGGAGCACTTACTGTGCAAGTAAGCGTGAAGAAGTTGCATCCCCCCATCTCCGGGCAGCTTGATTTTGCCGCGGTAGAGATTGAAAGGAGCCTCCTTTAATGGCTTGCGTTTTCCTTGGGTTGGGCAGCAACATGGGTGACCGGCAAAGAGAACTGAATTTTGCCATGGAATCGTTGCACAATCATCCTGACATCACGCTCATCAAGGCAGCCCCTATTCTGGAGACTGACCCGGTCGGTTATGTTGAGCAGGCAAAATTCTTGAATACTGTAGTGGAGATTGAAACTGCTCTGGCGCCTGCTTTACTCCTTGCCGCGCTGCAGCAGATCGAATGCGACGCCGGCCGTGTGCGTACTGTCTGCTGGGGCCCTCGAACATTGGATATCGACATTCTTCTCTATGATGATCTGGTGCTATCCGAACCGAATCTAATCATTCCCCATCCTCTTTTGCATCAACGAGAATTTGTGCTTGTTCCTTTGGCACACCTTGCACCGAATCTGCCTGTTCCGCCGGATAATCGCACCGTCCGGGAGCTCCTGGCCCAATACCAGCAAAGCAGGTGACCTGATGCTGCTCATGGTTGACAACTATGACTCTTTCACATATAACCTGGTTCAGTTTCTTGGCGAGCTTGGCGCCGACATCCGCGTTTTTCGCAACAAAAGTATTGCTCCGGATGATGTAGCTGGATTGAATCCTGCTCACATCATTATCTCCCCGGGGCCATGTACCCCGAATGAAGCCGGAGCGTCCATGGAGATTATCGGTCGTTGCGCCGGAAAAATTCCCATCCTGGGCATCTGTCTTGGCCATCAAAGTTTAGGGCAAGTCTTTGGTGGCCGGGTCATCAGGGCTTTGCGGCCTGTTCACGGTAAAAACTCGCTGATTTACCACAACTGCAGCGGCGTGTTTGCCGGTCTTCCCGTACCTTTTTCTGCAACGCGCTACCATTCCTTGGTTATCGAACGAGAAACCCTTCCTGATTGCTTGGAAATTACGGCTGAAACTAAGGAAGGGGAAATTATGGGATTGCGCCATAAGCATATTCCTTGCCTGGAAGGCGTTCAGTTCCATCCTGAGGCGATTCTCACAGAACACGGACTAAGCCTGTTGGCTAACTTCCTGCGCTATAAGCTCAGCGGGCAGGAGGAATCGTCGTGTCTCGACTAAAACCGTTGCTGGAGGAAATCAGCATAGACTGTCAGTTGGAGCAGCTCTTTACTGCTTTTGTCAACGAGCCGTATCCGTTCTGGCTCGACAGCAGCCTGCCCGGCGGGGAAATAGGCCGCTGGTCGTTTATGGGCAGCAATCCCTTTATGCTTTTAAAGACATATGGTCGCAGGATTGTACTTGAAGAGGAAGGCGTGACCCGTTCCTTTTCCGCCAACCCTTTTGAAGTGCTGCGGCAATGCTTGAAGCGCTTTAGTTTGGAGCGCGGAGACTTGCACATGCCCTTTTTGGGTGGTGCCGTTGGCTTTTTTTCCTACGATTTAGGTCGTATGGTGGAAAGTTTGCCTGAACAGACTGAGGATGATTTAAAGATGCCAGATATTTATCTGGGCTTCTATCATGCCTTTGTCGCCATCGACCATGCGGAAAACCGCGTTTTTCTTGTTTCCTCCGGCCATCCTCTCCAGGGAGAGGATGCGGCAGCCAAGGCGGCGGCAGAACTGGTTGTCCTGCGGGAAAAATTGCGGCGGCAGTTAATTCTGCCCGACCCCTGGTCTGAGCCTGACCTTGCTGCTGCCGACATTCATACATTTTTCAGTCCCGAGTCTTATGGAGAAGCGGTAGAGCGCATCCGCGACTATATCATCGCCGGTGATATCTACCAGGCAAATATGACGCAACGCTTTGATGCGCCTTTACGTATGCCGCCTTTTCAGCTCTACCGTCGCCTGCGGCAAGTTAACCCGGCACCGTTTGCCGCCTACCTGGATTGCGGCCATGGTTTACGCGTGCTCAGCTCTTCGCCGGAGCGGTTTGTGCTCCTAGAAGATAGTCAGGTGGAAACACGTCCTATTAAAGGTACCCGTCCCCGCGGTAAAACGCCGGAAGAAGACAATGCCTTTGGAGAAGAACTGCTGGCCAGTGAAAAAGATCGCGCCGAACTTGTCATGATTATCGATTTGGAACGAAATGACTTAGGACGTGTTTGCGCCTATGGCACAGTTAACGTGCCGGAGCTGATGACTCTGGAAAAATACGCCACCGTCTTTCATCTTGTTTCCACCGTTCGCGGTCAATTAGCCTCCGGCAAAGATACGGTGGATCTGCTCAAGGCAATATTTCCCGGAGGTTCCATCACCGGTGCGCCGAAAATTCGTGCTATGGAAATTATCGAAGAACTTGAGCCGGTCCGCCGCGGCGTTTATACCGGTTCTATTGGTTATATCGGTTTTGATGGGCGGGCCGACTTGAATATTGTTATTCGCACTTTCATTAACAAAGCTGATAAAGTCCATCTTCAGGTGGGCGGCGGTATCGTTTACGATTCCGATCCTCTGCGGGAATACGAAGAAACTCTCCACAAGGCAAAAGCCCTCCTAAAAAGTCTCGGGGTAAATAGCTTTCAGGAGGTGCCGAGTGACTGATTATTGCTATCTCAATGGAACGCTTATGCTCTCCGGCTCTTGTCAGATTTCCGTCACAGATCGTTCCTATCTTTTGGGAGACGGTCTTTTTGAAACTATTCTTGTCCAGAACGGCAAGCCGCTCTGCCTCAGTGAACACCTTAGCCGCCTTCAGCAGTCGTCCGCTTTTTTTGCTTATAGACTGCCCTCTGCAGAAGAGCTGGCAGAAGCCATCTGGGCTGTCATTGAAGCAAATGCTCTTGAAAGCGGTTCTATGCGTCTTACTGTTTCTCCCAGAGAAAGCTTAGGGCTGCTGCCTAAAACAGATAGCGCACTCAATATTTTGATTACACTGCGCCACGGCCGACCATACGTGGAGGAGCTTTATGAGCGGGGTTTTACGGCTATCATCGCTCAAACTACCCGCAGAAACGAGTACTCCCCGTTGTCCCGCCATAAAACCACCAATTTTGCAGATAGTATCCTCGCCAAGCAAGAAGCCATCTTCAACGGAAATGATGAGGCTATTCTTTTAAATACTGCCGGCAGGCTAACCGAGGCTACGGTGGCTAACCTGTTTTTGGTCATAAATGGCGAAGTGCTTACGCCCCCCATTGCAGATGGAGTTCTTCCCGGTATCATGCGGCGAAAGGTTTTGGAACTGTGCCGAAACTTAAACATTACAGCCAAGGAACAAACCCTGACCCCCAAAGATTTAGAGGGAGCGGCTGAGGCTTTTCTCACCAATTCGCTTATGGGTGTTATGCCAATCAGACAAATTCAGACTGTTTGTTTTTCAGCCAAGGTCACGCGGCGGATAGCGGCAGCGCTAGGAATAGAGAGCAAGTGAAAGGAGAGAAAAAATGTTATCTTTTCTGATGAACGAAAGGCAGCAAAAACTGCAGGCGGAGACTAGAACCTTTGTTAAAAACGTAAATAAGCAACTGATTTTGGATATGGATGCGGAACGCATTACCTATCCGGCTGATTACATGCGCGCCTTGGCAGACGCTAATCTGTTTGGGTTGCGTTTTCCGCGGGAGTATGGCGGACGGGGGTACGGGTGGAGTGAAGAAGTGGTCGCGCTGGAGGAGGTCGGCTATTTAGGCACTTCGTTGGCTTGTCTTTATTCCTTGCCCTCTATTGTGGGGGAAGCAATTCATCTTTTCGGAACTGCTTACCAGAAAGAAAATTATTTAAAAGCTACTCTTGAAGGGCGGAAGTTTACAGCCGAAGCGCTTACTGAACCACGTGGAGGTTCAGACTTTTTCGGTGCCACAACTACCGCAAAGAAGGTAGACGGCGGTTACATACTTAACGGACAGAAACGTTTTGTCGTCGGCGCTGAGGGAGCCGACTACTTTCTTGTTTATGCTAAAACGGCTGAGAACGCTAAGCCCCAGCAAAGCATCAGCGCTTTCCTCGTTGATCGTGGTGCAGGCGTTGAAGTTAAGCATATCTACGGTTTGATGGGTACCCGCGGCGGCGGTGCCGGTCGCTTGGTCTTTAAAGACGTCTTTGTCCCAACAGCGAACTTGATCGGAGAGGAAAATGACGCCGGCAGTATTTTTTATCGGATGATGATTCCCGAGCGCCTTACCAGTGCCGCCGGTGCTTTGGGGATGGCTCAAGCTTCTCTGGATGTAGCTCTTAAATATAGCCGTAAACGTAAAGCTTTTGGGCAGCCTATTAAGAATTTTCAAGCGGTTAGTTTCAAAGTGGCTGAGTGTATTACGCAGCTGGATGCAGCGCGCGCCCTGATTTATGCCACCGCCTGCTGCATTGATGCTGACAGTCCTGCGGCGCTGCAGCGTCGTATGGTTTCTCAGGCGAAGAAGTTTTGCACAGAAACTGCATGGACAGTTGTTAATCACGCCATGCAGATTTTGGGGGGCATCGGCTATACTAACGTTTATCCTGTCGAGCGTTTCTTGCGGGATATCCGTTTGATTATGATTTGGACAGGGACAAACGAAATTATGGACCTCATTATTCAGCATGAATACTACAAAGAAAGAGAGCATGGTTCTGCCGGTCGCGACATCGAAGCAGACGCCCCCGAAGCGGACAATGAGGAAGAAAAAATCTACGAATAAAAAGCGCAAAAAATTTTACCAAATAATTCAGAATATTGTTGCAATTACACTTATCCTCTGTTATAGTAAGGGCATGGGAATGAAAACGAGTCTTTAAGCCTTGAAATATACCTTCCCTCTAAGATGGATCGTGCCCCTCCCTGCACGGTTCATTTTTTTGTTATTTTTTTGGCGGCTGAATAATTAGCGAACCTTCCTGCCCGGGGTTAAGCAGGGCAGCAATCAATGCGGTCTTTGAAAATTCTCCCTTGCTAATAATGCGCATATAATCTTTTTTGCCTAATAGCTGCCTGGTGATATCAGAGAGGGAAAAACCCTTTAGCTGTAGTGCTTTTGCTTTTTCCTCCAAAGTTTCAATGTGGAGCAGTTTGCGGGTCAATGCTTCCGGCCCTTTTTGCAGTCGACCACGGTGGCTGCAAAATAAGGTGGAAAAATTCAACTTTGCCAGTTTCTTCAGTGTTTCTTTCATTTTTGGCAGATCTTCGTTCTGATAAAGGTAAAAAATTTTCTCTCCCACATACAGATCGCCGGTAAACGGCCAGCCTTCCTTTTTCTCGTACAGGCAAAGATGATCTGCGGAGTGACCAGGGGAGGCAATAACTTGGAAGACATATTTTTCGGTTTTTATAACTTCTCGGACAATCTGGCTCCGGCCTGCTGCGGGAGTGCCCCAGACAAAACGCCGGTAGTACGGGATCACGGGAGGGGAAGAAAGATAGTTCACTGCCTCTTGATGTGCGTAGGGAACAATTCCCAACAAGTTAAATAGGTCCACATTACCGGCATGGTCTTCATGGCAATGGGTAAACACTGCTTGATCGGGCTTGTTTTCCAGATAGAAGGCATGTAATTTAGTTTTAAAATAAGGAGAACCGCCCTCTACAGCCAATCCGTCAACGATAAAGCTACAGGTTGCTCGTATAGTGCGCCCAAGCACGGCTTTACCCATTTTTACGCAAGTTACCCCCTGGTTGGCAGATACCTGAAACACAAAAACCACATCCTTTTAAACAGAAAATTTTGAATATGTAAAGTTAATTTAATTATAGCATATCCAAGGTTACTCGAGCGCTGAGGATAAAATTAAAAACTGAAAAAATTTGAAAAGCGAACATTTTAAAAAAGAAAATAGAAAACAAATGGTAAAAGGATTTTTAGACTACTGTGTCGAATAACTAGCGGGAGAAGCGTGGCGAGGCGGAAGAAAGCCTTTTGTTTGCGCTGAATTTATGTGATAGGCGACACGAGAACAGAAGAAAAAAATAAAAAGGGGGATTAAATTTGAAAAAGATTTTAGTCGGATTGCTAGTACTGACCTTGATCTCAGGCGCTTTGCTAAGCGGCTGAGATCAAGGGCTGAGAATGGCGGGGCGGTGCCTGTCAATGATTTAATTATTGCCATTGGCGCGGAACCTGAGAATCTTGATCCGTTGAAGATGATGTCTTCTCCGGCGGCAACCATTTCAGAACATATGATTGAGAGGCTGATTTACTTAGATGTTGATGGTACGTTAAAGCCTAGCCTGGCTGAATCCTGGGTGCCTTCAGAAGATGGTTTAGCCTGGGATTTGAAGCTCCGCGAAGGCGTACTCTTTCATGACGGCACACCATTTAACGCTGAAGCAGTGAAATTTAATCTGGATCGCTTTTTAGGCTTTGCAGACCCGGAAAACAAAGCGGTATTCGCCTTTTTGCTAAATGAAGTCAGAGAAGTTGAAGTAGTGGGGGAATATCTGGTCAGGATCCACCTGAACAGGCCGTTCGCGCCGATCGCTTCCCACCTGTCCCATTCATTTATTGGCATGCACAGCCCTGCTTCTCTGCAAGCACTGGCTGACGGAGTGTTTGTGGAGGCACCGGTAGGTACCGGTCCGTTCAAATTCGGTTCCTGGGAACGTGGTCAACAATTCGTTATGACCAGAAATGAAACTTATTGGGGTGGTGCGCCCCAGCTGGCCTCCGTCACTTTTAAGTTTGTGCCGGAAGCCGGCTCCCGTGTAATGATGTTGGAAGCCGGTGAAGTACATGCCATCACCGCCGTTCCTCCTACTGAGATTGCCCGCTTGGAAGGAGTAGCCGATATTGAAGTGGTGCGTCAGAGCAGCGTACGCGTCATTTACCTCGGTTTTAACATGGAACGCGAAATTTTCCAGGACATCAGAGTCAGGCAGGCTCTGAACTATGCTATTGATAAAAACGCGCTGGTTGACACTATTTTCCAAGGCGTGGGTCAGCCTTCCACTGCGCCTATAGTTCCCGCTGTTTTCGGGTACACCTCAGTAGGACCATATGAGTATAACCCACAAAGAGCTAAAGAGTTGTTGGCAGAGGCCGGTTTTGCTGATGGGTTTGATATTACGCTTTTTCATCCCACCGGCAGATACCCGCAGGATGCTTCTGTAATCGTGGCTATTCAGGCGATGTTGGCCGAAGTAGGTGTTAATGCCACTCTTGAAACTCGTGAATGGGGGACATACCTCAGCACAGTAATTGTTCCGCCGGCTGAAGCTCAACATGATATGTTTATGTTAGGCTGGGGAACCATGACGCTTGATGCCGACTATGGTCTCTATGCCTTATTCCATTCGTCGCAGTGGCCGCCTGCCAATAACGTGTCTTACTACAGCAATCCCGAAGTGGACGCGCTTTTAGACGAAGCAAGGGTAACGCCCGACCGTACAGTTCGCGAAGGATTATATCAGCAGATTATCAGCAAGATCTGGGAGGATGCTCCCTGGGTATTCCTTTATAACGAAGGACAAGTTAACGCAGTTCGTGCCAACGTTAAAGGTTTAATCCACCATCCACTGGAGAATATTTCTGCCTGGGATGCCTATATTGAGTAAACAGAAAGTGTCAGCGTGAAAATCTTTAAGTAAAATGCGATGGGGTCAGGGCCGGAGACAGTCTGCAGCCCTGACCCGTTGCATTGCTTACTGATGGCGGAAAAAGCGGGAGTTTATTGAGAGCAAAACCGCGGGAGGTGAGAAAGGATGACTGGATATATTATCAGGAGGCTGCTGCTAGCCGTTCCTGTTTTGCTGGGTGTGTCTATCTTGGTTTTTGCAATTATTCGTTTTATTCCCGGTGATCCGGCCAGAGCCATCGCCGGCGTTCACGCCACTCCGCAGTATATTGAGCAGGTGAGAAAAGAGCTGCTTTTGGATAAAGGCTTGCACATCCAGTATTTTGTTTATGTGAGCAATTTGCTGCGCGGCGATTTGGGCAGGTCTGCTTTTACCAGACGCCCGGTAATCACAGAATTGCGGGAGAGGTTTCCAAATACCGTGCTTTTGGCTTTGACATCAATGGCCATAGCCACAGTGCTGGGGATGGGGGCCGGGATTGTCTCTGCCAGTAAACGGAATTCAGTTTTCGACAATGTTAGCATGGTGGCTTCGCTGGTGGGAGTGGCAGCGCCCGTCTTTTGGCTGGGCGTGATGCTGCAGCTGCTGTTTTCCGTGCGGCTGGGTTGGCTGCCTTCAGGCGGAATGGGGGGAATAGAAACGTTTGTTTTGCCGGCTACGACTCTTGGGCTGGCTACGGCGGCTTTAATTGCCCGCATCACGCGTTCCAGCATGCTGGAGGTTTTGAGACAAGATTTCATTACTACCGCCCGGGCTAAAGGCTTGAGCGAGCGGGTAGTGATCCTTAAACATGCGTTGAAAAGCGCTTTTATTCCGGTTATTACGGTGATGGGACTGCAGTTTGGCGGCTTGTTGGGCGGCGCTGTTTTAACTGAAACAGTCTTCTCCTGGCCTGGCATTGGACGGCTGATGGTTGACTCCATTCTCACACGTGATTACCCGGTGGTGCAGGGGACGGTGCTTCTTCTGGCCGTAATGTTTGTTTTGATTAACATTGCGGTAGATATTGCGTACGCCTTCCTAGACCCCAGGATTAGTTTCGCTACGGGGGAGGGGGAGTAAGCTTTGAGCAGCAAGCTGCAAGTTGCAGAGAGAGCGGTGAATGCCAAGGATACAGAATTTCAACAGGTACTGCGTCATCTGCGCCGTAACCGCATGGCCATGGCCGGAGTGGCAATTTTGTTTGTTTTCCTGCTGGGGGCGATTTTTGCGCCGCTCTTAACCACCTTTGACCCTACAAGGCCTGACTTTGGCAATGCGTTTCAGAAACCTTCGGCTACACACATTTTCGGCACCGATGAATTGGGTCGTGATGTCTTTGCAAGGATCTTATACGGCTCGCAAATTTCGCTCTTAATTGGTTTGATTTCTGTTTCCATCGGTCTGATATTAGGAGTGCCTGTAGGCGCTTTGTCCGGCTATTATGGGGGAAAGCTTGACCTGATTGTTCAGCGGCTGATTGATATTATGATTGCTTTTCCTGGGATTCTGCTCGCCATTGTGATTGTGACCATGCTGGGAACGGGAGTGGAAAATGTGATGATTGCCACAGGAGTTGCTTCGATTCCCACTTATACCCGTCTGGTGCGTGGCTCGGTGCTGGCTGTAAAAGAGTTGCGTTTTGTGGCGGCAGCTAAGGTGCTGGGAATTAGTGATCTGAGAATTATTGTGCGTCATATTCTCCCTAATTGTATGGGACCTATCGTGGTTCAATCTACTTTCCAGGTGGCGACCGCCATCCTTTGGGCAGCGGGCCTAGGTTTTCTCGGGTTGGGAGCCCAGCCACCTGATCCGGAGTGGGGTGCTATGCTCAGTAAGGGCAGAGAATTTATTCGTACCGCACATCACTTGACTACTTTCCCTGGCTTGGCGATTCTTTTGATGGTTCTTGGCTTCAACTTATTAGGGGATGGTCTTCGTGACGCGCTTGACCCCAAATCCAGGAAGTTTAGATAAAGGGTGACATGATGGAATATTTATTACAGGTTAAAAACCTGCAGACAAATTTTTATACTGATGAATGTGTGGTTCGCGCTGTTGACGATGTTTCCTTTACTGTGAAGCCCGGTGAAATAGTGGGGGTGGTAGGGGAATCCGGCTCGGGCAAAAGCGTGGTTTCACAAAGTATCATGCGCTTGGTGGCATACCCGCCAGGACGGATTGACGGCGGGCAGATCCTTTATAAAGGTGAAGATTTGTTAAAGAAAAGCGAGCGGGAGATGCGCAAAATCAGGGGAAATGAAATTTCCATGATTTTTCAGGAGCCGATGACATCTTTTACGCCGGTCTATACTATCGGCGACCAGGTAAGCGAGGCAATTCGGCTGCACCAGCGTCTTGGCAAGAAAGAAGCTTTAAAGAAAGCGGCTGAGATGCTTAAATTAGTTGGTATACCTAGAGCCCAAGAGATCCTTAAAGAATATCCGCACCGCCTCAGTGGCGGGATGCGCCAGCGGGCTATGATTGCCATGGCGCTGTCGTGCAACCCAACATTGCTCATAGCAGACGAGCCGACGACTGCTTTGGATGTGACGATTCAGGCGCAGATTCTTGAACTGATGAAAGAACTAAAACAGAAAGTAAATACTGCCATTATTTTTATCACTCACGATTTGGGTGTGATTGCTGAGATGGCGCAGCATGTGTTGGTGATGTATGCAGGCAAAGTAGTGGAGGATGCCAGGATCGAATCGTTGTTTGCCGAGCCGCTTCATCCTTATACAGTAGGACTGATTAACTCTAAGCCTAAATTGCATGAAACAAAGGAAACGCTAGATTTTATTGCCGGGGTGGTACCTAACCCTGCTGAAATGCCGCTGGGCTGTGCGTTTAACCCGCGCTGTCCGGATGCCTTGGACGTTTGCCGTCAGAAAACACCGGAAGTGATTGAAGTTAAGCCGGGACACTTGGTGCGCTGCTGGCTCCGCGCCGAGAATCGGGAGGTGTAGTGATGGCAAACAACAAGCCAATGTTAAGTATCAAAGGTTTAAAAAAGTATTTTCCCATCCGTGCGGGCGTTTTTTCCCGTGTCTCAGGTTATGTACGGGCTGTGGATGATATAAGCCTGACTATTTATCCCGGCGAAGTGTATGCTTTGGTAGGTGAGTCCGGTTGCGGCAAGTCGACCACAGGTCATCTGATCATGAAGATGTTAAAACCTACTACTGGAGAGGTAATTTTTGAAGAGCAAGAAATTTTTTCGCTGAGAAAACGGGAAGAAAAATCATTGCGCAAACAGGTGCAGTTGATTTTTCAGGACCCATATAGTTCACTCAACCCGCGGATGACAGTAGGCGAGTCGATCGGTGAAGCGCTGGAGGTACACGGTATCGCCAAGGGGGAAGAGCGGCAGGCAAAAGTGAAAGCGGTGTTGGAGTTGTGTGGGCTGGCTGGCTACCATTACCGTCGTTACCCTCATGAGTTTTCCGGCGGACAAAGGCAGCGGATTGTAATTGCCCGTGCGCTCGTGTTGGAGCCTCGCTTTATTGTGGCTGATGAGCCGGTTTCTGCCCTTGATGTTTCTATTCAGTCGCAGATTATCAATCTTTTAAAAGAGTTACAGTCTAAAATGGGTTTGACCTATTTATTCATCTCCCATGATCTAAGCGTAGTCAAGCATATGGCTGATCGCATTGCTGTTATGTACCTAGGTTCCCTTGTTGAAGAATCTACCAAGAGCCAATTTTATGAACGGCCGCTGCATCCTTATACCCAGGCGTTATTATCGGCGGTGCCGGAATGGGATATCAGTAGCAGGAAGAAAAGAATTATCCTGAAAGGGGACGTACCAAGTCCTGCCAACCCGCCGGCAGGCTGCCGCTTTCATACGCGGTGTCAGTATTGTATGGAGATTTGCGTTCAGGAAAGACCGGATTTAAAAGAGGCTGCGCCCGGACATTTAGTGGCTTGTCATCTTGTGCACAGGTAATGAGCAATAAGGCTGTTGCAGGATGATTCCATGGCCTCTTTTGAGACATATCAGGGTAGAGGCATATGCGCCCTCCTACGGCGGTGGTGCCGGCTTTTCACCCTCGCCCCCCTTGGGAGGAGAGGGTAAGGGTGAGGGGGGACAGGTGAATTGCCAGAGAGAGCGCGCGTTTCTATGAATTGGTTATCTCGCTTTTCCTGCGAGTCTGACACCTGCTTTATGCCCTCACCCTAGCCCTCACCCTAGCCCTCACCCTAGCCCTCTCCCAGAGGGAGAGGGGATTTGCTTTTTACCCTCGCCCCCCTTGGGGGGAGAGGGAAAGGGTGAGGGGGGACAGGTGAATTACCAGAGATAGAGCGCGTTTCTAGAATTGGTTATCTCGCTTTTCCTGCGAGTCCGACATCTGCTTTATGTCCTCACCCTAGCCCTCACCCTAGCCCTCACCCTAGCCCTCACCCTAGCCCTCTCC
>JAGXTL010000069.1 GCA_018333635.1 Dethiobacter sp.
CCAGGTGCTTAAAAAAGATAAGGCTGAACGCAAATCCCCTGTCTCCATTGAGTTTTTCCATGATGAAAAACTTGCATGCACGAATACCTACAGAAGGAATTTCGGTCATTCTGTAATTAGTCAGATCTATCATGAGCTAGGGATTGATAAGTTCCTTATGAATAGACAGCGTGGCTCTAAGATGAGCTATAACAGCAATACCATCATGAAGCTTCTTGTGTTTTCTAGACTTCTTCATCCAGCCTCGAAAAAAAAGACCTTTGAGAGCAGAAACCTTTACTTTGAAAAGGATGATTACTCACTGGATGATGTTTACCGCTGCCTGTCATTTTTTCATACTCATAGCTCATCTTTACAGGTCTGGCTAAACGATAAAATTAAACAACAGTTCGGACGCAATACCAACCTGGTCTACTATGACGTGACGAATTATTACTTTGAGACGGACACATTAGATGACTTAAGAAAAAAAGGTATGTCTAAAGAGCACCGGCCAAACCCTATTGTTCAAATGGGGCTTTTTATGGATAGCATGGGGATACCCATCACTTTCGAGTTGTTCCCCGGCAATACGAATGACTGCCTAACGTTCAGGCCTGGGCTTTCCAGAATTCAAAAGGAGTACGATTTAGGGAAAATAATAGTTGTTGCTGACAAGGGCATGACCACTGGGGACAATGTCTACTACACCCTTTCAGGAAAAAATGGCTATGTTTTCAGCATGTCCGTGCGCGGTGCCGATAAACAGTTTAAAAGGTATGTATTGGATGAAAGCGGTTACGATTGGCATGGGGATAAGTATAAAAGAAAGTCCCGTCTTTCCCCCAGAACGATCTTAGTGACTGGAAGAAACGGTAAAAAGTTAAAAAAAGTTGTCCATGAAAAACAAGTCATCTTTTATAGCGAGAAGTATGACAAAAAAGCCAAAGCTGATCGTGCAAAAGCCATTGCAAAGGCGATGGATATCATAAAGAGTCCCAGTAAATATTCACGAGCCACTTCCTATGGGGCTGCAGGGTACATAAAGAACATCGCTTTCGATAAGGAAACCGGTGAGATTCTATCCCCACAAAAATTGCTTGAACTTGATCTGGAAAAATTACAAGAGGAAGAAGCGCTCGATGGGTACTATGCTATTGTGACTAGTGAATACACGGAGTCAGATGATCATATAATTGACATTTACCGAGGGCTATGGCGAATTGAAGAATCCTTCCGTGTTACTAAAAGCGATCTTGAAGCACGTCCCGTTTTCGTTTCCAGAGAAGATCATATCCATGCTCATTTTCTGACTTGTTTCATAGCGCTGATTATAGCCCGGATTATTGAGCTCAAGTTGGATCACAAGTACAGTATTGGACGCATTCTTGAGAGCCTTGCTAAATCAGAATGCACGCATATGAAACAAAACTATTACTTATTTGATTATTTAGATGAGATCCTTCAAGACATAGAATCCACGTTCCAGCTTGATTTTTCAAAGAGAGTTCGCACTCTTGGTGAAATAAAAAAAATTTTAGCCTCTACAAAAAAAGGCTAAAATTCGCTATGATTTTCCGACAAAAAGAAACAGCCATCTATCCTTTATCTATGTAGGATTATGGCTGTTTTTTTGTCTGTTTAACTGCAGAAGTCAGG
>JAGXTL010000057.1 GCA_018333635.1 Dethiobacter sp.
AAGTTACGTTTTTCCATCAGCTTGTAGTCCTTGCGGAATCTGTTTGTGGGTTTGACGGTATATTTCATGCTTTCAAATCTTTAAACAGCGCGTCAAGATCGGTGTAACCCCTTACGTTTGGGTCGCGAGCAATGGCTTCCGCTTCTCTCATTGCCGCGATTGTTTCCGCGTTCGGAACACGGGAAATCTCAAACGGGATTCCTTGGCTGCGTACAGCCTGACGAAGGAACATGGTCATAGCTGTGGTCATATTGAGGCCCAAGTCCGAGAAAAGTTCTTCGGCCTGCTTCTTAAGTTGAACATCTATCCGGATGCTGATATTTGTAGTTTCACTCATGGTATTGCACTCCTTTCGCTGCTTAGTATATTCAGCATACTGCATGATATGCACGTTGTCAATACAAACCAAAAAATGTGCGTCGGTAGGGGCGGCCCCCTGTGTTAGGATAGTTGTCACAGGGCTCCGAGAGAAGTATAGTTAGTGTAAGAGGTCTCGGAGGAGGAAAATGTATGCCACGGCATAGTGAAGAGTTCAAATACTCTATGATGATGAAAATGATGCTTCCCCAGAATCAATCGGTCAGTGAAGTGGCCAGGGAGACTGGTCTTTCAGAAGCAACCCTGCATAGGTGGCGAAAGCAAGCAAGAGCTAAAGGATTGGCGTCTCCTGGTGGGGAACAGGACGTTGAGCGCTGGAGCACCCAGGACAAGTTCTTGATTGTTCTGGAAACGGCTCGCCTCAGTGAAGTTGAGATGGCTGAGTATTGTCGCAGCAAGGGGCTATACGTTGAACAAGTTCTTGCCTGGAAAGATGCCTGTATACAGGCGAACGGCGGTGTTGCTCACCGAATTCATCCAAGAGTATAAATGGCTTGATTATGCCGTTGTATATGGGGGAAATATGTACCCCGCTTCTGTCCATCAGACGAGAGCCGAAAGCCAGTCTATCGGCTGAGTCGTGGTTTCCGCTGATAATAAAAATTCAATATTGCGCCGCACAAGCCCGTCCAGGAAGTCATCAACCAGCCGCAGCGCCTCTGTAGGCGCAACGGTGCGATCAAATATATCGCCGGAGATAAGGACGGCTTGCGGCTTCTCTTCATCGGCAATGTTTAATATGACTTTTAAGATATATTCTTGATCTTCCAGCATAGAAAACTCGTGAACTGACTTTCCTAAATGCAAGTCGGACAGGTGAAAAAACTTCATAGGCGTTCACTCCTTTGCCAATAACAGAGCAAATTCATAGTGCTGAGCAGGCTCTGATAATTGTCTACATCTTGAAATTTGACGTTGCTGGCATATGACGCATATGCATAAAATTCCAAATCTCCCACTGGATACGGGAGTATCCCGAATTTTGTCGCTTACCTGAAAAATAAAACAGACATGTTTTACGGCACATTCGTTGAACGCAATTGCCGCACTGGATGAGTAGTTCCCCACAGGTATTAGTATCGCAAAATCCTCTGGCAGCTTAGCGTTAACGCACACCTTCAACACCGAATTCAAGTCCTGAGCGAACCTGCGCATTAAATTTTATTCTAAGCGTTGAAATGGGTATGGACCTTTCTTAATATTCGCATTTAAATAAGTTCCTTTGGATGAAGCATTTTGTAACCCATCGAACTCAGCTATTGGCACACCTTGATAACAATAAAGAGAGTTATTATTGAATCGGACATATAATACTTGATTGGCCTCATCATACCCAATTGCTTGTACATTAGAAGAACTTACAGGAATCATTTCAACGCCATATTCATTCATTAGTTTCTTCCTCCATTTCAAATTTTTTATTTCTCCAAAGAGAAACCAATTTTTTATAGTCTTCCTCACCTTGAGCGTGGTGGTCGTTCCATTGTTTACTTACCATTGGGTCGGCACTTTTTGGCGCATTTGCAAGTTTGTTAAATTGTATTCGTGATGGGATACTTACACCTTCCCCAGATACAATTGCTTCGCCGGTACGCAAACTGGGAAGCAAGTCCACAATAGAGCGCAATTCATCTTGTATGGCAGCAGATACATAGCCCCTATCTTTTGAATTGTTCATTCTTAAGGCTATTATCGTTCCGCACTGACTTAGGACGGTTTCATCCAATTCCGATGGTCGTTGCGTAACGAGCATAAGACCGACGCCGTATTTGCGTCCTTCTTTGGCTATACGCTGGACATTCCTCGATGAAATCGAATTTTCACCTGAACGCAGATAATTATGAGCTTCTTCCAATACAATCAATAATGGCTGTTTTCTGCCACCCACATCAATCTCCTGTCCCCAAAATAGTGCTTCATATAGAATGTTCAGAAGCGTTCCGGCGATAGACATCATTATATCTGACGGTATATCCGATATGTCAAGGATTGTTATTGGCTTTTCGCTGCCAATCCAAGATAGCAGTAATTCAGATAGATCCTTTGAAACTACCCCTGATAAGTCAGGGGTATATTCTCCCGGTGTGAACAGAAAATCAAATCGTCTATCCTGCAACTTGGTACGAACACTGTCCAAAAACGGTAGTAATAACTTCCGCTGCTTATTCAGAAAGGGCGCATAATTACCTGTTCCTGCTGGTTTATACTGATTGGGCACAAGGTTTTCTGCATTCCCAGAACTGATTAAATCAGGTTGTGTGGGGTCATCATTGGCTTTATATGTTTGCCTCTCAAAGTCATCCAGTTCAAACCATAACTGTTTAATGCTGAAAGGTATCGGCGAATCAGCCGAAATCATAGTGGGGTCAATAGAAATACTGTTTTTAATTGCGGCTTTTTGCTTTGCTTCCAGGACTTTAGTCCGGAAATACTCCTTATTCTGATCGCTAATATTACCATCAAACAGTTTAATAAATTCTGCAAATGGTAATGCCCAGTATGGGATGTATAGACGTTCGGAGCCTCGGTCTGTATTAACTCTGAAAACATTACTATCTTTGCCGAAGACACTATTATATTCTCCGTGAGGGTCGAGAAGCAATATTCGGGTCTTACCAAAATTCTTTTGTATTAAAGATTTTAAAGTTATTCCAACCGCATTTGACTTACCGCTACCTGTGGAGCCAAGTATAGCAAAGTGCCGCGACACTAGTTTATCTAAATCCAGATAGGCATTCAAACTTCCTGATGCACTGATATGCCCGACACTGATTGATGAATGCTCGTCATACCCTCCATAAACAATTTCTAAATCCTGTAAGGTTACTATATGCACGGAATCGCCAGTTGTTGGTGATTGCGAAATACCGCGTTCAAATCGTAACCCTGTCTGTTCGCCGACCAATGTCATAGATAACCATTGCTGATTGCCTAATAAATTAAAATTTCCCTTTATAGTTTCGCTGACTTTATCAGGAATAGCATCCGATCCAATTTGCGTTACTATTCCGTATAAGCTCGTATAGCCTAAGGGGATTTTAAGAAATGAACCTATTTGTCCAATTCGATAAACAATTCCGTCAATAATAGGCGAATTGGACTTTACAGAATCGGACATTGAAACAGACACGCTGTTTCCGTTAACGCTATATACATTGCCGATTTCTGTTTGTATTTTACTCACTGCCATCACCTTCCCATTCGTTCTTCGGTATCATGTTTTTCAATAACTCTACAAATGACACAAAACTAGGCAAAAGCAACTCGCCTTTACAAGTCTTAATTTGCTTTCCCGTGGGCTCTCCAGTTTTCGGGTCTTTTTCATGTTCAATATCTTCTTTGAAATATGACGCAGGACTGAGTGGGTCGTTAGGGTCAATATCAGGCCTAATTTTCCATTCACCGTATTGCCCTCCAATTATTGCAGATCTCGTCGACAACACACTGATTTTTCGATTTCTGGATGCGAGCTTTCCAAGATTGCAATCGACATTGAATAATGCTCTTGACACATCCTTACCGTTTTCATCTTTATTCCAAACAACATCATAATTCAAGACAAAGACATGGGCTGTGGTGTTTGTCTGCAAAGCGGAAAGAATACGTTCGTTAATATGTTCATCTCCGAAAGAATAGCCGCACACAAATAGCACTGAATCATCTTGTTTCAAAAACAGATTTAACCTTTCCATAAAGGCAGAATACGGTTGTTTTTTGGAATCATTGTATTTGAGAGAAGATGGGTAAATCAATAAGTCGTCTTTATCAGAACTCATTCTTATTATTCGCCTGCTCGTGTTGTCTTTGTGCAGGCCAAGCGAACCATGGATTTTCCACAGTTTTGTTTGCTTAGGCAAATAATCAATATCTTCCAAAGCATCTGCATTAAAAAACGGCTTATAGCTACCGGTAAAGCCATCAAAATAGGGAACCCCATTCGCTTCTAAACCTATTTCGAAAAGGTAATCATAATTGGTTGTAAATATCTCTACGGCACATTTTCTGTCCGCATTACATATCCACTTTGCAAAATCATATTGAATAAGTGCACTCTCTTTTCCCGAAACACCTGTATGAACGCTGACAATTTTTCGAATCTCCTCGCGAATTTTTTCTCCAATAGCGATAAACTCAACCTTGGTAAGCTCGTTAAGCGTACCTTTGCCGATAATCCTAATTTTCTCTTCAACATTGGACAGAAGTGTTTCGATGTTCAGAGATTGCCCCTGCTGATCCAATTCTGCATCAATTTCATCAAGAGCGGTTTCATATTTCTTTCCGTTGTCCGTATCTAATTTCAAGCGTGCAATAACAAGCTCTGTCATCTTACCGATAGCGGGAATATATGGAGAGTCTTTCTGCTTTTTTGCAAGTGAAGTTCCTGCACCAAATAAAAAGGCGATCTTCTTTTTATCCGACACCAAGAGCTGCTGTATTCCCCTAACCATTTCCGATGGGTCAAAATACTTTTCAGCCATTTAGTTTTCCTCCAATGATTCTTTAAGTTCTGCACTTCCTGTGCTCGCTCAAATTATTCCCTTGGTTGCTTCTCTTCCCATGCTTGTTGTTCGAGATGTTCAATACAGCGGGTAACTTATAACAGCCCCTTTAATCATCGGTTATCTCCATGATGTCACCAATGTCACAATGGAGAGCCGTGCAAATTTTTATCAAGACCTCTGTATTGACATTCTCATTGCGGCCCAGCTTGGTGATAGAGGAACTGCTGATACCTGATAATTCTCTTAATTCTTTCTTTTTTATGTCCCTGTCGATAAGTAGTTTCCAGAGCTTTTTATAGCTTACAGTCATTATAAGCACCTCGCTGACTTAATATGGTTCCATTATATAGAAAAAACATCGTTAATACAACATAATCATTGCGAACTCGTCATTTTTCAGCAATTGATGGTTTTTGCCGGAGGAAAAGCCTGATGAGGCTTTCTCTCCTTGGCTGCAAAACGGCGCGGTCAGGGAACCGCGTCAAGGGCGGGCGCAACCCGTTCATCTTGACCCTTGATGCGGGTTTTTGACCGTGCAATCTGCGGGGCGAAAGCCCTGCATGGAAGCGTCCGCAAGGACCAGCCGCCCCCGAACGGGGGCGTTCAGTGGGGATTGGGGAACCTTCCCCAACAAGCATTTTTTGCGAAATTGACCGGAGGAAAATTGAAGCAAAAAGCAAGGTGTGTACCACCTTGCACTGCTTGCCACTTTTGTTCGCAAACAATATCCGTATTCTTTACGCCGTGATTTACTTTACCTATGATGCCTGCCTCCCGCTGTATTATTGCTCTCAAATCTCAAAAAGCCTATATTTCAAGTATATTTCAAGGCTTTTTACACACATTAACTTTTCCCTCCTCGTTATCAATACTACGCACTCAACGTTAATTTTTTAGGCAATATGTCATTTCAGAGAAACATAGTAAAAGTCCTGTGTTTATACAGGTTTGGCGTCCATTCTGACTTCTCAACAATCGATTTTCGATTAGGCTATTTTGAAAATTTAATCTTTTGAATTGTATTTTTTATTTTTTTCTCTGGTTACCATCTTCGGACTTTGTGACATTACTTCGATGCTGTTTTTCAATCTGCACGGCTTGAAATGTTTCCTTGGATATAATCGCCGGATTGTTATCCTCTGCCAGATAGTATGAATCGTGCTTTCCATTATCCAACAACCGGGCATTCCCTATATACTTTTCATTACTGAGCATTACATCAATTGTCCGCTTACACCATTTTACCTTTCCGGTAGGGGACTTGATTCCCAGTCGCTCTAATTCAGATACAATGCCCATCACGCTTTTGCCTTGAAGATACATACTGAAAATCATTCTAACATTTTTCGCTTCAAGCTCTTCGATGATAAGGCTGCCATCATCTGCGTTTAAATACCCATAGCATTTCCTGTTATATAGCTTTGAAGTACCTTGTGCCGCACGTTGCTTGATGCCCCATTTAATATTATCGCTGCGTGATTCATTTTCTGCCTGAGCAATTGACTCTATTATTGAGATCATAAGGTCATTATCTGTATCGGCTGTATCAAGTACTTCCTGCTCAAATATAACCCGAACGCCGAGAATCCTTAGCTGGTTCAAGGCATCAAGAATCTCTACCGTATCTCGGCCAAATCTGCTGATGTTCTTGGTTAAGATAATTTCTATATCACGTGACTTACAATCCTGCAGGTCTTGCTTGAAGCAATATCTATGTAAACATCTAGTAATAACCATTTGGGATTAACTGCTGTCAATCTTGTTAGTGCCGATACCTGGGCGGTAAGGCTTTTCAGCTGATCAACACTGTTTGTACTTACACGGCAGTAAATCCCTACACGCTTTTCCCGCTTAGGTGGCAATGGTGGTATGAAATGAATCCTTGTATTTTTTCCATGTTATACCTCTGGCGCATCCATCTGAAAAGGCAGCTGCCTGAATTGTAATTTCATTCACTTTTCCCCTTAAGTGATTTCATTTTCCTGTTCGTAATAGTAGGAATAATCTACACCTTTCATAAACATCTCACGGTCGTTTATCTTATCTGTCAAGGAGGACTGTAAAAGTGCTTTTATTTGAGTGGAATTTGTTACGCTCTTCTCCATCGCTGCGAGATAGTCTCTTTTACTGATCTTGCTCCAGTCCACACACAATTTCAGATTCTTTTTCAGAATTAGGTCAAGCCAAATGCGCATGCTTCTGCCATTGCCCTCCATAAAAGGGTGGGCAACATTCATCTCAACATACTTATCTGCAATTTCATTAAAAGTGTTTTCGGGCATTTCTTCAATTTTTTTCAGTGTTTCTGGCAAGAAACGCGCTATAGCAAATTCAAAACCACTCTTTGCGATATTTAGGGTCCTAATTTGCCCTGCAAAGTCATACAGGCCTCCGAATAAATAGCCGTGAATCTGCTGCAAGCCTTTGACAGTACCGACTTCTATTGTATTTAGCAAGGAACTGTCGAAAAGAGCATATGCCTTTGATTTGCTCTTTCCGTCAATCGTTTCATCGCTGTAGGTAAACCATTCGATAAATCGATTTGCCTGTTTGCTTGGAAAATTTTTCGCAAGCTCAATAATGCCGTTATAATCAAGAACATTTGCGGCTCGTTTTTTACCATCAGGTGCGGTGAATTTGAACTGGGTAGTCATACTACCCAGTTGATGTTTCTCACTTTTTAACTTTGACTTGAGGTATTTCCAGTAGTTTCTGTTTTTTTCATAGTCATTAATGCCACGCAAAACACCTATGATATCCAGCACAGAAAACCACCACTTGGATTTTTCATCATCCCATACCGCACGAACTTCCTTATCATCAAAAAAACGAATGGAGATTTTATTCATCAAAATCACCCCATAAAATCAATTAGTCATCCAATCCGCGTCGTTCTGTGCATATGTCGTCCATCCAACCCTCGTCATAGTCCGAACCAGAGTCCTTGTATGGCACAGCGCGTGGTTTTCCCATTTTATAAAGTTTGCATGACTTGGGTCCGTAGCAGAAACTTTCGAAGCGGTACTTCTTGGTCACGCCCCAGTTATACTCAATTTCAACCGCCGACATAGTCGCCCACGTACATTGAAAGCACTTACCCTTGTAACTGGCTGAACTCAGCATTCTTGCACCGCGCTCTTCATAGGTAGCCATGTTTGGAGGCTCTATCAGATATGGGGGTGGCGTAGTTTCTGTTTGTTTTGCTTTCTTTATGATTTTTAAGCCCCCGGCACGATAGTAATCGGCATAGTCGCTTACATCATACATTTTTGTCCACGCAGACCCTTTTGCTACATCACCAATTCGAAAGATAAGCTTCTGCTGTTGCTTCTCCGAGATGGCTACAGAAAATTGAGTTTTTATTCCATTGGCTTCACCATCAAGAAACAGATTGTAGCCACGATGATAGTGAGTGCGGTTATCAAGCCTGTACCGCCATACGGCTGTGCGTGGTTGGATGGATATTATCGTGCCTTGCCATTCAATTTTTTCTGGTTCGTTGACTGTCATTTTCTAATTCCTCGCTTTCACGAAAAGGAGACATGTTCATTCAGCATCACGACTAATAAACCTATGAGTATATTTTGCCAATGTTGGTTAGCCTATTTCACTGCCATTTTATCAAATCTACAATAAAGATCAATACTGACCACACGACCTCAATCTTTTCATGAAACATCCAAACCGACCACTCGCCAAGCACCGACATCTAAATCGCTCTGTCACAAGGGTAAAGACTTGTCTCGATATGTTCCCACAAAGCAAAAAAATCATATTTTTTATACTCCTATTTTCAAACGCAAAAACACACAAATGGCTTGAATAATGGGCTTTCCAAATCATTACTTCCCTACCCTCGTTATCAATACTACCGTCTCAACGTGGCTTGTCTGCGGGAACATGTCCACAGGTTGTGCTTCAACAGGGTTAAAGCCATTTTCAGCCAGAAATCTGATATCCCTGGCTAATGTAGCCGGGTTGCAGGAGAGATAAACGATTCGCTGCGGGGACATTTTGCTGATAGTTTCTAAGAGGGCTTGGTCACATCCTTTGCGGGGCGGATCAACTACTACCACATCGGCGCGATAGCCTTCTTTATAGAGCAAGGGCACGATTTTTTCTGCTGCACCGACATGAAAGGTTGTGTTTGTGATTTCATTGATGGAAGCATTTTTCCGGGCATCATCCACTGCTGCTGCCAGTGACTCTACGCCAATCACTTTTGCGGCGTTGCGAGCGAGAAAAAGCGAGATAGTTCCGATCCCGCAATAGAGGTCAAATACAGTTTCTTTGCCCGAAAGGGCGGCATATTCCAACGCTTTCCCATACAAGCGAACAGTCTGGCTGGGATTCACCTGAAAAAATGAGCGGGCGGAAAGATGAAATTCCAAATCGCCAAGCCGCTCACAGAGCCAGGGACGCCCCCAAAGGGTGATATCCTCTTTCCCTAAAATAGTATTGCCGCGCTTGGTATTGACATTTTGGACAATACCGCAAAGGTTCGGAATAGCTTCTCGCAGAGCATGACAAATCTGCTCCTTTTTTGGCAGGTTGGCTCCATTAGTCACGATAACAACAAGAGTCTCACCGGTTGCAAAAGACGTACGGGCCAAAATATGGCGGACGAGGCCGCGGTGCTCATTTTCCTTATAGGCAGTTATCCCCAATGCCTGCAAAATATTCCGGACGGCATGGACAACTGTATCGTTAGCCGGGTGTTGAATATGGCAACATTTTAGATCTACAATGTTATGGCTTCTTTGTTCGTAAAACCCTGCCACAAGCTTATTTTTTTGCTGACCTACGGGCACTTGCGCCTTATTGCGGTAGCGCCAGGGGTGCTCTATTCCTAAAGTAGGCAACACCGGCACAGAAAGCCCGGCAATTCGCTGCAGTGCATCCTCAACCGTCTTTTGCTTCAGCTGCAGTTGAGCAGCATAGTCAAGATGCTGCAGCTGACAGCCGCCGCATGGTTCATACTGCTCACATACCGGCATTATTCGTTGCGGCGACGTTGCCGAAATTGACTGCAGCAGAGCACGGGCGTAATTTTTCTGCACAGAGATGACTTTGGCTGTTACCTTTTCCAGAGGCAGTGCACCGGGCACAAAAACAGTGAAACCGTGAAATCTCCCCACGCCTTCACCTGCATGATTCAGGCTTTCAATAGTTAGTTCGATAGTTTCACCTTTTAGCAAAGGAAGATTATTTGCCATGTTAAGCCTCTGTTTCCATTTTCCTATAGTATACACCAACCCTCAATTAAGAAAAAGAGACGCTTCCGTCTCTTTTTCACTGTGCAGACCCATGCCGCTAGCGGCACCTGCAGAAAAATGAAATTATTCCTTCACCTTGCCCTCACCCTAGCCCTCTCCCAGAGGGAGAGGGGATCTGTGTTCTAACCCTCTCCCAGAGGGAGAGGGGATCTGTGTTCTAATCCTCTCCCAGAGGGAGAGAGCTTTGTCATGCTGGTGGTTTTCAGAAAGTCATGGGGATCTGTGTTCTAACCCTCCCTCTGGGAGTGGGGACTTTGGCGTCTCTTTTAGTGGAGTTCTTCGATATCAATTAGTCCTTCCTGATGCAGGGCCATAATTACATCTTTGAGATCAGCTTTCTTTTCAGGTGGTAGGGTTTGCACAAAAGAATCAATTTGGGCTTGCTCCACTTTCTTAGTTACTTTAAGATTGCCCACAGTAAATGTGTCAGCCACCGATTTATCCCTCCTCAGCGTTTGTTTTATTGTGCTACCAAGTTAAACAAAATATTCCTCGGGAAGCATCTTTTGACGATACGCTGAGTGCTTTGCTTAACAAAACGGAAACCATTGCAAAAGAAAGACGACTCCCATGCCCACCGTGACAGTGAGCATCATGTTTTTTGAGCGCCAGGCAACGAGAAAGGCGATGATACTGGCAAAAAAATAGGAATTTCCCAGACTAATATGGACTTGCCGCTCCACTGTGGTGATGCCAGGAACAATTAAGGCGGCAAGGACGGCTACCGGAATATAGCGCAGCCAAAGAATGAATGCCTTAGGTATTTCCAGGCGCGAGAGTACATACATAGGCAGAAAGCGGGGCAGATACGTCACGGCAGCCATCGCAAAGATTAAGATTGTGAGCTCTTCCATTTTTCCGCCATCACCCCCATAGTCGCAGTGCAAACTGCCGCCAGCATAATATACCAACTACCTGGTATTGTCAGATAAAAAAGCAGGGACAATGCGCCGGAAACGCAGGCGGCAAATAACAGCTTGCGTTCTGTGCACTGTATAACAAGCAGAAAGATAAACATGGCATAGAGGGCATACTCCATTGTCATTAAGGCGCTGGGGCTGGTGAAAAAGCCGCCGAGCAGCCCGCCAAGCACACTGCCTGCCACCCAGCCGCCATAAGCTGTGCCAAATAGTCCCAGCATGTACAGATGGCTTTTCTCACTTTCCCGCAGCTCGCAGCAAGCCACGGCATAATTCTCATCGGTAAGCCAAAAGGCCAGAAGCGGCAGTAGTCTGCGAGGAAATTGCGGAAGATAGGTGGCCATAGACGCGCTCATCAGCAGATGCCGCAAGTTGACCAAAAAAACGGTGGCTACTATAGAAGCACTGCCGGCACCTGCCGCCAGCATACTAACAGTGATAAACTGGGCACTTCCCGCGAAGACGAGCAGCGACATCATCACAATCAGAGAGAGACTGATGCCGGCAATACTGGCAAGCGCGCCATAAGCAAAACCGAGTGGCAGATAGCCAAGCACAATCGGTATGGCTTTTTTTGCACCCGCTAGCAAAAGCTGTGTCGTTGCCATCAGCGCCATCACCATCCTCAATACAAAAGCACCAGCTCAGGCATCAATCGAACTGGTGCTTTTAATTCAATCTTTCAGCGAAACCTTCACCCAACTGCTCAACAGGCATACAAGGACAAACAGCAGCAACTGCAAAAGCGGCTGTTTAGGGCGGAAGCCAACTTTAACGTTTTGAGAACTGCGGCGCGCGGCGTGCCTTTTTAAGGCCATACTTTTTGCGTTCTATCATCCGCGGGTCGCGCGTCAGAAAACCGGCGCTTTTCATCGCAGGGCGATGGTTATCCTCTGCTTTGAGAAGAGCGCGGGCAACCCCAAGGCGAATTGCACCGGCTTGACCGGTGGTGCCGCCCCCTTCAACTTTGGCGATTACATTAAATTTTTCGACCGTTCCAGTCAGTTTAAGAGGCTGACGAACAATCAGTTTCAATGTCTCTAAACCAAAATAGGTATCGATATCTTTGTCATTTATCAAGATCTGGCCGTTGCCGTGAACCAGACGAACACGTGCAATGGCGCTCTTCCTGCGGCCTGTGCCATAATACTCAGCTTTTGGCATTCAACTTCCTCCCTTCTGCTCTAAAATTCCCAAACTTCAGGTTGCTGTGCTTCATGCGGATGCTCTGTGCCTCTATATATGCGAACTTTCTTTAACGTCGCACTTCCTAGGCGATTGTGGGGAATCATCCCTTTAACTGCCAGCATAACTGCCCGTTCGGGTTTAGTGGCGATCAGGGTTCCATACGAAACTTTCTTCATCCCGCCAGCATAACCGGAGTGGCGGTAGTAGAATTTCTGTGCCGCCTTATTGCCTGTCAGCACAACTTTAGAAGCATTGATAACAATAACATGATCGCCAGTATCCATATTTGGTGTAAAGATTGGCTTATGTTTGCCGCGTAATAAGCGGGCAACTTCAGTAGCCAGCCTGCCAAGAGGCTTGCCGGAAGCATCGACGATATACCATTTCCGTTGAATCTGTCCGACTTTTGGCATATAGGTGGTGCGCATTAATTTTCCTCCTTGCAAACGCAATACTCGCGGACAAAACACCGTTAACGGGGCGGAAAACGACGATTTGGACACAGAGCTATTTTATAACAGTTTAACTGTTACTGTCAAGCAAAAGCGCGGTTATATGTTAATATTTTACCTCACGCAAGATTAAGCCATGCGGCGGGACGGTCCAACCGGCAGCATTCCGGTCTTTTGCTTGCAGCAGCGGCAGCAAATCCGCCTCCCGCTTACCTAGCCCCACTTCAACAAGCGTGCCGACAATAATGCGCATCATGTTATAGAGAAAACCATTAGCCTCGGCAGTAATAGTAATAAAGCCATCCGCTTCAGCAATCTCGAGCCGCAGTAGCTGTCGCACCGCAGTTTTTACAGAAGAAGCACTGCCCATGAAAGAACTAAAATCATGCCTGCCCAACAGAGTGGCTGCAGCATTTTTCATCAGAGCCAAGTCAAGGGCAACGCGCAGATGAAGCGAGTAATGACGCAGCAATACACGAGGGTGCGGGGCATTATCAACGGTGTAGGTGTACACTTTGCTTACCGCACTGTAACGAGCGTGGAACAGCTCGGAAACTTTTTCTGCACGGCTCACGACAATATCGCGCGGCAGCACAGAGTTAAGAGCATAAGGAATCCGCTCCACCGCAATCTGGGAGGCAGCGCGAAAGTTCACCACCTGCCCTTCCGCGTGCACACCGCTGTCTGTACGACCTGCAGCAATAACCCGGACAGGATGGCAAAACACGGTGTGCATAGCTCTTTCCAGGCATTCCTGAATAGTGACGGCATTTTTCTGCAGCTGAAAGCCGTGATACTTGCTGCCGTCATAGCCGATTGTCAGTTTAATATTTTGCATTAAAAGCCCACTCCATCTGCAAAGCGTCAAGCAAAGTTAAACTTGACTCCAAGCCACAGCTATTAATAAAAGGACGGAAAGGAGAACGGCGGAGTAATCGAGTGCTGTGGCTTGCAGTTCACGAAGCCGTGTGCGCCCTTCACCGCCGCGGTAGCAACGAGCCTCCATGGCGACCGCCAAGTCATCGGCACGACGAAAGGCGGAGACAAAAAGCGGCACGAGGAGAGGCACCAGGCTTTTGGCGCGGCGGAAAATATTGCCGCTTTCAAGGTCAGCGCCGCGGGCAAGCTGTGCCTTCGTGATCTTTTCGCTTTCTTCCATCAGCGTGGGGATGAAGCGCAAGGCGATAGTCATCATCATCGCAATTTCATGAGACGGCACACCAATTTTAGCAAGCGGCCGCATTAAAAACTCTAAACCGTCTGCCAGGGCGAGCGGTGAAGTGGTCAGAGTCAGTATCGATGTGCAGACCACCAGAAAAATAATCCGCAGTGCCATAAAAATACCCAGATAGACACCGGCTGATTCTACAGTAAGCGGCCCGAGACGCAAAATTATTGCGCCACCTTTAGTCATAAAAAAATGCACGATTATAGTAAACAGCGTGATATAAAAAACCGGCTTTAAGCCACGAAAGAAGTAGCGCAGCGGCAATTGAGAAATCTTCAGCAACCCGAGGAGGACGATCCCTAGCAAAAGATAACCAAACAAGCTTTGCAACATAAATACTGTGCCAATAAAAAGAATGAGGGCAATAAATTTGGCACGGGGGTCCAAGCGATGCAAAAGGGATTCTCCAGGCAGATATTGTCCGATGGTAATGCTTTTGAACATATTCAAGGCTTATCACCG
Organism: Dethiobacter sp.; assembly: GCA_018333635.1. Classification (GTDB taxonomy): domain Bacteria; phylum Bacillota; class Dethiobacteria; order Dethiobacterales; family Dethiobacteraceae; genus GPS1B09. Next base: position 14,407 of record JAGXTL010000057.1, read on the forward strand.
CCCATCATCTGCAGGATGGCCTCTTTAGCAGCGCCTACGCTAAAGATATTTACGGGAACATCTTTGCCCGCCTGGCGCAACCTATGCATTAGCAAGGTCATTTGGGGCAGCGCGAGCCCTAATTCCTCAAGCACAGCAGCATCCTGAAAAACATCAGCCGGACTTCCTGCCAGCTTGATTTCACCGTCTGCCAGCACGATCAACCTTTCCGCCCGGCTAGCAACATCTTCCATGCTATGGGAAACAAGCACGACGGTCATCTTATGCTCCCGGTGCAGAGCATCTATTTGGTTAAGAATTTCCGCTTTACTGCGAGGGTCGAGACCAGCCGCCGGCTCGTCCAAAATAACCACGTCCGGTTCCATAGCCAGAACGCCTGCCATAGCCACTCGGCGCATCTGTCCGCCGGAAAGGGTGAAGGGCGAACGATCTCCCACCTCTGTAAGATTCAGCCCAACAAGTCTCAGCGCTCTCTCCACCCGCTCGGCTATTTCCTGATCATTCAAATCAAGATTTTTAGGACCAAAAGCTACATCGGAGGCTACATTTTCCTCGAATAACTGCTGCTCAGGGAACTGAAAAAGTAATCCTATCCGGCGGCGGAAAGCGGCTAGCCGTTTTTTGTCCTTGTTTACTTGCTCTCCATCCAGATAAACTTCACCGGTTGAAGGCAAGAGCAGGCCGTTTAAATGCTGGATGAGAGTTGATTTCCCTGAGCCGGTCTGACCGATGATTGCCAGATATTCTCCCTGATGAATATCAAGCGTAATATTTTTCAAGGCAGTTACCTCGAAAGGAGTGCCAGGCATATATGTATAGCTGACATTCCTTAGTTTCAAGAGCATAGTTTTGCCACCAGCTCATCGACAGTCATCACATCAGGCGGTAAATCTAGCCCCGCTGCCCGCAGTTCAAGAACCAATTCGGCGACAGCCGGCAGATCTAAGCCAAGTGCACGCAGTTCATGACGCTGTTGAAAGACCTGGCGCGGCTCTCCGTCCAAAACTATCCTGCCTTGGTCTAAAACAAGCACGCGGCCAGCTGCCAATGCTTCTTCCATGAAGTGAGTGATATGGATGACGGTGATGCCTTCCATTCTGTTTAAACGACTAATGATCTCCATTACCTCCCGGCGCCCGCGGGGATCAAGTAGCGCTGTAGGTTCATCAAGCACAAGACATGACGGACGCATAGCAATGACGCCGGCGATTGCTACCCGCTGCTTTTGGCCACCGGAGAGCAAGTGAACCGCATGCAACCTATAGGCGGACATGCCCACCAGGTTGAGCGCCTCATCCACCCTTTTTCTGATTTCCGCCGCGGGGATACCGAGATTTTCCGGACCAAAAGCCACATCTTCCTCAACCGTGGTAGCAACAATCTGATTATCCGGGTTTTGAAAAACCATGCCGGCTCTCTGCCGGATGCGCCAGTGGTTCAAGTGGTCAACGGTAGAGAGGCCATCCAGCAGGACTTCCCCCTCGGTTGGGGTCAGCAGGGCGTTAATCTGTTTAGCCAACGTAGACTTGCCGGAGCCATTTGGCCCCAGTACCGCCACAAACTCGCCTTTATTTATGCTAAGATTTATATCTTTTAATGCCCAAGCTTCCCCGCACCCTTCAGCAGAATAGCGGTAGCCAAGCCCTTTTACGGAAATAATCGCCACTGCGCACCCCACGAACAAGTGTCTTCATACAAAGAAAATCGACGATTAACTTGTCGATTTTCCTCTAGTATTATTTTTCTGCTTAGACCAATTCTAAAATCGCCATCGGCGCAGCGTCACCGCGACGAGGGCCAAGTCTCAAGATGCGTGTATAGCCACCTTGACGATCTTCATAACGCGGGGCAATCTGCTCAAAAAGTTTCGTAACCGCATTCTCATCGAGGAGATAGGCCAGTGCTTGGCGGCGTGCATGCAGATCATTGCGTTTGCCTAAAGTAACCATTTTTTCGGTGATGCCGCGAATTTGCTTAGCTTTTGCTTCCGTGGTCACAATCTTCTCAGCAAGAATCATAGATGTGACTAAGTTGCGCAGCATAGCGCGGCGGGGCCCACTGCGGCGCCCGAATTTTCTTAATACCACGGCTTCTCCCTCCTTTACTCGTTGCTCTCGCGCAATGTCAGGTTGAGTTCTTCCAGTTTTTGCAGGACTTCCTCAAGCGATTTCTTACCGAGATTACGGACTTTCATCATCTCATCCTCGCTCTTCTGCACCAATTCCTGCATTGAGTTGATACCGGCGCGTTTTAGGCAGTTGTAAGAACGCACGGAGAGATCCAGTTCCTCGATTGTCATTTCCATGACTTTTGCTTTATCGTCCTCATCTTTTTCATCAAGAATCTCTACTTCGTCCACCTTTTCAGTCAGGTTCACAAAGAGGCTGAGATGTTTAGAAAGGATTTTAGCTCCGAGGCTAATAGCTTCGTCTGGACGGATGCTCCCATCTGTCCAAACCTCGATGGTTAGCTTGTCATAGTCGGTGTGCTGTCCTACACGAGTGTCTTCCACTTTGTAGTTTACACGCTTGATCGGCGAAAACAGGGAATCCATCGGAATCATGCCGATGGGTTGGCCAGATTGTTTGTTCCGCTCCGCAGGTACATAACCGCGGCTGTTAACGGCGGTCATTTCCAAATACAGATTGCCGTCCTCTTCCAATGTGGCAATATGCATATCCGGATTCAGAATTTCCACATCTGCCGGAAGCTTGATATCTCCAGCTGTAATTACGCCTTGACCAGCGGCCACGATCGTCAAAGTTTGCGGATCATCGCTATAGATTTTCATGGCCAATTGCTTGAGGTTAAGGATGATCTCAGTTGTATCCTCCAGAACACCTGGAATAGTAGAAAACTCATGCAGCACGTTCTCAATCTTGATATTGGTTATGGCAGCGCCGGGCAGGGAAGAGAGCAATACACGACGCAGAGAATTACCCAGCGTAATGCCATACCCCCTCTCCAGCGGCTCAATCACAAACATACCGTAACGACTGTCTGCATTATCGTCAACGCGCTCAATCTTGGGTTTTTCGATTTCGATCAAAGTTTCCCAACCCTCCTTCTCGATTCCAATACCAACGCGAGGGCATTTCGTTTTCCTCTAAACTTAACGTGAATAAAGCTCGACGATGAGGTGCTCAGCAACGGGAAGGTCAATTTCCTGACGATTTGGCAGACGGAGCACTCTCCCGGAAAGACTCTCACGGTTAACTTCCAGCCACTCCATATTCCCCTGGTTTTTTGTCAATTCAGCTAAATCCTTAAAACGCCCTTTGTCACGGCTGTTTTCACGAACAGCCACGACATCATCAGGCCGAACCAGGAAGGAAGGAATTGTGGTTTTTCGGCCGTTGACACTAAAATGGCCGTGTTTCACCATTTGACGCGCCTCAGGACGGGAAAGGGCAAACCCCATCCGGTAAACAACATTGTCCAGGCGGGACTCCAAAATTTGCAGAAGATTTTCGCCTGTAATCCCTTTGCGCCGATCGGCTTCACTGAAGTAATTACGGAACTGTGCCTCCAATACGCCGTAAGTACGGCGAGCCTTCTGCTTTTCACGGAGTTGCAAGCCGTATTCGGATGTTTTTGAGCGTCGTCCTTTGCCATGCTGGCCAGGCGCGTAGCCTCTGCGGCTAACACCGCATTTTTCCGTATAACAACGCTCGCCCTTCAAGTAAAGCTTTAAACCTTCACGACGGCATTGCCTGCAAACTGGTCCTGTATATCTTGCCAAAATATTCCACCTCCTTAGGTTAAACTCTCCGCCGCTTGGGCGGGCGGCACCCGTTGTGCGGGATGGGAGTAACGTCTTTAATCAGGTTTACTTCCAAACCGGCAGCTTGCAAAGAACGTATGGCAGCCTCTCGGCCTGACCCCGGGCCCTTCACAAATACTTCAACTTCCTTTAGCCCGTGCTCCATAGCAGTTTTGGCAGCATTTTCGGCAGCCATCTGCGCAGCAAAAGGCGTAGATTTCCGGGAACCTTTAAAGCCCACGGTACCGGCGCTAGCCCAAGAAATAGTGTTGCCACCCAAATCTGCGATGGTGATATGAGTATTGTTAAAGGTAGACTGGATGTGAGCGACACCATGTTGAATGTTTTTCCGCTCACGCCTTTTTGGGCGAGCTGTTTTTTTGCGTGCAACCAAGAGATTTCCCCCCTATCTTCACTTACTTTTCCTTCTCACACCAACGGTACGCTTAGGCCCCTTACGCGTACGGGCATTGTTCTTCGTAGTCTGGCCACGCACAGGCAAGCCACGACGGTGACGAATCCCGCGATAACTCCCGATTTCCATCAGACGTTTGATGTTCATCGACACTTCGCGACGCAGGTCACCCTCAACCTTATTGTTCTTGTCGATGTACTCGCGCAGCCTGTTAACTTCATCTTCAGTCAAATTGCGAACGCGCGTATCCAGGTTAACGGCTGTTTTACCCAGGATGTCCTGTGCGGTTTTGCGGCCGATGCCGTAAATATAGGTTAGCGCAATTTCCACCCGCTTCTCACGCGGCAAATCGACTCCGGCAATCCTCGCCATAGGATGTGCACCTCACTTTCTTGTCAGAACGTAATTATAGTTTCCAGTGTATTCCTTTTTTATACAAACTAACCCTGTTTTTGCTTGTGCTTGGGATTCTCGCAGATCACCATAACTCTGCCTTTACGCTTAATAATCTTGCACTTTTCGCAAATGGGCTTCACAGATGGTCTGACTTTCATCCTAAAACCTCCTTCTTCGCGTCTACTTATAACGGTAGGTAATCCGTCCTCGTGTCAGATCGTAT
>JAGXTL010000020.1 GCA_018333635.1 Dethiobacter sp.
GGAAAGCTGACTCACCCGTCCGGTGCTGCTGCGGACAGCCGGCCCAAGCAGAGGTCGTCCCGCAGAGGAAACAGGGATGGCTTGCACATAGGGCAGAATTTGTCTGGCAAATTGCGCTCCGGTGTAAATATGCTCAGTCTGGGACCACCTAGTATTAGCGCAGTAGGGGCAAGGCTTGCCACGCAGGTAAGCCTTGGCGGAAAGCCAGACATCCTCGCTGTTTTCTGTATGCCCGCCGCAGTTTGAGTGAAAAACTGCATCAATAGTCTGACCGTTGTGCAGCACCACCTTGCCGGCGGTCTGAGCTACTGCTCGTCGCAGTTTATCGAGATACTGCCTGGCGTCAGCCGCAGGCCATTTAGCCAGCGATTGTTCTTCACTTTCCCAGGCTTGGCAGAAGGCAGGGTCGGTACAGATATCGGCACCGGGATTGCGGGAACAACCCTTGCCGCCAAAGGAGCGCATTTTATTGACAGTGTAAGTGCGCGCGACTACAGCTTGTGCTTTTAATGCTTCCAGGGCAAAGGAGGCCGGCATTTCGGCTGCCACTACGCCTACCAGGTATTCTTCCAGCTCCATTTCCACCAATTGTTCACTAAGATGATTAAAGACACGGATGGAAATCTTTCCGGCAGGAGAGGCAATTGGTGTACGCTCCGCCGCCCGCGGCCGCTCGCTTGCCGGGTGGCGGCAGCTGCGGGCCAGAAGCACGGGCAAAACAATAATAATGAGCATAATTGCCACAAAAGATAAAGGGAAAATTCTGCTCATGGAAAAACCCCCTCAGGCAGGATAGAAATAGCTATGCCTCTACTTCAATCCTTAGAACCTCTACCCTGAAAATAGCCTTTACCCTAACCCTCTCCCTCTGTTACAGTTCCCCTCTCCCTCCGGGAGAGGGTTAGGGTGAGGGCTAGGGTGAGGGTAGGGTGAGGGGGTGTTAGAGATCGTCGGCAGCCTGGCGCAACGATAGCCGTCTAATGTCAGCTCCCAGGGAGGCAAGTTTCTCAGTGAACTGCCAGTACCCCCTGTCAAGATGATGAACTTGGCTTACCTGGCTTCTGCCTTTGGCAGCCAGTCCTGCCAGAATAAGAGCAGCAGCGGCACGCAGGTCGGTGGCTTTCAGTATTGTTCCGCGGAGACTGTCCCGTCCGGTAACTACGGCGCAATGTGCCTCAATTTTGATTTGAGCACCCATGCGGCGCAATTCTTCCACATGTCTAAAGCGGTTTTCAAAGACTGTTTCCGTGATAACAGATCTGCCATTTGCCAAAGTTAAAAGCGCCATCATCGGTGATTGCAAATCAGTGGGAAATCCTGGGTAGGGTAGGGTCTTTAAATTTACTGCGCAAATGGGGCTGTTACGACTTACATGGACCTGCGCATCTTCCTCCAGCACATGACAGCCTGTTTCCCTGAGCTTAGCGATGAGCGGCACAAGATGGGTGGGAATAACATTTTCTATTGTAATAGCTCCGGCGGTGATAGCGGCGGCCACCATCAGGGTGCCTGCTTCAATCCGGTCCGGGATGACGCTATATTCACAGCCGTAAAGCTTGGAAACGCCGTAAATGCGCACGGTTTCAGTGCCGGCACCAATAACTCGGCCTCCCATGCTGTTGATAAATCGTGCCAAATCAACCACTTCCGGCTCTTCGGCAGCATTTTCGATTACTGTGACGCCCCTGGCAAGCGCAGCCGCCATCATAATCGTTTCTGTGGCACCCACGCTGGGGAAATCTAAATAGACTGTCTGCCCCTGCAGCTTGTTTGCTGTAGTTTCAATAAAACCCTGACCAATCAACACTTCCGCTCCCAGCGCCTTTAAACCTTTTAAATGCAAGTCGATAGGACGAATACCGATGGCGCAGCCGCCGGGGAGACAAACACGAGCCCGGCCGGTTCTTGCCAGCAGTGGGCCAATAACCAGAAAAGATGCCCGCATTTGACGGACCAGTTCAGCGGGAGCTTCATTCATATTAAGCTGACCGGCAGAGATACGCAGTTTCTTGTCAGCCGCGCAAAACTTACTCTGGACACCCAAAGCAGCTAACACTTTACACATCGTCTGCACATCTTCTAGCGGCGGAATTTCGCAAAGAACAACCTGCTCTTCACAGAGGAGCGCAGCGGCCATAATCGGCAGGCAGGCATTTTTTGCTCCTTCCACTCTTACCTGCCCCACCAGGCGATTGCCGCCTTCCATGGTTATGATTTCAGCCACATGCCTCCGACCTCCTTCGCAGGCAAAAGCCGCCCTGCTTTTTTTATTGTAGTCTAGCTTTTGATGAGTTGCGCAGGTTTATGATAACTTTTTGTTGCTTTTTTCCTGTTAAATGTTAGTAGCTTCCATGAATGAGCGGAAATCCAGCCGACAACAACGTTTTCTCGTAGAAATCGTCATAGCGTACCGCCAAATTTAAATTAAAACGCTGGCCATTGACGAAAAGGTCATTCTCTAAAAGCGGGGTATGTGCTGTAAGGCTAATCAATTCCTCTCCCTCTAGTCCCTCCACCTCTGTCGCCCCAATCGTCCTCAGTGCACTTCTTGCAATGCGCCCCATTTGTTCCGCCGTCCTTTTTCCCGGAAGCTGACCGGTCAAATGAACGCTGATTTGTCCATGCGGCGCAAACGGAAGAATCAGCTGATTTAACCGTGTAACGATTGTTGTAATTTTCTCAGGATTAGAATCTCGGCTGACAATCAACAGATATGTTTTGGGGCTGCTGCCCAAATCGGCCTCGCCGGGATTGCTTTGGACTACCAGCTGAACTTCCGGCCCAAATGCCGTCAACCCTGTGACCTCCAAGACCCGATATGTTTCGCCTTCTCCCCGCTGTACTTCGCCCCCCTTTAAGTCCAGCAGTTCCCCTACCTCAAACATAATCCCCTCAAGTTCAGCCATAGTGCGGTAGTCATTATCAAGGATGGCATAAAACTGTGCCTCACCCGCCACAATTTCTGCCCCGGCACTTCGTAAAAGCGCCTGCAGTACTTGAACCGCCTCCCTTTCCTGGCTGGCAGCTCGAGATATTATCACCAGCAAACTAACCAGGCAAACAAGCACGACTGCTTTTTTTCTCCAATCCATCTTGAACACCTCCCTACCGTTAGCATTGGCAAATTTTTACCAATTTAAACCATCTTTATGTTAAATCGGCAAAAATATGAGTACGGCAGGCAGGGAAAAGTTGTCCTGCTTTTTATGTTGCTGAAAGGTACATTCTGGTATGAAATAGCGAAAGGCAGCGCATATTCTTGACAGTGTATGTAAATTAGCATAGAATTTTAGCTGGAGATAATTTTGGAACACAATGAGGAGCGTTAGGAGGGAATCAATGACACAGGGGCTTGAGGAGAAGGAACAAGGTGAAAATAATATAGTCCAGTCAGTAGAACGGGCTTTGACATTGATAGAAATTCTAGCAGATGAAAGTGCTCCGATGTCTATTACGGAGATTTCAAAGAACGTGGGGTTAAAAATAAGCACCGTACATCGTCTGTTAGCTACTTTAATTCATAAAGGGTATGTGGAGCAAGAGGGTGACAGCAGTAAGTATAAGTTAACCTTTAAGCTATTATCAATCGGTCAATCTGCTACATATCCGATTGACTTTCGCGCCAAAGCTCGTCCTTTTCTGGAAGAGCTGGTGGATCGGTGTAATGAGACGGCTAATCTTAGTATTCTGGATAACGGTGAAGTGGTCTACATTGATCAAGTAGAGTCCACCAACATAGTCATCGTTAAAATGTTTTCCACGGTTGGCAGTCGCCGGCAGGCACATTGCACCGGTTCTGGAAAAGTCCTGTTAGCGTATCTTCCCAGCGAAGAACTCCATCGGGTATTAGGAACTATGGAGCTTAAACGCTACACCAATGAAACGATTACAGATGTGGAGAGTTTAAAGAAAGAATTAGAACGGACCCGGAAGCAAGATTATGCTCTGGATATGGGTGAACGTGAAAAAGATATGCGTTGCGTGGCAGCACCGGTGAGAAAACATGGTGGCCAGGTAGTAGCGGCGATTAGTGTTTCCGGACCTAGTACCAGGATCACGTCATACTACTTAAACAATGAGCTCATCGCTGTAGTGCAAGAGGTTGCAAAAAAATTATCGCTATCCTTGGGATGGGACGGTAAAATATCCACAACCCTATAGGCATCTTAGATCGCAGGAAAGCAGGCTATTTCGCCTGCTTTCTTTTTTTTGGAAAGCGTTTTCAACTAATAGGATACAACAAGGAAGATGCAACCGATAAGTCACAAAGTTGCAGCAAAAGTTTCTGTATTATGAAATACTATTCCATTGACAGAGAATTTAATCGCATCTATAATGTAGATACAGATTAACGGAAGCATAGTCCACTATGCGGAATTAAAAAGCGATAAATCCACTCTGATTGTGGAATATATTCCGTTATATGGAGAAAGGGGAGTAAAAGCATGACTTTTAGTAAGGGGTTAAATGCCAGCAAAGCAACGTTTACCAAGAATAGAACACCTGATAGCGTTTCACCGTTTAGTGGTCTCTGCACTACATGTTTGGAGGGGTGTCCTGGTTTGTGCGAGGTTGGAAAGTCCGCTTTTCGTGGCAGGGAGGTTCTTTACCCGCAGCCTTATGGTACTACCACCTTTGCTTCCGAAAAAGATTATCCCGTCGATTTCTCACACTTTAATATTATGGGGACAGCTGTTGGCGCTCAGGGTATCGAAGCAGATAGCAACAAAGCTATTTTCCCTGCAGTTAACGTGGAAAGTAAAATTGGAACCGGAGATCCGATTAAACTAAAAGTTCCATTTGTTGTGCCAGGTCTTGGCTCTACGAAAATAGCGGCTATTAACTGGGAAGACTTAGCCGCCGGCACAGCCATCTCAGGCGCGATACTTACTATTGGTGAAAACGTCTGTGGCATGGATCCTGAGTGCGTGATCAAGAGTGGCAGAGTTGTTCATTCTCCCAACCTTAAAAAAAGGGTGCAAGATTTCAGGGATTGGCAGGACGGCTATGGTGAAGTCGTTGTTCAGTCCAATGTGGAAGATACAACGCTGGGTGTTCTGGAGTATGCAATTCAGGAGCTAGGCGTTAAGGCTGTGGAACTTAAGTGGGGTCAGGGTGCTAAGAATATCGGTGGAGAAGTAAAGATTTCCACTTTGAAAGAAGCCCTTTTATTAAAAAGACGCGGCTATGTGGTTTATCCTGATCCAGAAGATCTGACGGTGCAGGAATTATTTAAATCCGGTGCGTTTAAAGAGTTTGAGCGTCACTCCCGGGTAGGGATGGTGACAGAAGAATCATTTTTAGCTCGCGTTGAGGAACTGAGAAATCTTGGAGCTAAATATGTGTTCTTGAAGACGGGAGCATATCGTCCAGCCGATTTGGCCCGCGCTGTTAGGTTTTCTTCAAAAGCAAAAATTGACATGTTGACAGTTGACGGTGCCGGTGGCGGCACAGGGATGAGCCCTTGGCGGATGATGAATGAGTGGGGTATTCCCACAGTATATTTGGAGTCCTTACTCTACGATTACCTGGAGCGCATTAAGCATCAGGGAGAATTTGTCCCCAATGCCTGCATGGCTGGCGGTTTTAGCTTGGAAGATCAGATCTTCAAAGGTTTTGCACTGGCTGCACCCTATGTGAACGCCATCGGCATGGCCAGAGCTCCGCTAACAGCCGTGATGGTGGGCAAAACCTTGGGCAGAGCAATTGTGGACGGCAAAGTACCGGCTGATATAGCTACAAAATATGGCACAACCCGCGAGCAGATTTTTAACTCGATTCACAAATTAAAGGACACGTATGGAAATGACGCACACAAAATTCCTGCTGGTGCATTAGGTCTATACACTTACTTTGATCGTTTGCAAACAGGGCTGCAGCAACTGATGTGTGGAGCACGCAAATTCTCCCTTGCCTATATCACCAGGGATGATTTAGTCTCCTTGACCCGTGAAGCTGAAGATGTTAGCGGTATTCCTTTTGTAATGGACTCAGACCGAGCGGAAGCAGATCGCATCCTGGGAGGCCGGTCCATGACCGAAATATATACAATGCGTTCAGCCATTTCAAAATGAACTATAACCTGTCCTCCGGAAGCCCATTACCTTTCTGGGAGGGGTATAGATGGAATCATGGGATTACCGTCAAAACATCAGTAGGATTGTGGCGGAGGCAGTGCAGTTTTGTTGTAAAAGAGAGCATCTTGCAGAGGAAGATTTTTTCCGAACTCTTCAGGCAGGGCAGGAAAAAACGCATAGCCGATTGAGGTATGCTCTAGCCAAAGGCATCTCAAGTTACCTGGGAAGCATCGATGATAATCTGGTGAGTGTTTATGTCTATGGTTCTACAATGACTGATAATGCTGGTTTTAGCTCAGATATTGACCTGATTGTTCAAGTAAAATCCAAGCATGGCAGAACGCAAAGAGCACTACAAATCCTTGATTCCTATTTGTTGATTAGCTATCAGGTTATGCTGGGCAAAGAAGAGTTTAGGATGAACTGCATGCTGGATGTGCATCTCGTTGATCAGGATGATATTAAACATGGCAGAGAGTATGGCAGTATAATTTCATCTCTATTTATTGCTCCAATAAAGGTTTGGTGCAGAGCATAATGTTTTATCAGTAGGCAGGGTGGGTTTCAAACCCGCCCCTACGAGCCACTGCAACACCTCCCATTGGGAAGGAAACCATATGATTTCCTTCCCAATAACAAATGAGAGAAGAACGGCTCCCTCAGCGGGGAGCCGTTCTTCTCTCATTCGGTTTAAATTCGTGTGCTGTGATAATCGCCTCAGCAATCTGCTTCAGCGCCACCCGCTTATTCATGCTTTGCTGCTGAATCCGTCTGAATGCTTCCGTTTCAGGTATGCCAAGCGACTCCATCAGTATGCCTTTTGCCCTTTCAACCGCTTTTCTCGTCTCAAGTGTCTCTTTCATCTTTGCCAGCTGGTCTGCCATCTTGCGTAACCGGCTCTGGCCTGCAGCGGCAAATTCAACCGCCGTCAACAGTGCCGCATCATTAACCGGCTTAAGAATCTGACCAGAGATGGTTGTGTTTTGCGCCCGGCGAGGGTGCGTTCCCACCAGTACCAGCCCTATTTGCCCGTTTTCTTCCAGCATTCTGGCTGCTGATATTCCCTGAGGTGTGTCGATATCGATCACTGCCACATCAGGCTGGAGTGATTGGATCAGACGGAGTGCTCCGGGCCCGTTGTCAGCTTCTCCGACAATCAGGTGGCCTGCCGCTGCGAGGATGGAACTGATGTTTCTGCGTACGCCGGCGGAGCCTGCACTGACTGTTATTCTTACACCATTCATAGGCAACCCCCCCCTGCTAAAATGAAAGACGCCTCCACGCAGAGATCTGGCTCTGTCAGGGCGTCACTGCCCGGTACAACACTGTACCTTAGTTTGTGGTATTCAGTTGCTTTTATTATAAGGGCCACTAGGCAAGATTGCAACAGTAAATTTTGAAAATGATTTCCGCATCGTGAAATATTTTGCACCTGACTACCGCATTAATCTTTATTTGAAAAAAACAAGCTCAATTTGACAGGAGGCTTCAATTGGTATAAACTTAAATTAAATTAATAGATGAAAAAGCGCTGAGTTCTTGTCTGGGCAAGAAGCGGGGGAACCAATTTATTGGGGTGAATCTCATTTGTTATGAGTAGGGTTATCTCTTTCAACCCGAATCCGTCAGCTAACCTCGTAAGCGTGAAGAAAGAGGTCGCATATTTTTTTGAAAATAATCAACTCAGGACCTCGCCTGAGTTTTTTATTTTTATGCGCCTCACATTTCACCTGACGACAAATTGCGAAGGGGGATTATTGTGAGTCAAAACATCTGTAATTTACTTAAAGACACCGGAGAACTTCTTAATCTGGCACAAATCACAGGCGATTTAAAAAAAGACGAGTTTATAAGCCGCAAGCGATTGAAACAATTCTGGGAGGAGAACCCCGTTTTCCACCAACTAATTCAGGAAAGCATCAATCCTGAAGCAACCCGTAAGAAAATCGAAAATTATCTGGGCAAATACGAGAAAAAGCTGCTTAACTCCCTCGATCGTGACCATCCTATGGACAGAGAGTTAGCCCGACGTGCCCTAAATGTTCTTAAAAATATATTTGCCAAGCGAAGCGAGGAGCTGACTGGGTTTAGTGTCCTGAGCACCCTGATAAAACTTGTCCATCTTCAAGAGATATATGTGCATACTGCCTTTGTTGAAGAGTTGAGGCATCTCTTCCTTGCTATGAAGGAAAAAACACGCCTTTTTGAAAGGCCGCGTTTTCAACGTGCCAGCTTGGAAAAGACGGATTCCAGAACTAAATCTACGAGCAGGTCGGCCGTACTGGACGATATGTCCATGCGGGCGAAATTGTGGATGTCCCGCTATCCTTCAGGACTTGACCAGGAGTCGATTGAGCGCCGAGAATTAAACAGGAACCGGATTATGCAGTATTTTGGCGCCGGTGAAGAAGAATGGTCTGACTGGTCATGGCATTGCCGGCATGTTATTAGAAACATTGACACTTTAACTAACCTAATCTCCCTCACGCCTGACGAGGAGCAAGCCGTCCGATCCGCCAGGGAAACAGGGCTGCCTTTTGGTATTACCCCGTACTACCTTTCCTTGATGGACTTTGAGAATGGCCGCAAAAGGGACCACGCCCTGCGGGCTCAGGTTTTGCCACCGTTAGATTATAGCACGCTAGTACCTGCTTTGCGTAAGGGTCCTGTCAAATCGCTTGACTTCATGGGTGAACATGATACTTCTCCTGAGTCACTTATCACCAGGCGCTACCCTATGATAGCCATTTTGAAACCCTATAACACTTGTGCCCAGATATGTGTGTACTGTCAGCGCAACTGGGAAATTACAGATGTAATGGATAACGGTGCGGAGTATCCGGAAGATGTCTTGAATCGCGCTTTAAACTGGCTGGCTCAGCGTCCGGAAATAACTGATGTACTTATTACCGGAGGAGACCCAGGAATCATGCCTGACCAAAAGATGAAAGACCTGCTGGAGAGGCTTGCTGAAATGGACCATATTGACAGGGTCAGAATTGGCACCAGGCTACCGGTAGTATTACCCATGCGTTTCACCATTGAATTTGTTGACATGATTAGCTCTTACCATGTCCCCGGTCGCCGGGAGATAGCGGTAATGACTCACTTTGAACACTCTTATGAAGTGACTCCGGATGCAATGGAGGCTGTTCAAAGGCTTCGGCGAAGGGGCATACCGGTATACAATCAAGCCGTTTTTACTTACGAGAACGCCCGCAGGTTTGAAATGGCTGCACTACGTAAGAACCTACGCTTAATTGGAGTCGAACCATATTACACTTTTAATGCTAAAGGCAAGGAAGAAACCGGCGCCTATAGAGTTCCTATTGCCCGCCTACTGCAGGAACAGACTGAGGAGGCGCGGTTAAACCCAGGCTTGGATCGTACTGATGAGGCTGTTTTCAATATTCCACGGCTTGGCAAAAATTATCTCCGGGCCGGTCAGGACTATGATGTGATTATGATTCTCCCTGACGGCTCTCGCCTGTATGAATTTTATCCCTGGGATCACAGTACCGCTGAAAGCAGTCCTTATTTGCACAAGGATGTGCCGGTGCTTGATTTTTTAAGCACAATGGAACGTCGGGGCGAAGACTATAAGGATTACAGGAGCATATGGTACTACTATTAGTTTTTTTGCTTAGACCGTAGCGGGCGGTTCATACTTTTTTTATTGCAGAGATGTACAGGACATAAAGTTGTGATATAATACCAGTAGCGATAACAGCCGCATAGCGCTGTGCGCGTACACAAAGAGGAGTATTGAGGAGGATTTAAATGAAACAGAAAATTGTGAACACCTCTGCGACTGCCGCCCTGGAGCTATTAATTTCAGAACTTGGCGAAATGTTTACCGAAATAAACACTGCTTTTACACAGCGCCGCTTATCCTTAAAATACACTCAGACCACAGATGATTCAGCCAAGCAGATCCGCAAATGCCTTGTAACGCTGTCGGAAACAACAGATGGGTTAAGTGCTGCTGAGGCATTGGCTATCCAAGGGATCTCGATCAACCTGAGCAAAGTTTTTTATGACGTTTTGCGCTTGACGGACCATGTGGAGAGCAAAATAAAAAATAAAGTGCTCTTTAGCGAAGAAGCCATGGCTGAAATGAGCGGGCTGTTGAAGCGGAGCAGCGACTTATTGCCGCATGTGGCTGATGCTTTGCGCACCTGTAACGAATTGATTGAAAAGCATGTTGAAAAAGAAGTGGAAGAGCTGCGGAGTTATGCGGCAAACAGCACTCTGACGCATGAGGACCGCCTCTGCAAGAACGTCTGCCACCCTAAAGCTTCTGTAATCTACCTGCAAATGCTCCAACACATCCAAGATATTCTCTGGCATTTTAAGGCGCTCGCTTGCCATAACGCCATATCTCTCCAATAGATTACGCTTGCATAACTAAGGCCGCCGTGAAATCACGGCGGCCTTAGTTATGCAAGCTGTTACTTTTTATCTCCGCGAACAATGTCTTTGATTTTCATCAGACGGACTAGCGCGCCTCGTTCGTTTTCATCCAGTTTCATGCTGATATACTTAATGGTATGCTGAAGCTGCGGAATGAGAACGTGCTCCAAAGCGTTAACACGGCGGCGCGTTTTATCAATTTCGTCGGCCAGCAAGTAGACCGCTTTTTCCAACTCAGCCAAGCGAATCAAATGCGGCAACACCTTGGCCAGCGTGTCAATGGAAGAATCCAGCTCGCCGGAAGTATTAGCGAAGCCATATGGCGTGGCGTCGCCTTCCGTCTCCTTGTCTTCCAAATTGGTGATTTGCGGGACATGCACGCTCATCACATTCTTCGTTTTTACGTCTACCTTCACGGCTGCTTTAGGATACATGATCGCTTCTTCCAGCGTTTCCCCCGACATCACAGCACTAGCCAAGAGGAAGTTGGCAAAAGAACGGGAAAGCTCCTTTTCCACACTGGTGCGCAATTCCTTATTTTCCCGAACCAATTTCAGGAAAACGCGCATCAGCTCGTCGCGCTTATCTTTAAGAAGTTTGTGGCCGCGCTGAGCCATTTTGAGCCGTCCTTTGAGACGGTTAAACTCCATCCTTGTAGGGTTTACGCGGATCTCCATACCTTACTCCCCCTTAACGGGCAGGTACTTTTCCAGATACTCATCGCGAACACGCTTAAGTTCCGTGCGAGGCAGAAGGGCTAACAGCTCCCAACCAATGGTGAGAGTATCCACAATGCTGCGGTTTTCATTTTCGCCCTGTTTAATGTAGCGGTTTTCAAATTCGTCAGCAAAACGGGCAAACATCTTATCGGAATTGCTGAGTGCCGCCTCACCAAGGATTGCCGCCAATTCTTTTGCCTCTTTACCGCGCGCATAGGCAGCGTAAAGCTGGTTTAAGACGTCCGCATGGTCTTCACGGGTCTTGCCTTTGCCAATCCCTTTATCTTTCAGACGGGAAAGGGACGGCAGGACGTCAACAGGAGGATAGATCCCTTTCCGGTTCAAGGAACGGTTGAGCATAATCTGCCCTTCCGTAATGTACCCGGTAAGGTCGAGAATCGGGTGTGTCTTGTCATCCTCCGGCATGGTCAGGATTGGGATTTGGGTAATGGAGCCTTCACGGCCACGGATCCGGCCGGCCCGTTCATAAAGCGTGGCCAAGTCAGTATAGAGGTAGCCTGGATAGCCGCGGCGACCCGGCACTTCTTTGCGGGCGGCGGAAATCTCACGCAACGCCTCGGCGTAGTTTGTCAAATCCGTTAAGATAACAAGAACATGCATCCCTTTTTCATACGCCAAATATTCAGCGCAGGTAAGCGCCATCCGCGGAGTGGCAATCCGTTCAATAGCCGGGTCGTCCGCCAAGTTGATAAACAGAACGGAACGATCAATAGCGCCAGTTTTCCGGAAATCAGAGATGAAGAAGTCGGCTTCTTCAAAGGTAATCCCCATGGCAGCAAATACCAAAGCGAATTTACCCTCACCGCCAAGCACCCTGGCCTGACGTGCAATTTGCGCCGCCAGACGATTATGAGGCAAACCAGAGCCGGAAAAAATGGGCAGCTTCTGTCCCCGCACCAGAGTATTTAAGCCATCAATTGTGGAAACACCCGTCTGAATAAACTCGGACGGGAAGTTGCGCGCATAGGGGTTCAGCGGCAAACCGTTAATATCTAGGCGCTGTTCGGGAATAATTTTGGGCCCATTGTCGCGGGGACGCCCCAAACCGTCAAAAACGCGTCCCAGCATATCCATGGAAACCGGCAGTTCAATCCCTTTGCCCAAAAAGCGAACTTTTGAGCCGCTTACACTCATCCCGCTGGTACCTTCAAAAATCTGAACCAGCGCTTTGTCATCGTTTACCTCCAGCACACGGCCGCGGCGCGTTGAACCGTCCTTTAGCTCAATTTCAGCCAGCTCACCGAACTTGATGCCTTCCACCTGTTCAACAAGCATCAAGGGGCCGATAATCTCCGAAACAGTACGATATTCTTTTTGCATGGTGGCTCCTCCTTCCCTACGCGTACTGCTGCTCGAAGTCGTCGCCACCGGCGGTAAGACCGGCAATCTGCTCCTTCAAGGCAGTTTCAATTTTATCTATCTGAGCCATATCGCTTTCCGCCAAGTAGCGGGCACGGGCGATTTGATCGCGAACAGGAAGGTTTAAGATCTCCAAGAGGTTTGCGCCCCGCTCAGCCGCCCGTTTAGCCTCGTGATGAAAGGCCATAATCAATTTAATCATCTTAAACTGTTTTTCCAGAGAGGCATAGGTGTCTACTTCGTGGAAGGAATTCTGGTGCAAAAAGTCCTCCCTGATAGATTTGGCAGTCTCCAAAACAAGGCGTTCCTTCTGGGAAAGGGCATCAACACCCACTAAACGCACGATTTCCTCCAATTCCGCTTCTTCCTGTAAAATGCGCATCGCTTCCCCGCGCAAATCTACCCACTCGCTACCTAAGTTATTGCGATAGAACTCATCAAAAGTATCGGTGTAAAGCGAGTAAGACAAGAGCCAGTTAATGGCCGGGAAATGACGACGGTAGGCAAGAGCAGCGTCCAGACCCCAGAATACTTTAACGATTCGCAGCGTATTCTGCGATACCGGCTCGGAAAGGTCGCCGCCGGGAGGCGATACCGCGCCTACGGCAGTCAGGGCGCCAATACGGCCGTCACTGCCAAGGCAGGTTACTTTGCCGGCCCGTTCATAAAACTCGGCGACACGCGAACCAAGGTAGGCCGGATAGCCTTCTTCACCTGGCATTTCTTCCAAACGACCGGACATTTCGCGGAGCGCCTCGGCCCAGCGAGAGGTGGAGTCTGCCATCAGTGCCACTGAGTAGCCCATATCACGAAAATATTCAGCCAGTGTGATGCCGGTGTAGATTGAGGCTTCGCGGGCGGCTACGGGCATATCCGATGTGTTGGCAATCAACACCGTCCGCTTCATCAAAGGCTCACCCGATTTAGGGTCCTTTAGTTCAGGGAATTCGTTTAACACGTCAGTCATTTCGTTGCCCCGCTCGCCGCAGCCAACATAAACGACTATTTCCGCGTCGGCCCATTTGGCCAGCTGATGTTGAGTTACAGTTTTACCGGAGCCGAACGGCCCCGGGATGCAGGCGGTACCTCCTTTGGCCACAGGGAAGAACATGTCCACAACCCGCTGCCCGGTCAAGAGCGGCTCATTGGGAGACAACTTCTCTGCGTAAGGACGGCCCTTACGTACCGGCCATTTTTGCATCATCTGCACTTCTGTCGTTTTGCCGTCTTTTTCAAGTTTGGCGATAGTATCTACCACAGTGGCTTCGCCGCTATGGAGAAACGCGATCTTGCCGCTCACGCCGGGCGGGACCATAATTTTGTGGAGGACCAGAGTTGTTTCCTGAACAGTACCCAGCACGTCCCCGGCCTGTACTTCGTCGCCCACTTTTGATGTAGGCACAAAGTTCCATTTTTTATGACGGTTTAAAGATTCCACCTCAACACCGCGGGCAATTCTAGCGCCAATCTGGTTAAAAATTTCATCCAAAGGACGCTGAATACCGTCGTAAATGGATTCAATCAAACCAGGGCCCAATTCCACGCTAAGAGGAAGGCCGGTAGAATATACCGGTTCGCCGGGGCCAAGGCCGCTTGTCTCTTCGTAGACCTGAATAGACGCGCGATCTCCGCGCACTTCGATAATTTCACCAATCAGCCGCTTGTCGCTGACGCGTACCACGTCAAACATTTTGGCGCCCGTCATGTTTTCGGCGACGACAAGCGGGCCGGAAACCTTGACGATTTTACCCACATTTTCCGTATTGGTCAAAGCTAACTACCCTCTTTCCCAAATAAGATATCAGCGCCAATGGCTTTTTCTGCATTTTTCTTGATCTGCATCATCCCCAGTCCCAAAGAACCCTGGTTGTTTGGGATGAGTACGACCGCCGGCAGGAGCCTTTTGTTCAGCTCTTCCAGCTGCGGCTTAATCTGTTCCGCCACGGCTTCAGTAATGCAAATAACAGCAACTTTTTCCCGCACAATTTCACTTAGGGCGCGGGCCGCTTCGTCACCGCCGGTAACCGGATATGTGGCGACGCCAAGCGCCTTAAAACCCAAAATGGAGTTTTTATCGCCA
Source organism: Dethiobacter sp. (assembly GCA_018333635.1). Lineage (GTDB taxonomy): Bacteria > Bacillota > Dethiobacteria > Dethiobacterales > Dethiobacteraceae > GPS1B09. Next base: position 14,670 of record JAGXTL010000020.1, read on the forward strand.
ACTACCGCTACCTTATACATAGACATCACGTAACCTTTCTTTGATCTCTTCGGTGGGCAGCTGGTTGATTTTCCCGACCATAATAATGCGAATCATCTTAATTTCGTTTTCCTTGGCCAATAGGTAGCCAATAATCGGCTCGGGGCCAAAGGTCACAAATTTTGCTTGTTTCGCATACTTAATCAAATGGTCGTCAGCCAACTTTTCGTAGCGGGTCAGCGTATCAGTTTTCTGATACATCTGAATCCCTTCTTCCACCACTTGAGCGTAGGGGCTAAACATTAGCCGATCCACCAGCACTTCCAGCGGCTCTACCAGCTGCACAAGTTTGTTCATATCAACGTTGCCGCTCGGCAACAATGCCTGTTGCAGAAAATCCTTGGGACGGTTGGCGCGGCGGACGCGCAAATAGGTTTTTATATTTATTAAATCGACCAGACTGGTGAAATACCCTTTCAGAAACGATGACTGCTGAGCGTCCACCGCATCTTCAAGCTCTTGATACATGGCACGATCCAAAAGCAGACCTACCAGCTGGGGATCAGGGTCCAGACGGAGCAGCTCAGAAAGCTTTTCTGCCGCCTGTCGCATGCGGGAAGGCAGATTGCGATAATCATCATCGCCTACAGCTCGAATCAGCTCAGCCAAGGGAATATTTCCCACTTCGGGCACAAGCAGTTCATCGCGTTTTTCTGCCAATTTGTTTGCTTTAATCAGCACTTTAAGATTATGATAGTCGAACTTCTTGGCAAAAAAGTTAATCAGGTCAGGCTCTGGGGAGATTTTACGCAACTCCACGTAAATACGGCGCAATTCGGCATCAAGCATCTTTTCAAACTGATGCACGCTGCCCAGATCAGCCAGGTATTCGCCATACTCACTCTCTCCCAGCACCTTCAGCGCTTCTTCAGCACTTCTGGCCTCAACCATACGATCGATTTTGCCGCGATCCAGCAGCCGTGTTTCCATAGCACGGATCCGGCCGACGGCATAGGCATACCGGTCATTATTTGGCACGCTCCAAGCCTCCTTTCAAGCCGAAGGCAGAATATCGAAAGGGGATGAGCCGGACGGTGCCGGCATTAACCACTTCTTCTCTCCGCTCCAGCAATATTAAGATCTTTAGCTGAAAAGGATTGCCGCCACTTCCGGCTCCAACTGGTCGCGCTGTATCCCCAGTATGGAGTCAAAGGAGTTATTGATTTCCACTTCACCGCTGCGCAGGATAAAGCCCCCCTGCATTTCACTCGTTTCAGCGGAGAGAGTCAAGTTCCCCTTTTTGCCCTGCTGAGTCAGCGCTTGATTAACACGAGCCAAGAATTCCGGTGTAAACCGCGCCCGGTCAGCCTGGGAAACGATTACTTCTTCAGTACCGGTTTGCGCTGCGGCAAGGAGCATGGTAAAGAGAATTTCCTGATACGCTTTTTGATCAAGAAGACCGAGACGGCTAAGCGCCTGCTTAAAAGTGTCCTCAATCATCTTTCCTTTAGCAGCCAAGATAGCTTTGCGGGCGTCCAGCTCCGCAATGGTCCGTGCGCGGCTCCGCCGCTCCCCGGCGTGAACAGCAGCCAGTTCCAGCAGGCTGACCTTCTTGGCAGCAGCTTCTCCCTCGCCCCTGGTAAGGATCTCCGACGATTTAAGGCGAGCCTCAGTCAAAACATCCGCGGCTTGACTGCCGGCCTCAGCCAAAATCTTTTCCTTGAGCTTGTTGGCTCCTGACATCAGGCAGCCCTCCTTAAATTCCGAACAGAATCATGATAGACATCAGCAATGCAAGCACAGCGTATGTTTCCACCATAACAGCATAAATAATAGCCTTACCCAGTTCTTCCGGACGCTTGGCAATCAGTAATACGCCGCTTGCTGCAGCTTTGCCCTGAGCGATAGCTGACATAAGACCTACGAAGGCAATGGGCAGACCGGATAAAAGAAAAAGCCAACCTTCTGCCATGCTAATTTCCATAGGTGTACCGCCAATCATGCCTGTACGCTGGAGGATCAAAAAGCCGATCAGCAAACCGTAGATCCCCTGTGTCCCAGGCAGCGCCTGAAGCAAAAGGGTAGGACCAAATTTGTCCGGGTCTTCAGTGACTACGCCGGCAGCCGTCTGGCCAACAATGCCAATCCCAATAGCAGACCCAATACCAGCTAACAATACGGCTAAAGCAGCACCTACAATTGCGAGAGATAAACCAGTCATAGATTCAATCATTGATAAAAAGCCTCCTTTTTCTCCCATTTCTTCTGGGCAAACTACTCTTTAACACAACTTTCTTTAACACAATTTTCTTTGCTATTTGTTTTGCCATTCAGACTGAATTTGAATGCTTCTTGTTTTCAGTCTAAACGGCACAAAAGCGCGTCCTCCGCCTTCGTAAAAGCGGTTATAAAACTCGATATACTGAAGACGACTGGAGTGGATGTAAGAACCAAGCGTGTTGATAATCAGGTTAAACGTATGGCCGGCAAGCAATAAAATCACCATCACAACATAACCTATCGGATGTCCGGCGAGCAACCCAGCCATCGTATTAATCGCCAGAGCGATAACGGCCGTGGCCAAACCGAGCGCCAGCAAACGCGAGTAGGAAAGCACGTCGCTAAGATAACCGGTAATGTTGTAGAGCGAGAGAAGTCCGGAAAAGAACTTCTTAATGAGAGTAGGCTGTGCACGTCCCTGGGTCAGAATCAAACCGCCTGCACCCGCAAGCGCCATCGATTGTGCGATGCCGCCCATCCCCGGAGCGATAAAAAGTAACAAGCCGATAATCAGCAGATACCAGAACCCTACGTCAAAAATGGCATCCAGTATTTTGCCTTGCCTTACCAGACGGTAAAATTGAATAGCCATACCAAAGAAGATCTGGATGATACCCAGCACAAAAGCGTAAACCAGCATTCGCATCGGATCTTCTAAGGAATCAAAGAAGAGTGGCGCGCCAAACAGCGGTAATCCAAACCATCCGCCCACCAGCCAGCCAAAAAACACGGTAGACAGGCCGCCGGCAAGAAAGATCCACATCAGATTGCGGGCAGGCCCGGTCTTAATCAGCTTCAAGCCGACAATGCCCAGCAGGGCAATAATCACGCCGTAGCCGGCATCGGTCATACAAAGACCGAAGAAGACAATAAAAAACGGAGCTAGCATCGGAGTAGGGTCAAGGCCGCGCGGCCCCGGTGTGCCGTAAAGCTTGGTAATAAAGTCAAACGGGGCGAAAATCGGCTTGTTTTCCAACACCACAGGAAATGCTTCATTTTCTTCGGGCTCACGGGCTAAAACTTCCACCGTTTCGCAAGCTGCCGCCAGCTTCTTTTTCAACCCGGGTAAATCCGACTGGCAAATCCAGCCCTCCAGAATAAACGCATTGCCCGTTCGGGCTAAATTAGAAACGACCTGCTTTTTATCCCGCTCCAGTGTCAGATAATCGAGAAAATAATTTAGCTGGTCACGATATTTTAGCTGTTCTGCGGCACCGGCCAGCGCTGCTGTGCGCTCACTTCCCGCCTTGGCTAGCTCTTGCTCAATGCGCTTTAGGTTTTCAGACGCGGTTCCCTGCAGTTGCGGAAAGTTTTGCCTGTTAAAATTGTGCTGCTTTAAGATAGCAAGCACGTCGTCGGCATCTGCTAGATGATACAGCACAAAGACAAGCGATTCACCGCGGTCACTATTTACTTCTTGCAAATAGCAGGCAGGCGCGGCCGCGGCAAGCTCTTCTCTGACCTGCCCCAATTCAGCCGCAGGCAGTGAGCCAAGTTCCGTCCGAACCACCGCTGTTGCTTTAATTTCTTCCAGGGGAACGTCCAGCTTTACCCAAGGAGTCAGTTGAACCTTCAGGTTTTGCAAACGTGTTTCTTCATTACGCAGGAGCATCAGCTTTTCATCAATCTTGCGCAGTGCCGCATAAACATTAGCGCTTATTTTGTCCCACTCAGCGGCGTTACTGCTTAACTGCACGGAATTAACAACCATTTTGCTGTCGTTCAAAGCGGCCAGCAGGCTTTTCTTTGCAGGGTAATAGCGCTGCAGAAAATCCAGGGAAAAGCGCACATCGGCAAGCCGCGCTTCCAGTGACTGCAAAGCTTCCTGCTCCTGGTCTTCTTCCACCATTTCCGCCCAGGCTTGACCTTCCGCATCCTTGGCCTGCAGATCACTGACTTCCAAAACGCCAAGTTGCTGCAGGATGGCCAGAACCTTATCCTTTTCAGCCTGGTGGGCAACTAGGTAGAGTTTGTTCATTTTAGCTATGCCCATAGCTTTTCACGATCCTCTCCATAACCATGGTTATTGCCGCTTCCTGTTTGCCGCGGGCAGCAGCCACAATTTTTTCAATCTCTTCCGCCGCACGCTGCTGAATCGGAGCAACTAAACCCTGGCCCTCTTGTTCCCCGGCAGCCACGACCTGACGACCCTCTGCCTCTGCCGCAGCCGCAGACTGCTGGTAGACTTCAGCCGCCTTCAGTTCTGCTTCCTGCACCATTCTGCGCGCCTCAAGATGCGCACTTCGTTTAATTTCTTCGGCTTGCTCCTCTGCGGACCGAATCTCTCTAATCATCTCCACCAACAAAAACATTCACCTCCCTTATCTTATACTTGGAAAACATGTCAGGAACCGGCGGCAGCTACCGGCCAGACAAACACATGAAACTAGGCCGACCCCCGTGCTACTTCTTGAGAAGCAACCTGATAGCCTGCCTAAACCCTGCAAACAACCCTAGTAGAACACCACTCAAGATGAACAAGGGCGGATTGCCAAATTTTTCACCCAGGTACTGGCCTAAAAGAATCCCCGCGAACAACGGTACGGCTATGGAAAGAGCCAGATTCACTGCTAAACCAAGACCCGAGTAGTCTTCGGGATTAAACTTTACCACAAAGACCCCCTCTTTGCTGTGCTGACATTAAAGTTTCCAGCAATTTTCCGGGATTTTCAGGCAAGATCATCGTGTTCCTGTCTTCTGCAGCGTTCTTGCCGACAGAATAGGGGCTCTCCCGAATTGACCATATTCATATTCGACAGTATTTTTAAAATCCCTTCCCGCTTTTATAATCTTGTCGGCCTAATCAAAGATTATTTTTGAAATTTTCTGATACAGCACCATTTTTGAAATTTTCAAACAATACCCCGCTCACACTAAATTTGGCTTAGTCGAGACGATTTTTATCGCTTGACCACGGTTGCCACACCTTGACCACCGCCGATGCAAAGGGTGGCAAGCCCTACTTTCGCCTCCCGTTTTTGCATCGCAAAAAGCAACGTAACAAAAATACGGGCACCGCTGGCACCGATGGGATGGCCAATAGCAATGGCCCCGCCATTTACATTGACTATGTCCAGATTAAATTCCAGTGTTTTAGCTACGGCCAGCGCTTGAGCGGCAAAAGCTTCATTTGCTTCAATTAGCTCCAGGTCGCCTAAAGATAGACCCGCTTTCGCCAATGCTTTTTGCGTAGCTTTAATCGGGCCTGTGCCCATGATCCTCGGCTCCACACCGGCAGAAGCAAAAGAAACAACGGTAGCAAGCGGCAATAGCCCCAGTTCCTTAGCTTTTTCTGCAGACATTAACAGTACGGCTGCGGCGCCGTCGTTAATGCCGGAGGCATTACCGGCAGTTACCGTGCCGTCTTTTTTAAACGCAGGACTAAGCTTAGCTAAAGCAGCCGCAGTAGAGCCTTGTTTCGGGAACTCATCAGTATGGAAACTGACAGGCTCTCCTTTGCGCTGCGGGACCGACACCGCCATAATTTCAGCAAGAAAACTGCCGTTTGCGATGGCCGCAGCAGCACGGCGCTGGCTTTCCGCCGCCAGGGCATCTTGCTCTTCCCTGGGCAGACAAAAATCAGCAGCAATGTTTTCGGCAGTAATTCCCATGTGAATTCCGTCAAGAGCACAGGTAAGCCCATCTGTCAGGAGAGAATCAACCAGAGTACCGTTGCCCATGCGCTGCCCCCAACGGGCGCTCGGCAAAAGATAGGGCGCTTGGCTCATATTTTCCATGCCGCCTGCCACCACCACATCCGCATCACCCATCATAATGGCTGCAGACCCTAGATTGATCGCCTTTAAACCGGAGCCGCATACTTTGTTGACAGTAAAAGCCGGCACACTCACCGGCAGTCCGGCGCGCAGCGCCGCCTGCCGTGCCGGATTTTGGCCTAAGCCAGCCTGCAGCACATTCCCCATGATCACTTCGTCAACCTGACTGCCATCCACACCGGCACGGCGCAGCGCTTCCTTAATAACTAATGCCCCCAAATCTACCGCGCTCACATCTTTTAAACTGCCGCCAAAACTGCCGACCGCAGTACGGACCGCCCCGACCACAACTACTTCTCTTATTTTAATCTCCTCCATTCCTCTTCTCCTCTGCCCTGAACACTGCTGCCGGCTGATTTGCAAAGTAATCCGCCGGCCGCGTTCCGCTTTCAGCGAAATGCCAAGCGGTAGCAGCAACAATTCGCTCTGCTGCGCGGCCGTCGCCGTATGGGTTGATGGCATTAGCCATTTTCGCGTAAGCAGCTTTATCTGTCAGCAAATTTGCGGCCGCTTCCACCAAGCGGTCTGCCGCGCTGCCTACCAGAGCTACAGTGCCTGCCGCCACAGCTTCCGGACGTTCTGTGACGTCTCGCAAGACGAGTACCGGCACCCCTAAGGATGGAGCTTCTTCCTGCACTCCGCCGGAATCAGTAAAGATAAGCGTGCTTTTCTGCATCAGATTATGAAAATCGGCCACATCCAAAGGTTCAATTAAAAGCACTCGCTCCAAACCGGCCAGATATTTGTTGACAGGCTCCCTCACCGCGGGGTTTCTATGAACTGGAAAAACCATGAACACATCAGGATTTTCCGCCGCCACGCGACGCAAACCGCGGCAAATTGCGGCCAGCGGCGCTCCCAAATTCTCCCGCCGGTGCACTTCCACCAGCAATAGGCGCTTATCGCTGGGCAAACTGTTTAATTCAGAACGGGAAAAAAGATAATCATTTTTAACAGTATGGCGCAAAGCGTCAATCACGGTGTTGCCGGTAACAAAAATCTGCGCCTCAGGCACGTTCTCGGCTAACAAGTTTTCCTTAGCGCTTGCTGTAGGGGCAAAATGCAGATCTGTCAGTGCGCCGGTTAGCTTGCGATTTAATTCTTCCGGATAGGGCGCATACTTTTGACCGGTCCGCAGACCCGCCTCAACGTGGGCAAGCGGGATTTGGCCATAAAAAGCAGCCAGCGCTCCCGCAAAGGTAGTAGTCGTGTCTCCGTGCACATAGACTATGTCGGGGCGCGCTTCGTTAAAAACTTTTTCCAGACCAATCAGCGAGCGTGCTGTTATCTCAGTTAGTGTCTGCCCGCTTTGCATAATGTTCAGGTCAAAATCAGGCACAATGCCAAAGAGAGCCAGAACCTGGTCCAGCATTTCTCGATGTTGACCAGTAACACAGACGAGCGGCTCCAGTTGATGATGACATTTCAGCTGCATAACAAGGGGAGCCATTTTTATGGCCTCGGGTCGCGTGCCAAACACGACCATGGCCTTTATCTTTTTAGTCATGGGTCACCTCGCTCTCTGCGTCGCTAAAATAGCGCACCCTCACCCCGGCTTCTTCCAGCAACTCTGCCGCCAGTTGATCGGGATAACTTTTCGAAATCACGACTTCTTTCATCCCAGCGTTAATCATCATTTTAGCACACATTACGCAGGGATGCGTAGTGCAGTAGACGGTTGCGCCGCTGATAGATACGCCGTAAAGTGCTGCCTGTAAAATCGCATTTTGTTCTGCATGAAGGGCGCGGCAAAGTTCGTGGCGCTCACCGGAAGGAACCTGTTTTTCTGCCCGGATACAGCCTACCTCCTGGCAATGAGCAAGACCTTTTGGTGCTCCGTTATAACCGGTGGTTAAAATCCGTTTATCTTTAATAATGGTTGCACCCACTTTGCGGCGCAGGCAAGTGGAGCGACTGGCCACCACCCGGGTTATCTCCATAAAGTATGCATCCCAGGACGGGCGCATCTCTTTCACCTCTTCCGGATTACTCATAAACTGGAAAAGCGGCACAGAGCTTGGCCACCCGGGCTGCCACAGACTCTCTGAGCAAATCATCATTTCTTCCTGCCAAAGTTTCCGCAATCAAATCTGCAATAATTTCCATTTCACCTTCCTGCATACCGCGTGAAGTGACAGCCGCCGTGCCTATGCGGAGCCCACTCGTCACAACGGGGCTTTCAGTATCAAAGGGCACCGCGTTTTTATTAGCCGTAATCCCAACAAAATCCAGTTTTTCTTCCGCCAGTTTACCGGTAAGCCCTTTATTCCGCAAATCCAAAAGCAAGAGATGGTTATCCGTTCCGCCGGAAGCCAGGTCAAAGCCATGCGCTTTTAGCCGGGCGGCAAACACTTTGGCATTGGCCACTACTTGGCGGGCATATCTGGAAAACTCCGGCTGCAATACTTCATGGAAACTGACTGCTTTGGCGGCAATTACATGCATCAGCGGGCCACCCTGCAGGCCGGGGAAAATTGCTTTATCAACCGCAGCAGCATATTCCTTCCGACAGAGAATCAAGCCGCCCCGCGGACCACGCAAGGTTTTGTGTGTAGTGGAAGTGACAAACTCGGCGTAAGGCACCGGAGAGGGATGAACCCCTGCCGCCACAAGACCGGCAATATGCGCCATGTCCACCAGCAAATAAGCGCCGACACCATCCGCAATCCGACGCAGCGCCGGAAAGTCGATGATACGCGGATAGGCACTGGCACCAGCCACAATCATGCGTGGTTTATGTTGCCAAGCCAGCTTCTCCACTTGCTCATAATCGAGATAGCCCGTCTCCCTGGAAACCCCGTAAGAAATAAAATTAAAATACTTTCCGGAAATATTAACGGTCGAACCATGGGTCAGGTGGCCTCCGTGGGATAAATTCATTCCCAAAACGGTGTCACCCACCTTCAGCGCCGCAAGATAGACTGCCAGATTGGCGCTGGCGCCGGAATGAGGCTGCACGTTAGCGTGTCCGGCGCCGAAAATTTCCAAAACCCGCTCCCGTGCTAAAATTTCTACCTGGTCAACAAATTCACAGCCGCCGTAGTAGCGCTTGCTGGGATATCCTTCAGCATACTTGTTCGTCAGCACTGACCCTTGCGCTTCCAACACCGCGCGGCTAACATAGTTCTCTGAGGCAATCAGCTCAATTTTGTTCTGCTGCCTCTTCTGCTCAAGGGCTATAGCCCGGGCGACTTCCGGGTCAACCAAATTTAGCGTTGACAATTTCCTACCTCCTTAACGGTCCGCTTCTCCCCGACCCAAAAATTTAACTTCAATTTCTCTTATTTTCTCGACACGACAGGCATGGCGTCCACCCAAATAGCGACCTTGCAGAAAGGCTGCCAGCACCTCCAGCGCTAGGCCGCACCCTAAAACACGCTCACCCAAAGTCAACACATTAGCATCATTATGTTCCCGGCTCAGCCTGGCAGAGAAAGGATCGCTGCAGTTGGCTGCCCTGATCCCCGGCACTTTATTGGCCGCAATGCTTACTCCCACCCCTGTGCCGCAGCAGAGAATCGCCAGAGCATATTCACCGCCGGCCACTGCCTGCGCTGCCGACAAGGCAAAATCAGGGTAATCAACAGCTTCGTCAGACAATGTGCCAAAATCCTGATAGGAGTAGCCGTTCTCCTGCAAATAAGCGGCTACTTGTTTTTTTAACCTAAAACCTCCATGGTCACTGGCGATGGCAATTTTCATAAACACTCCCCTTAGCCTCTAATTTTCTCCCTTAAGCAGGGAAATCCTGCGCGTTCACTTTACATTTAACTTTTCGACCAGTAAGTTTACCAGATTGTGCAATTCTCGTGCCGTTTGACGGTAACTCGCCAAGCCGCCGCCGAAAGGGTCAGCCACATCGCCTTCCCTGCCCACATACTCTTTAACTGTATAAACCTTGTACTTGTACCCGCCAGCGCCGGAGAGCAGCGCCGTTTTATGTCCGGCTGTCATCACCAGTACGAGTTCAGCTCTTGCCAAAAGTTCGGCTGAAAGAGGCTTAGCGCGATGTAACGTCAAGTCCAATCCGGCATCCCGGGCCACAGCGCCGGCCTCAGCGCTTGCAGGCATTCCCGGGTGGGCAGCCAGCCCGGCGGAAACTACTTCCCAGCCATGCACTCCCGCCGCTTCAAGAGCCGCCTCAGTCAATGCTTTTGCCAGGGGGCTGCGGCAGGTGTTGCCGGTACAAATAAATAACAAGCTCTTCTTTGCCATCATCTTCTTCACTCCAGCACGAGCACACGAGATCCCGCCGCTTTTTTCAGTCGGTTCATCACCGCCAGGCCCAAACCTGCCTCACTATAGCCCTCTGCAATAATCACCTCTGCCGCACTCTTGTCAAGCCTGCGCAGCGCTCCGTAAAGATTGGTTGCCAGCTCTGCCGCATTAGTGCGGCTGCCCAGTATTTCCACCGTTTCAGCGTCAAACTCAGCCGCCAGTTCTCTGGAAAGCAGGAAGCCCACATGCTTGCCCTGCCTCCGGCAAACATCTTGCAGGCGGGCAATTTCAGCGAGAATCTTTTCCGGAGACGCCAATACCAGGCAGAGCGGGACTTGCGGCGCATAATGAGTATATTTCAACCCGGGAGAAGGAGGAGGCATTGCCGTGTCCTCCTGCCAGGTACATGGCAAACATTCCTTTTCTAAGAGAATGCTTATCTGTTCAGGGGTAACGCCGCCTGGGCGCAAAAGGAGCGGGCAGCCGCCGCGAATATCGAGAATGGTTGATTCCACGCCGACAGCGCAGATGCCTCCGTCCAGCACCGCATCAATCTTCCCTGCCAGATCATCTATGACATGTTGGGCGCTCGTGGGGCTAGGCCTGCCGGCCAGATTGGCACTGGGAGCGGCTAGCGGTCGTCCAAAGGCGCGCAGCAAGGCCAGCGCTACAGGATGAGCCGGGATGCGCACCGCCACACTGTCCAAGCCGCCTGTAACAATATCCGGCACCACGAGCCGCTTTTTTAAAACCAGCGTTAACGGCCCGGGCCAAAAATGGCGCGCCAATTTTTCTGCTTCCGGCGGAATCTCACATGCCAGTTCTTGCAACTGAGCAAATTCTGCAAGATGCACAATTAACGGATTGTCACTGGGACGACCTTTGGCAAGATAGATTTTTTGCACCGCCTGAGCGTCCAGTGCGTTGGCTCCCAGACCATAGACAGTCTCTGTGGGAAAGGCCACTAATCCTCCGTCGGCCAAGATGCGGGCTGCCTCCGCCAGCACGAGAGGAGCGGCAAGCGCTTCTTTTGCGTCGAAAATCAGTGTGCCGGCGATTTTTTTGTGCACTAAGAGAGACCTCCCCGGACGTCGTTAGTCGATAACACTGCTCAAAACAGTGCCGGAAAATTTATTGCTTCGACAGTTTAACCAAAAATTCCTGCAAACATTATTTTGTCAAAGGACTGCTGCTTATCCAACGGGTCTGTTTGTGATAAACTGTAAGAAACGAATGCACAAAGGAGATTGAAACCAACAATGAAAATTATTTACTTTGACTGCTTTGCCGGCGCCAGCGGCGATATGCTGTTGGCGGCGCTACTTGATGCCGGTGCGCCGCTTGAGGCAGTAAAGCAGGAGTTGGCTTGCCTGCCGCTGACCGGCTACGAACTTGAACTAAAACGTGTGCTGAAAAAAGGAATCTCAGCCCTGGACTTAACTGTGGCAATAACAGAAAAACAACAAACGCACCGGCACTATCATCAGATTGCGGCAATGCTGGAAACTTCTGCCCTCTCGCCGCAAGTGAAAGCCGTTAGCCTGGCAGTCTTTCGCCGCTTGGCGGAAGCAGAGGGGAAAATTCATGGCAAAGCACCGGCAGACGTCCACTTTCACGAAGTGGGAGCAGTCGATTCCATCGTAGACATTGTAGGTATCGCAGCCGCTCTTTACTCGCTCGGAGCAGAGAAAATCTATTCTTCCCCGCTCCATAGCGGCAGCGGGTTTGTACGCTGCGCCCATGGCGAGCTGCCAATCCCGGCGCCCGCCACTCTGGAACTGTTAAGCGGCGTTCCGGTCTATTCGCGCGGCATTGAAGCGGAACTGCTCACACCTACCGGGGCAGCCGTTCTCTCCACCCTGGCAGAGTTTGGCCCGCTGCCAAGCATGACTGTCAGCAAAAGCGGTTACGGCGCCGGGAAAAAGGAGCTTTCAATCGCTAACCTCTTGCGCGTGATCGTCGGTGAGGCTGCTGCCCCCGCGGCTGGATACCTGCGCGAAGAGACTGTCATACTGGAAGCAAACATAGACGACATGAACCCTGAATTTTACAGCTATATTTCAGAAAAACTTTTTGCGGCCGGCGCGCTGGATGTAACACTTGTCCCGGTACAGATGAAAAAGGGCCGCCCCGGAGTAATGCTCTCGGTGCTGGCCGGTCAGAAACAGGAAGAACTTCTCTTGGCGATCATTTTTACCGAAACGACGACTCTTGGCATCCGCCGGCTGACTGCAGAGAAGCTGATGCTCCCCCGCCGCATAATCAGCGTGGAAACCGCCTACGGTCCGGTTCGAGTCAAAGTTGCCGAAGCAAGCAATCGGATCATTAACGCTGCCCCCGAATACCAGGATTGCCGCCAACTGGCTGACGCCTCCGGCGCTCCCCTCAAGAAAATCTATGCCGCGGCAATGGCAGCCGCCTTCAGCGACCGGCCGCTCCCATAACTCTGCTTAAAGCACTTCATTCATCGAGCCGGAGCGATAGCCGGCCAAGTCCAGAGAAATGTAGGTAAAACCTAATTGCTTAAAACGGGAGACGATTTGCGGCGCAAAAGTTACGGCATCACATAGCCTGTCAGCCGGAAGCTCAAGCCGGGCGGTATCACCATGGTGGCGCACCCGCAGTTGCACAAAGCCCAGACTGCGCAAATAGCGCTCTGCTACGGCCACCTGCTCCACTTTTTCCCTTGTAATCGCCTGCCCATATGGGAAACGCGAGGAAAGACAAGCCATGGCCGGTTTATCCCAATTTTTCAACCCTAATTCACGCGCCAGTTGACGGACATCCTCTTTGCTAAAGCCCGCGTCTTTTAAGGGGCTGCGTACCCCCAGCTCAGCCGCCGCTTTTGAGCCCGGACGCCAATCGGCGGTATCGTCAATATTAGAGCCGTCTGCCACAAATGCCAGGCCGCGCTTGGCGGCTAAAATACTAAGCTTGCCAAATAACTCTTGTTTGCAATAATAGCAGCGCTCCGGTGGGTTTTCTGCAAACCCGGGAATGGACAACTCCATTGTTTCAATTACTTCCAGCGGCACAGACAGTGTTGCTGCCAGTTCTTGCGCTGCCTTCAGTTCTTCCGGCAGATAAGTTTCCGAGACAGCGGTAACGGCCAATACATTATTGCCTAATGTGCGAACCGACATGGCCAGCAGCACGGAAGAGTCAACACCACCGGAGAAGGCTACCAGGACGCTGCCCATTTCCTGCAACAAGGCTGCCAACCGTGCTTTTTTTTTCTGATATGCTTCCCCCATTTTCGCTAACTCCCCCATTCTAAACACTAACCTTTATACTACTCCCCTACAAATCCCCTCTCCCTCTGGCAGAGGAGAAAAACCCTACAAATCCCCTCTCCCTCTGGCAGAGGGTTAGGGTGAGGGCAAAATGACTACTTTACTGCATAAAGGCCTTCTTTTTTCGAACAGTAAGCAGACCGGCAGAAACTGCCGTCAGCGGAATAGCGGCAACCAAACCGATACTTCCGGCCATGGCCCGCACAACTTCCGTAGCCACAAGATCTGAGTTCACAATAGTGAGAAATTGGGCATCATAGCCCATAAACAAGATCAATAGCGGCATTGAAGTACCCACATACGCCAAAATCAATGTATTGGCCATTGTGCCCATCACGTCCCGGCCCACATTCATGGCCGATTTAATCTGATCGCGCAGACAAATTGCCGGATTGGCACAATACACCTCATGCGATGTAGCGGCAATAGACATGGCCACATCCATCACTGCGCCAAGCGCGCCAATAATTATACCGGCAAACAAAAGCCCGCGCACGTCGATGGGCCCTCCTTCCATGTAAAGAAGCATTTGCGCTTCCTCGCTGGAAAAGCCGGTAAGATTGGCGGCATCGCCTATCCAAAATGCCAGCAGCCCTGCCACAAGCACACCACCAACAGTACCGATAGCTGCTGCGGCAGTTTTTCTTTGCAAGCCGCCGGTACCCACCAACGTAAGCACAGTTATCCCGGCAGCTACCAGCAGTGTGACAGGGATAGGCGGATAGCCTCTGATAATCAGCGGCAAAAGAATTTGGGCCACTGCCACCACGGTGATCGCCAAAGTCACGACCGTTAGCAACCCTTTTGCCCGGCCGACAATCAGCAACGACAAAACAAATAAAGCGCCAATCAGGTAAAGGTAAGTATCGCGAACCAAATCCTGCAGGTAAATGGCACGAAGCTCCCCGCCCTGATCCACTTCTCCCCAGAGGATAACCCGTCGTCCCTCCGTCAAATATAAATCAAACAACGGATGCCCCATCAGAGAATTAAGGATAGTAAACTGCTGGCCTTGAAAGGGCTGGCTGGTGATTTCGACAGTAACCATTTGCTCCAACCGGACGAAATCCTGCGTCTCTTCATTCGGCTCCAAGTCTTCCACGGCCAGAACGAGTCCGCGCAAAACTACAGATTCTCCGTCTTCTATAGGAGGTGGCGTAACAGTTTCTCCAAGGGAAGGCGCCAACAGCAATATCAGCAAAAAAAGGCTCGCCAAACGCAAAGCCTTTATCTTTTTTTTGCTCATAATTTTTCCTCCGTGTTTTGAAGTCATTTTTCTTTACAATCGGAACAGTAGCCATAAACTTGCACACGGTGATCGACAATTTGAAAGCCATGCTCCCGCTCGATCAGGGTTTCCAGCTGCTGAAGCAAATCCTCTTTTACCTCAAGAATTTGGTTGCAATTTAAACAGACTAAATGATGATGATGATGGTGCTCGGACGGCAGATTGCACAGTTCATAGCGGCTGCGCCCGTCACCAAAATTTAATTTATGGACAATGTTTAATTCCGCCAATAAGTCCAGCGTGCGGTAAATAGTGGCAAAACCAATTTCGGAATCCTTTTCCTTGGCCAAAACATAAACTTCTTCCGCGCTCATATGCAGCTCTTGGTTCTCAAGCAATGTTTGCAAAACCACTCTGCGTTGCGGGGTCAGTTTATGTTCCTTAAATTGCTCACGTAATGCTTCCAGCCTTGTTTTCACCGCGCCACCCCCATATTTCACTTCACTAAGCACCCCTTCAGCAAAGTTAGCAGCATGCTTTTTGCAGAGTGTTTAACATGTCGGTTTTGAGCAACCGCCCTTTTCCTTCAGCAAAGTTAGCAGCATGCTTTTTGCTGTGTACCAGCAGATGACGTGTTAATTATAATTGATGCGCCGCACTTTTTCAACCGCAAATAACTGCGCACTTCCCCTCTCCCTCCAACAACTCCCCTCTCCCTCCAACAACTCCCCTCTCCCTCCAACAA
>JAGXTL010000005.1 GCA_018333635.1 Dethiobacter sp.
TACTTCATCCGCCTCTTTGGCAACCAACTGGTTAGCCCTGCCCGCCAAGTCACGAAAAAATCTGCCAAGCTGTGTCTCCGGCACAATGCCGCAGCCCACTTCGTTGGCGACTAAAATGGTTTTGAACAGCCTTTCTTTAGCCGCCCGGCAGAAACGGCCAAGTGACTCGCTAATTTCCTTTTCCACGCTTGCCAACTCTGCAAAGGTAGCATCTTCGCTGTAAGAGGGCAAAAGCTTATTGGTGAGCCAAAGCGTCAGGCAGTCGACAATCACTGTTTCGGTATCCGCTGAAATTTTCTCCAGCGCCCCCGGCAAGTCGCAATTTTCCTCCAGCGTAGTCCAGTCAGACGGACGCCTTTTTCTATGAATCTCTACTCGCTGAGCCATTTCTTCGTCACGGATTGTAGCTGTGGCAAGATAGACGGTTTTCCCTCCCGAGGCAAGCGCCATCTCTTCCGCCAGCCGACTTTTGCCGCTGCGGGCACCACCTAAAATTAAGACCAACTTTCCTTTTTCAGCTTTTTTCATCTCAGCTTCCACCCTGCCCGGCATAGTTTGTACAGGCAGTTACGAAGCGGCGCGCTATACCGGGATTACTTAAAAAATGTAAATGAAAATAAGACCCTTGGCAGTTGGCATAGCGTTCCCCGCCCATTTCGCCTTGCGGCAGCTTGCGGAAGAGGACTGGAGCAGAAATCTGCTCCATTTCAGACCAGTGAAATTCATGACCACGGCACGTCTCATTTTCCGGCAGCAAAAAGTTTTCCGCTAAACCACTCACTTCCACATAACCTAGCGCTCTGCGCTTTTTCCTCATGACGGCACGGCCCGGAAAAACACCGGCCATAGGCCAGGCCTCTCCCAGCGAATTCTGCAATTCCTGCGCTAAATACATATAACCACCACACTCGGCATAAATAGGCATCCCTGCCAGCGCTGCCGCTTTAACTGACTGCAAAATCGCCTCGTTCTGTGCCAGTTTAGCAGCAAAGACTTCGGGAAAACCTCCGCCTAACAGAATGCCGTGACACTCCTCCGGCAGTCTTTCGTCATGCAGCGGCGAAAAAGGAACCAGTTCCGCACCAAAACAGCTCAGCAGTTCCAAGTTTTCCGCATAATAAAAACTGAAGGCTTCATCGCGTGCTACGGCAATACGACAACTAAATCGCTCGCTCTGAGCAGGGAAAATTTTATGATTTGCTTCCGCTAGCGGCCCGGCAGCAGAGGCTGATGCCAATACTGCATTTACATCTATCGTTTCTTCTACCAGGTCTGCCAAAAGTGTAAACAGTTTTTCTAGATCGTCATTTTCTGCGGCCGGCAAAAGCCCCAGATGCCTCTCCGGCACAGTGACGCGACTATCTTTAGGCAAATAGCCAAAGACCGGCAAAGTCAGATAGCTCTTCACCGCTTCCTTTAAAAGCTGAAAATGACTCTCGCCGGAGAGTTGGTTTAAAACAATACCCGCAAATGGCACAGCAGGGTCAAATTGAAGATATCCACCAATCAGTGCTGCGGCGCTTCTGGCCATTTTAGCTCCGCTAGCCACCAGCAACACCGGTGTTCCGGTGATTTTAGCCACATGTGCTGAACTGCCAATCTCCCCTTGACCCTTACGGCCATCATATATGCCCATCGCACCCTCAATCACCGCAATAGCATCTGCCGGCACACGACGATGGAGAATTTCCAAAACTTGCTCCGGCGCCATCATCCAACTGTCCAGATTGCCGGCGGGGACACCGGCTGCTGCAGCATGAAAACCAGGGTCGATATAATCAGGACCTACCTTAAATGGTATAACATGCTGCCCGCGGCGGCGCAGGGCACAGATCAAACCTGCAGTCAACATCGTCTTGCCTACACCGCTGTGAGTCCCGGCTATCAGGATCCGTTTCATCTGCCGGTTCCTCCTTCGCCCCTCCCAGCATTTAGGGCCATTGCCAGCAAAGCATTCATAATCGCTGCAGCTACGGTGCTGCCACCTTTTTCACCTTGAACGGTAATCCAGGGAAAATGAAATTCGGTGAGCCATTCCTTAGATTCAGCTGCACCCACAAAGCCCACCGGTGTCCCAATCAGCAGAGCAGGTTCGGCCCTGCCTGCTTTTACCGCCTCAAGCAGGACAAACAAAGCGGTAGGCGCATTGCCGATGAGAAAAATAGCGCCTCGAGGATGGGCTGCCAACGCTTTGTTCATGGCAACTGCCGCCCGCGTTGTTCCAAGCGCTTTAGCTTCAGCTGCCACCGTCGGCTCATGAATCAGACAGGTAAGCTGCAAACCTAAAGCAGCAGCCGCTTGCCGATTGATTCCGGAGCGGGCCATTTCCACGTCGCAATAAACCGGCGCACCGGTTGCCAGCGCTGCCACCCCCTCAGTTAATGCCTTATCACTAAAAATTGTAATTTCAGCAAAAGAGATATCGCCTGTGGTATGCACCACTCGCTTGATAACAGGTTTTTGCGGCAAATCGAAGGGGAAGCCTGCCAATCGTTCTTCGATAATTGCCATACTTTTTTTTTCAATTTCCTGCGGGTTTTTACAGTAATCCATAGTACCTCCTACAGTTTTGGCGCCGCGTCTACGCGATCCCAAATAATCTCCGCCATCCGCTCGTCTATCCCCAGCACAGGCGCCAGCACCAAACGCAGATGAGGGCGCAGCACAGCTTCTTCGGCTAGAATTGACGGGATGTCTTCCTGCATGTGAATTCCGTCATAAAGAAATACCGGCACAATCGTCACTTCTTCCAATTCACCGTCATCAAGGTGATCAAGTGCCTCCCGCAAGTTAGGTTTGGCAAACTGTAGAAACCCATAGGCAATCTTTGCACCGGGACGCCTCCGCTCCGTCATCTCTCGCAGCTTAACCAACGCCTCATTTGCCTCACTGCGCCTGCTGCCATGCCCAACCAACAATATTGCTCGCTTCAACATTAGCACCTCCAGTAGTTACAGCCAAAAGACAATTCTAAACCTGCAATTTTTTCAGAGCAGAGATAATCTGCTGGAAGGAGGAATAACCCGGTCGAGAAAAAGGCCGGCGCACTAAAATGATTGGGATTTTACAAGCCTTGGCTGCCGCTACTTTTTCCGTCGTCCCCCCGCTTTCGCCACTATCCTTGGCGACTACTGCCCCCGCTCCGTAGGCAGTAAATAGGGCTGCATTCAACGCCTGAGAAATCGGCCCCTGCAGCGCCACGATTTCTGCCGGTGACAACCCCAGCTCACGGCACTGGCGAATACTTTCTTCCTCGGGGAGGACACGAGCCACCACCTTCTTCCCCGGCGGCAGCGCCAAGAGAAATTCCTGCAGACGTCGGGAACCGATTGTCAGAAAAATTACCCGTGCCAGGCGAGCAGCGCTTTGTGCTGCCGCAGTGAAATCTGAAACATAGTAAACACCTTCTCCGGCCGGAATATTGGCCGGCGGTCGTTCATAACGAAGGTAAGTAACTCCTGTTTCGGCCGCAGCGCGATTCGCCTCTGCTGTAACTTGCTCCGCGTAAGGATGGGTAGCATCTACCACGGCACGCACCTCTTTTTCCCTGATAAAGCCGGTCAGGGCAATGCTATCCATCGCGCCCTGCAACACTACACAGCCTCCTTGCTGCCGCAGCAAGTCGGCACCATAGCTGCTGACCGCTGTGGCCACAATCATCGTGCGGGGAAAAGCGGCATTAATCGCTGCGACCAGCTCTCTGGCATCCTTTGTGCCACCCAGCAGCAAAATCATAATCTATATCCTCGCGGTGTAACCATGCGGCCGTGCACTAGTTTGGTCTGGCTATTTCCGACTACTACCGTAGTAGTCATATCGACATCTTGCGGCGAAAGCAGAGCCAGTGTGCTAATTATCTGTTTTTCTTTTGCGCGTCCACAATCTTTGACGATCCCGACCGGGGTGGAAATATCACGGTGGCGCATGATTATCTCCAATGCCTTTTGCAAATGGTCTGCTCTGCCTTTGCTCCGCGGATTGTAGAGAACAAGTACAAAATCTGCCTCTGCAGCAGCAGCAAGGCGCCGGGCAATAGTCTCCCAAGGTGTCAATAAATCAGACAGGCTGATGACTGCAAAGTCATGAGTCAGCGGGGCCCCTAACAGCGCTGCTGCCGCTGTAGCCGCAGTTACGCCGGGAATAACATAAACAGCCAAACCTGGCGGCGCCACTTCTAATACCGGGCCTGCCATACCGTAGACACCGGGGTCGCCGCTTGAAACGACCGCGACATGTTTGCCTGTCAGCGCCTCTGCCACGGCGGCACGTGCACGGTCAGTCTCTTTTTTCATCCCGGAGGCGATAATTACTTTGTCTGCAATTAAAGGCTCAATCAGCTTAAGATAAGTTGTGTAACCCACCACCACTTCCGCCTGCAGCAGTGCTTCTTTAGCCTGAGGCGTTAACGTCGCTTCCCCGCCGGGTCCGAGGCCGACCACGGATATTCTGCCTCCGCCACTGCCACCGTTACTCCATTCATTATCTGTTTCGACACTAGCAATCGACCGCCACTCGCTGCCAGAATCGCTGTCGGTTCGCATACTGCTCCCACCCCCATAGCTTTTAGAACAAATGCCGACTGTTGACAAGATACACTCACCCTCTTTATTTGCTCCGGCTTGTAAAAGCTTACCGGCAGCCCAAGTTCTTGCGCAGCCAGCCGCAGGCCCTCTTCCTGACGCTTACAGTCGATACTGGCAAGCGCCGCCACACTGGCGGCAGCCAAGTTAAAACGCTCCAGCACACTGGCAATCGCAGTTAAAATTTGTACTGCCAAAGTCCCGCGCCGACAGCCCACCCCAAGAAATAGATTAGGGGGACGCAAAAAGAGATCACCCTCTCCGGCCCCCGGAATCTTAAGCCGATTTGTAAGCAACGCCCTGTAGGAAAACTGCTCACCGACGGCAAAACGGGAGAAAGGGAAAAATAAAAGCCCGTTGCCACAAGGCAGTTGACCAGCAGGCAGATCCGTGAAAACGGCAATCTTTTCTCCGCGCAACATTGCTGCATTAAACGTTTTGATCAGAGAAAAAGGTTCCGGTTTGACGCCAATCTCCCTGGCAAAAAGATCAACTGCATAGAGACCTTTTGCGTCAGTAGCTGTTGTAATTACCGGCAGAGCGCCCACTGTCTGCGCCAAGCGCTCGGCCAACGCATTGGCGCCTCCCCAGTGCCCGGAGAGCAAGGAAATAGCAAACCGTCCTGCCTCGTCCATTACCACTACCGCCGGATCAGACTGCTTATTCCTCAACAGCGGAGCCAAGATCCGTATAGCGATACCACACGCCATAATAAGGACTAATGCCTCATCGGTTTGGAAGCGCTGGCAAATCAACTCACGCAACACAGTGAAAGAATGGGCATCGTCCTCCGGCTCACACAGTGCTTTCGGCAACCAAACGGTAAAGCCGCATGCTCCGCCGATTTCCAGGGCTAATCGGCGCCCCCCTGGCGTAATTGCAATAACTGAGCTACTCATTTTTTTTCTTCCCGAAACCCATGACTAAAATCTGCCGCATAAAGACGAGACTTTCTCTTCTTCTCCCCCGCCAGAAAATCCCCGACAAGAATCATCGCTGTTTTTGTCACGCCTGCCTCGCTGACTTTTTGCGCAATCTCAGCTAATGTGCCCTGGATAACCCGTTCTTCCGGCCAAGATGCTTTTTCCACCACCGCCACCGGAGTTTCTTTTGGATAAGCAGACAACAACTCCGAAACTACCTGCTCAATCATCCCCACGCTGAGAAAAATACACATGGCTGCCTGGTGGGACGCCAGCGAGCGTAAGTTTTCCTTTTCAGGCACAGGCGTGCGTCCACCCATTCTGGTAATGATCACCGTCTGCGTAATTTCCGGCATTGTCAGTTCCCGCCCAACTGCGGCGGCTGCCGCTGCATAGGATGACACGCCCGGCACCATTACGCTTTTAATCCCCAACTGTTGAAGCGCATCCATCTGTTCCTGGATAGCGCCAAAAAGTGCCGGGTCACCTGTATGCAGCCTCACTACTTGCCGCCCTTTTGTCACCGCTTCCGCCATTATCCCCACCAATTCGTCAAGAGCAAGGCTTGCGCTGTCAATCAGCAGAGCTCCGGGATTAGCGTGAATCAAAACAGCTTTGTTAACCAGAGAGCCGGCATAAACTACCAACTCAGCCTCCCGCAACAGACGCACTCCCCTTAACGTAATTAATTCCGGATCTCCCGGTCCGGCGCCTACAAACCAGACAGTCATCAACTCTTCCTCCTTTTAACAATCAATAACGAAAGGTAGTCTACAGTTTGACCGCGCAGGGAAAAGGGGTCGTTAGTCCAAAACTCATCGACGCCGCCACAACGGCTGACCAGGTAAGCCTCACCGGCAAAGCCGCTTTTCTCCAATAGGTCCAGTGTTTGATCATAAGCGGCAGATACTTTAAGAAAAACCACGGTGTCCACATATTGTGCCAAACCACTAAACTCTGCCAAGCTAAGCGGAACAGGTACAACCGCCAGCCTTTCGTTTTTTTCAACCAGCGGTATTTGGATCAAGGCAGCGGCAGCATTAAAAGAAGAAACACCGGGAATAACCTCTACCCGTACTTGCGGGCAAGTCTGCCTTAAATGTTGGAGCAGATAGCCAAAAGTACTGTAGAGAAACGGATCGCCGATGGTGAGAAAAGAGACTGCCCGATGTTCTACCAGCAACGCCGCTACCTTTTCGGCGGCTTCTGCCCAGTGCGCAGTCAATTCATCCTCATTATGCGTCATCGGAAAAAGCAGCTCTACCACCGACACCCCTTCCGGCAAAAAAGGCCTGACCACTTTCAGAGCAACACTCTCCCGCTCCGCTTTTGATTTGGGAACACAGATTGCCGTAGAAGCAGCTAATGCTTTTCTCCCTTTTTCCGTAATCAGCAAGCTGTCACCGGGACCTACGCCAACACCGTATAACACACCTGGCAGCATTTATGCCTCCTCCTTTCTGGCGCTGATAATCCAAACCCCATTTTGCGCCCGAAAATAATTTTCTCTGCCCAATTTCTCCAAACGGGAAGCATGGATAAATACTCCTTCCGGCTCCGAAAAAGGGGCTGCAGCTAATGCATCCAGAATTTTGACCAAATTTCGGGGAGCTATAACAGTGGCCACTAGAATACCGCCCACCAGCAGTTGCTTGGCACATACAGTAAATATTTCCTCAAGACGACCGCCGCTTCCACCTATCAACACCCTCTCCGGGGCAGGCAAACCGAGCAGCGCCTGCGGCGCTTCCCCATGGATCAACTCAATCTGACTCACGCCAAAGCGCTGACTGTTTTTCTGAATCAGCATTACTCCTTCCTGACTTTTTTCCACTGCAAGCACACGGCCGCCGGGAGTAAACAGCGCCGCTTCCACAGAGAGAGAGCCGGTGCCTGCGCCCACATCCCAGACGGTAAGATTCGGAGCGAGGCGGGCGGCACTGATAGTCAGCGCTCGCACCTCCCGTTTTGTCATTGGCAAAGAACCGCGCTCAAAAGCATCATCGGGAATGCCAGGCACAAGATATGGCCACTGTCTATTCATCAATAATCACCATCACACAATCCCCTTCGTCCAGGTCAGTCAACGCAGATAGTTTCGTCAAAAAAATCTTTTCAGCGGCGGTGGTTAGTGAGCGACAAAGCGCAACCGCAGAATCACGAGCACCACAGTCGAGCATGGCCCGGGCAATCCGTCCCGGGGTCCATACTTTATCGGTCAGCACCGCTTTTTTCCCCGGCAAGAGCAAGTCATTTATGATGTCGGCACCAACACGTCCGTGGGTTGAAAAGAAAACTGCATCCTGCCACGGCTCGGCTAAGCGGGCAAAAGCAACTTGAACAGAAGACACCCCAGGTATAACCTCCAGTTCGTCCGCGCTGAAATAGCGGCGCAAATAGGTCAGCAGACTGTAAAAGCCAGGGTCGCCTGAAACCAGCACGACAACTTTTTTTTCTCGGGCCAACAATCTAAGTTGCTCTGCCAGTCCTCTCAAGTCAGCCGTCACAGGCAGCAGCTCTTTTCCCGCAGTAAAAAATGGCGCCAAGGCTCGCTGCCCTCCGACTAATACATCAGCGGCTGCCACCGCCTCTCTCACCGCCGGGAGAATATAACTTTCACCACCGGGACCCGCCCCTGCCACAGTCACTTTGAACTTCATGATTTCCCTCCAACCATCTCTTGCCATAATCATCCATCGCCAAGATCTCTCCCGCCAAATTGAGGAGCATACAGCCCACGCGCAAATTGCCGCCAGCCATTCTTTCGGCCCGCCTGGCAACCTCTGCCGCCACTGCCGCCAGCACATACTGCCACCCATGCGCGAGCAGATAGTCTGATGATTCCTCCGCTGTATTATGCTTCATCAAGGCAAGTATCGCCTCTTGCGGCAGTCCAAGCAGCGCAGCGTGAGCCGCCAGCACTTCCCGCCGCCCGTCAGCTACAGAACTATGAGTGTCGGTTATGCCTGCAGCCACTTTTATAATTTTACCTAAATGGCCAAAAAGCAGCACAGCGTCAACACTTTTGGCGGCACAAGCACGTAACATATGGCCAATAAAATTGCTGGTGAGCAAAACCGCATCAGCTCTTACCGGAAGGCAACTCAGCGCATTTTTTCTGCCCATCTTTCCAGGCGTAAGCACCAATCGCCGCTCTCCCGCCGCCAAAGCTACGTCAATCTGAGGCACAAGTGACCGTTTGCAGGCATCTACAGACATAGGCTCAACCAGTCCGGTTGTACCGAGAATAGAAATCCCGCCAATAATTCCCAGTTCAGGATTGAGCGTGCGCCGGGCCAGTTGCTCGCCTCCAGGCACAGAAATGCTAATGGCAACGCCGCAGTTTAGGGGGAGCACAGCCTGAACATGGCTTAAAATCTGGCTGCGCGGTACTGGATTGATCGCCCACTGGCCGGGCGGGATTGCCAAACCGGGCTTTGTTACCCGCCCGACCCCCTCCCCTCCGGTCAAACAAATTCCCGGGGAGGATAGTCTGCGCGCTTCCGCCACCACCAATATTCCGTTTGTAATATCCGGGTCGTCGCCAGCATCTTTAATGACACCGGCTCGAGCTGTGTCGCCGTTTTTTTCCCGTAAAACAAGCGGCAGTGTGAGGGTAACTCCAGCCGGTATCTCCACCATCACAGACTCATCCATTTCTTTGTCGGCAAAAAGCAGGCTGACGGCTGCTTTAGCGGCCGCCGCCGCGCAGGTGCCGCTGCTAAAACCGGCTTTAAGTATGGTTCCATCAGGCTGTGGATAGCTTGGGAGCACCGTCTTCACCTCGTCTCCCCCTGTTTGTGCAGCAGTTTAAGCAAAAAATCGCAGTCCAAATGCCGGCGTACAGCGTCCGCTAATAAACAATACGAAGACTCTCGCTTCGCCCTGGCCGCAAGGCCAGGGCGTTTTGTTGGCAGCATGAATGCTTTCCTCACCCTGTTTAGATAGCCGTTGCGAAAAGCAACTGCATCAAAGAGTCCGTGCAGATAAGTTCCCATTACCCGCCCGTCCTCACTGCAGGCACCGTCTTCATAACAATTTCCATCATCTCCAATCAGGCGAGCAAACGGAGCAACTCCCTGACGAATGGACTGTCCAAAATGAATTTTGTAGCCTTCTAAGGCTTCTCTATGTCTCACCGTTTCCCCCGAAACACGCAAGATGGTTTTCTCCGGCAAAAAATCTGTCTCCAGCGGCAATAAACCAAGACCAGACACTGCTCCTCCCGCACCATCCACCCCATGTGGGTCACGGATTGCCTTCCCCAGCAGCTGGTATCCGCCGCAAATCCCAAGCACAAACGCACCGCCGGCGACCGCAGCGCCGATTGCTTCGTCTAAGCCTGTTTCTCTCAGCCAAGCTAAATCTGCTATTGTGTTCTTCGTTCCCGGCAAAATGATCAGCTGCGGCCTGCCCAACTCCCTCGTCGCCATTATATAACGCAGCCGCACACCTTCTTCTTCCTCAAGGATATGGAGATCACTAAAATTAGCGATGCGAGGCAGACGAATCACCGCCACGTCCAAGTCCCAGGTTTTTTTCGCAACTCCCTTAATCCCCAGGGAGTCTTCCGCCGGTAAGGACAGTCCGGAAAGATAGGGAATCACACCCACTAGGGGCAAACCTGTCAACTGAAAAAGACTGTCCAACCCCGGTTGGAGTCGCTCCAATTCACCGCGAAAGCGGTTAACCACCAAACCGCAAACCCGAGCACGCTCACTATCTGTAAGCAGGGCCAGCGTACCAACCACATAAGCAAACATCCCCCCCCGGTCAATATCACTTATCAGGAGAACCGGTGCATTTGCCGCCGCCGCCAGACCCATATTGACCAAATCAGCCGAACGCAGATTTACTTCCGCCGGGCTTCCAGCTCCTTCCAACACCACCAGATCATAGCGGCGTCGCAGCGTATTAAGCGCATCCAAAACTATTGGTAAGGCGGTTGCTTTATATGCCTGATATTCCTGGGCGGAAAAATCTCCCACCACCCGACCTCGCAGCACCACTTGCGAAACGGTGTCTGAAACCGGCTTTAACAAGAGCGGGTTCATTTCTACCGTAGGCTCAGTCCGGGCTGCTTCTGCCTGCATAACCTGTGCCCAGCTGATTTCCTCGCCGCGGGCAACTGCTACAGCATTAAGAGCCATATTTTGCCCCTTAAAAGGTGCCGTCGCGTAACCGAGGTCAGAAAAATATCGGCAAAGCGCAGCAACAAGCAGAGTTTTTCCCGCATCTGAGGATGTGCCCTGAACCATCAGCACTGCTCCCTTAGTCATGTTCTACCCACTTTCCGCGGACCAGGCAAAGAAAGCAGACGATAGATCGCAGACATATCCAAAGAACTTCGTACCGCATCCGCCAGCAAATCAAAGCGAGAACCTTTATCCTCAGGAGCGGAAGCCGCCATCTGCGGCCAGTTGCGCCGTGCTCTTAACATATTCAGCCAGCTGCGGCGAAAACCGGGACGCTCAAACAATCCGTGCAGATAAGTTCCCCAGACTGTGCCATCTGCTGACACAGCACCGTCATCCGTACCATTCTCCAATAAAAACGCCGGAAGGCTGCCAAAAGCACGTTCTGTCTGTCCCATATGGATTTCATAACCCTCCACTTCTTCAGTGAAAGCAAAAGGCAAACGAGCTGTAGCGTTCGTCCGCTTTACTCTTTTTTGCGCATAAAAACTGGTCTCTGTGGGGAGCAATCCAAGGCCGCTAAGCAATATTGGCTCTCCTCCGCCTTCGCCGCCGGTTAAATCAGCCAGCGATTGCCCCAACAGTTGGTACCCGCCGCAAATGCCTACAACTGGAACCCCGCAACCCGCAAGCTCGATAATCATCTGCGCCAAACCACTCTCTTGCAAAAAGCGCATCGCGAGGATGCTGTTTTTTGTCCCTGGCAGAATTACCGCGTCTATACCAACCAAATCTTGCGGTGTAGATCCGTAAAACAAAAAGACATCCTTTTCTCTGGCCAGTGCAGCAAAATCAGTGAAATTAGCGACATATGGCAAACGGATCACACAAACCCGCAACCGGTCAGTTTCATGCTCGACGATAGCGGAAGAACATTCTAACGCTACGCCATCTTCCTCACCTAAACCTGTCTCCGGCAAATATGGCACCACCCCCAGCACCGGCACACCTGTCTTTTCCTCTATAATTTTAAGCCCCGGCTCCAAAATGGCCCGTTCGCCGCGAAACTTGTTAAAGATAAACCCGGCTACCCTTTTTCTATCTTCCTCCGGCAAGAGCAGCATGGTTCCAACTGCTGCCGCCAGCGCTCCTCCGCGCTCTATGTCGCAGACCAACAAAACTGGCGCAGACGCCAGAGCGGCTGCTTTCATATTGGCCACGTCCTGATGCTGCAGATTAATTTCAGCCGGACTGCCGGCTCCTTCCAGCACAATAATTTCAAATTCACGGCGCAAAAAAGCCAACGATTCGCCGATAATTTGCAGACTAAAATTTAAGTATGCCTCCTGAGAACGAGTTTCATAATCAACGTTTCCGTAGTGCCGCCCCCTGACAATTACCTCCGCCTGTCCCACTCCTTTAGGTTTGACAAGAATTGGGTTTAAATGAACTGAAGCCTCGATCCCTGCTGCTTCCGCCTGCTCTCCCTGCGCTCGCCCAATTTCCCCACCGTCAGCAGTTACATAGGAATTAAGCGCCATATTCCAACTTTTAAACGGCGCCACCCGGTAGCCGTCTTGCATCAAGATACGACAAAGCGCCGCAACCAGCGCACTCTTGCCCACATGGGAGGCGGCACCTTGAACCATAATTGTGGTAGCCAGCTTTCTTTCATTTTTCGCTACCAAGCTTATCCCTCCCTTGACAGCTATCACAAATTGCTGTATTCTTTGAAGTATACCCCTCAGGGTATTTATTGGGAGGCAGATGAAAAATGAACACTTACGCAATCAATTCCGCCCGCTGTGACCGTGCGCCAGGCTGTCGCGTAAAGAAAGAATGTCCGGCTAACGCCGTAGTCCAATTAGACGGTAATTATTATATCGACATGAATACCTGCCGCGGTTGCGGGCTTTGCGTCAAAGCTTGTCCCAGGGGCGCCGTTGAAGAAAACAGTTCATAAGCTAGGCGGCATCTCTTAGCTTTTGCTCACACTAAAGAGTCTCTGCCAAAGCTCGGTAAAGCCGAGCTTTTTCAGTAATTATCACCGCACCACCCTGCTTGATTTCCGCCAACAATTCTTGCCCCTCTCCCTGAGTAAAGTCACGCTGCTGTTTGACATTTTCTTCCAGTAAATAGACTGCTTTGCCTTCTGCAAGCGCAGTAAGCGCCGCCCTTAAATTAAGCAAATTGCCGTGACCGATAGGGATTTCCGCCAACACAACCACGTTTGCTTGTTGGATCAGCCGGAGATTTTGCGTATGCTGCTCCGCTGTAATAGCAGAAAATGGCGCTTCCGCCACCAGCGGCAAATTCAATGAACGGGCGGCTTCCCAGTCGCTATCGCCCACATTCAGCACGCCAACAGACAGAATGTACCCGGCTTCGCGCAAATCACGCATCAATTCACCGGCGCTGCCGCCGCCCGCCAAGAGGTGGATACGGCTCTTTTTTTGTTGCGGCAGACTCGCGCGTTTACTTGGCAACAGGGCAACCGTTGGCGTCCCAAGCAGAGGATGCGGCGAAATAAGTACTGCTGTTTTGTAAACACGGGCTATATTCTCTGCCGTCAACACATCGGCAGGGGAACCGGCGGCAGCAATTCGCCCCTGCTCCAATAACACCAGTTCGTTACAGTAGTATGCAGCTAAATTAAGATCATGCAAGACTGTAACCACCGTAAGCCCCTCCGTCAGGCACAACCGCTTCACCAAATCCAGGATCTCCTGCTGATAACCGATATCCAAATGTGCGGTAGGCTCATCTAAAATCAATACCTTTGGCTGCTGTGCCAGCGCACGCGCAATCATCACCCGTTGCCGCTCTCCGCCGCTTAGCTCTGCGATTTTGCGCTGCCGCAGCTCAAGGCAACCGGTCAGTTCCAGAGCCTGACGGACAAGAGCATAATCTTGCAGCGTTTCCGCCTGGAAACGTCCCAGATAAGGAGTTCGACCCATCATCACAATCTCTTCCACGGAAAAGAGGTAACCGGCAAAAGTATCCTGCACTACGACAGCCATAACCTTGGCTAAATCATTTTGACTATAGCTATCTAGAGCACGTTCGCCCAGTTTCACCAGTCCCGACTCAGGACGAAGCACACGGGAAAGCAGCTTTAAGAGGGTGGTTTTCCCACTGCCGTTAGGCCCGATTATCCCGAAAAAATTCCCACTCTCCACGGTTAAGCTGATCTCCGTCAGCACTTTATGCTCCGCATAAGTAAAGCTAAGATTCTGAACCGCAATTTTCATTTTGTCCTCACAGGCGAATTTCTTTCTTCTTTTTGCGCAGCAAATAGATAAAGAAAGGAGCGCCAATAAATGCCGTAATGATTCCGACTGGTATTTCCTGCGGGGCCATAACCGTACGGGCGGCCACATCAGCCCAGACCATAAATATGCCGCCGACAAGAGCTGAAGCCGGCAAAAGCACCCTGTGGTCCGGCCCGCTCAGCATGCGAACTGCATGAGGGATAATTAAACCTACAAAACCGATCATGCCGCTGACAGAGACAGCGGCCGCCGTCAGCAAAGATGCAGTAACAAGAAGCAACTTCTTTGTAAAGTCTACGCGCACACCCAGATGCAGCGCTGCTTCTTCGCCCAAAAGCAATATATTTAACTCGCGGGCATAGGCAAAGAGCAGGCAAAAGCCCAGCAAAAGATACGGCATCACAAAACCGATCTCCGTCCATGAACGCATCATCAGCCCGCCGGAAAGCCAAAAAAATATTCCCTGCATGTTCTCTCCCGCAAAAACCATCAGCAGAGAAATCACTGCCGATAAGAAGCTCGACACGACAACTCCGGCCAGCAATAGCGTCGCCACCGGAATCTGTCCGCCGATTTTAGCCAGGTTGTAAACAAAGAAAATTGCCATTAACGCTCCGGTAAAAGCGAAAAGCGGAATCATATGGGGAAAATGCAAGCCGCTTAGCCGATTCAAAAAAATAGCGATGGTTGCGCCGGTGGCAGCTCCGCTCGACACACCAATAGTAAAAGGGTCTGCAAGAGGGTTGCGGAGCAAACCCTGGAAGGTGCTGCCCGCCAATGCCAAAGAAGCTCCAATTAACAGACCCAGTAAAACTCGTGGCAAGCGCAGACTCCAAACGATCGCCTCAGTATTGCGGCCTATGTCTCCGGTTTCAATCCAAGGCATCCCCAGTTGCGACAAAATAATGCGCAATGTTACGCCGGCGGGGATGGCTACCGCCCCGACGGCGGCAGCCAAGACGACAGTCAAAAACAGGGCTGCAAATAAGGCGGCAAACAGCGAGGTTTTCTGACTCCGTTTCATAGTTTACTCAAAAAATGCGCCGTAGAGTTCTTCCATGCCAAGCACAACCCGCGGGCCGGGACGGGAGACTAGGTCGCCGTTCACATCATAAATACGGCCATTCTTTACTGCCTGCAACCCCTGCCAGGATTCCCGCGCGAGCAGTCGTTCACGCATGGGAAAAGTGGCGATAATAACCTCCGGGTCCAGTTCAAAAAGTTTTTCTTCGGACATTTCAAAGTAGCCGCTGCCTAAACCGGCAGCAATATTTCGGCCTCCGGCACTGCTGATTAGATCCGCTAAAAATTCGCCCTCACCCACAGTAAACAGAGATTCGGTGTCGATCATCACAAAGACGCTGGGTCGGTCTGCTTCAGCGATGGCAGCCACTTTCTCCGTCATGGCTGCTCTGCCAGCCTGCAGTTCTGCCACAATCGCCTCTCCTTTGGCTGGCGAGCCGACTACTTCGGCTATTTTGGCAATTGACAACTCAATTTCATCTAGGTTTTGAGGATCGATAACGAGATAAGCTATCCCCGTACCTTCCAAAAAAGAAAGCGTTTCCGCCAGAGCATCACTGTTGCCGGTCACAATTAAATCCGGCTCCAGAGCCAGAATGCTCTCGGCATTAAGATTAAAGATGCCGCCAACTTTCGCTCGCTCCTGCGCTTCCTCCGGGTAGTAACACCAGTCGGTTACACCCACAACTCGTCCTCCCTCATCTAAGGCAAATAAGATTTCTGTCAGGCTCGGCATCAGCGAGACAATCCGCTCCGGCTTGGCAGACAAAGTTACTTCACGGCCAAGGTCATCTGTCACAGTTAACGGATAGCGTTCATTAACCGCCTCACCGTTCTGAGTTTCTTTTGGGGCAACATTGCCTGGCAGACAACCGGCAGCAAACAAGGTCACTACCAGCAACACCGCTGTACTTAATGCAATCAATCTGTTTTTTCTCATCATAGCAGCCTCCATTTCTTAACAAAAACAAAAAATCCCAGTTCTTTTCCCCTGGGAATGCACATAAAAAATGTACGTTTCCCTTGACCCGAGGGCACGATACTGCTGGTCACAGGCAGGTTTCCTGACTCCCGTTCAGAGCCTGCACGCCTTTGCCATGTTTAAAGATAGCAATTGCCGCAGGAGTTACGGTTACAGTGGCGGGACCGCTCAGGTTTTTCACCTGATTCCCTTTTACCCCATTCGGGCACCTGTTCCCATCGCATTTTTGTCTAGCTGAATTATACCAAATGATCTACTTGCAAGCAATCGTGAATTTAAGCCGAATTAAATCAAGCTGCTTAGAGTACATTTAATTACCTATAAATTTCTGGGTATAATATCTGCTGGTTTCTCTCGTTCCGGCAACCCCTACCCCTAAATGCTGAAACGTATCACGAAGTATCGCCCTGCGATGTCCTAAACTATTCATCCAGTCCATGACTGCTTCAGCTGCATCAGCTTGACCGGCAGCGATATTTTCCCCGGCTACTCGATGCCCGATACCGCCAGACTGTATCCTGTCGTGAGGACTACCAGTAGCAGGAGAGACATGTGAAAAAAAATTATTTCTGCTCATATCCATGCTATGAGCTGACGCCACCTGGCTTAAACTTTGGTGCCAATCAAGGAGGGGAAGACCAAATCGGTGACGGATTACATTAGTTAAATCAAATATCTGTAAAGCATAAATGTGATTGGTTCGGTCAATTGCAGAACCGACGGTGACAAATCTGGTCACCTCAGGCTCTTCAAAAAAGCTGTACCTGTAGCCATAGAGGCCGGACAATATCAGTGTCTCTAAATTTAATATGCGAATTGCCGTTAACGTATTTCCCTGGTGTATATCCATGTAAAAAATGTAGGCGGTATCTCCTTGGATATCTAAATAGCGATTCTTCGACACAGGATCTAATCTAAATGTTGCACCCTGCAGGGTAAAAGTGAGCTGACCTGCAAAAGAATATTGTTTTGTTAAATCTGACATTGAACTGCCTATTGTCAAACCATTAAACTGTAGACTTGGTGCGTTTGTAAAGAGGGCAACTACTCTGTTATTTTTGATGCCGACTTGAAGATAATTTGCGTAATCCTGATTATAAATCCACCAAACAAAACCTAAATCAATCTCATCCCTACGGGCAGGTTGTCCTAGCCGGGCTACTACATGAGCAGCAGAATCCCCTACTTTAATCCCGTAGACAGTATTCTTGAGCGCTAGCTGCTGCCTTGCTTCCTGTGGGCCAAAGTCTACCTCCTGCTGATTGATAAAAATCCAACCACTTGCTTGATCGTAAGTTACAGCAAAACCTAATGCCTCACCCACAAATCGCAGAGGCACAAAGCTCCTTCCAGCAACTATTTGTGGAGAAACATCCAAAAGCATTGATTGCCCATCAATAGATGCCGTGCTGCTGCCAATAATCATTGCCAACTTAGTCTGACCTTTATTAGCGGTAATCTTCTCCGAGTTCTCATCCCAGTGAACTTCTGCGCCCACGGCTTCAAAAATAGCTCTAAAAGGTACGAGTACCCGATTATTCGTCAGAAAGGGAGTTTGCTGAGTTATTAACTTCTGCCCATTGATAAAAATCAAATTCTCTCTTGCTTCAGCCTGAACACTTGCAGATAATACCAAGCATAAAAGCAACCATGCCAACAAAACTCTTACTCGATTCATAATGCACATCCTTAAGTCAACCAATTATTATCTTGCCTATCTTTGAACATGCTTTTTTAACTGGGCCACCTCTTTGCTTGTCAGATTCCGCCAACTGCCTGCCTGCATATCCGACAACGTAAGTGGGCCGAAACGCACCCTCTTGAGAGAGACGACCGGATGGCCTACTGCCTCGAACATGCGGCGGACCTGACGATTTCTGCCTTCCTTAATAGTTAATGAAACAACGGAGGTGGGCCGTCCGCCCTTAACAAGGCGGACGGTAGCAGGCGCCGTCATGCCATCAAGCAAATTTACGCCTTTGGCCAGCGTTGCCAGGGCTTGAGCGTCCGGCAGGTCCCGCACGCGAGCCAAATATTCTTTTTCCACGCCAAAAGACGGGTGGGTCAAGCGGTTAGCCATCTCACCGTTATTGGTCAGGAGCAAAACGCCGCTCGTGTCCATATCAAGGCGCCCCACAGGATAAACGCGAACCTTAACATCAGCCAGTAAATCTCTGATTGTGGGCCGTCCAAATTGGTCTTTAAGTGTGGTCACATAACCTACAGGTTTATAAAGCAAAAAATACTCGTGCCGGATAACCGTCTTTATCGGACGATTATCGACTTCCACCCGATCTGTTTCCGGTGAAATAATAACACCCATTGCTGTCACCGTCTCGCCATTCACTTTGACTCGACCGTCTTTAATTAATTGCTCACTGTTCCTGCGTGACGCTACCCCAGATTGGGATAAATATTTTTGCAGCCTCATTATCTACTCCTCTTAAAAATATCCCCTCTCCCTATCTACTCCTCTTAAAAATATCCCCTCTCCCTATCTACTCCTCTTAAAAATATCCCCTCTCCCTCTGGGAGAGGGTAAGGGTGAGGGTCAGGCTGAGGGTCAGACTGAGGGTCAGGTAAAGACAGAAAACATTATTCCCTGACTGCCAAAATCATTTCAACTTCCAGCGCCGCGTTCAGCGGCAATTCAGCAACCCCTACCGCGCTACGAGCATGATCTGTGTCAAAAAGTTTTCCCAGCAAGTCAGAGGCGCCGTTTAAGACATTTGCCTGCCTGCTAAAACCGGCATCACAGTTAATAAAACCGGTGACTTTGATTACACGCAAAAGATTATCCACTCCTCCAGCCACGCCGGCGGCGGCCGCAAGTCCATTCAGGGCGCAAATTCCGGCAGCTTGATAACCTTCTGCCTCGGTCAGTTCCTTGCCAACTTTTCCAACATAACGCAGAGAACCTCCCGACAGCGGCAACTGACCGGAGGTGAAGATCAATTGCCCAAAACGAACCGCCGGCACATACGCTCCCACCGGTTGCGCCACAGGCGGCAGTTCAAGACCTAATTCACGCAGCTTAACTAAAATTGACATCCTTTTACCTCCTGCCGTTTTACCTCATCATACAGGAAGCAAAGGAAGCTTGCAAGCACTAGCATCGCAGCTTCCCTAAACGATATATTTTCCTATGCTCTAAACAAGACGTCTTGCCTCCGTTGCTAGGGGGAGAGAGGTAAGCCCTCCGTTTTCCACTGCACAATACCACCGAGCACATTGTAAGCTTCTTTGAAGCCAAGTTCCTCCATGATCATCAAAGTTAAACTGCTCCGTCGCCCAGTCCGACAATAAACCAGATAAATTTTGTCTTTATCCAGCTGGCTAAGCAATTCCCGAAAATTTAATCCATAGTAATCCAGATTGACAGCGTTTTCAAGCCGTTCACCGGCAAACTCCTGCGGGGTACGTACATCAAGGACAACAAAGTTTGCCTCATCTTTTTTGCTTTGGAGTAATGCGGCTGCTTCA
This sequence comes from Dethiobacter sp., assembly GCA_018333635.1. GTDB lineage: Bacteria > Bacillota > Dethiobacteria > Dethiobacterales > Dethiobacteraceae > GPS1B09. Next base: position 19,399 of record JAGXTL010000005.1, read on the forward strand.
CTCACAGTAATGTGTTCCAGTCTGCTCTCCGGCCTCGCTGAACTACGGCCATAATAACCGCTTAGCAATGACAGGCTTAGCATCAGTGCTCCCAGCGCCAAAAGTCCTAGCCCTTTCTTTTTCATATTCTCCCTTCCTTGCGCGCCGACATTTTACCTAACACAATTTCTGCCGGCTGACTTTGCCTCGTACATCTTCTTGTCTGCCCTATTTACCAGTGTATCAACCGTATCCCCGGAAGAATAGCTGGCGACGCCGAAACTGGCTGTTATCTTGCCTACTCCCGGGATCTCCATTTGGCTTAATTGCCTCCGCAGCGTTTCAGCCAAAACCATTGCTGCATTTCCGTCGCTTTCCGGCAAAAGCAACACAAATTCTTCCCCGCCCCAACGAGCGATGGTATCAATTTTACGGATTCTATTCAAAATCATTTCCGCCATGCTTTTCAAAACTAAGTCGCCGGCGTTATGCCCAAACAGGTCATTAACGTTTTTAAAGTGGTCGATGTCCAGCATAATCAAGGAAAAGCTGCAGCCAGAGCGCTTAACGCGCTCTATTTCCTCTTCCAGCTTTTGAGTAAAATAGCGGCGGTTATAGACATTTGTGAGGGTATCTGTAACAGCTAATAGCCACAGTTCTTCTTCGAGTGCCATTCGGTCAGTCTGGTCAATGACAAAAGCCACACATACTTTTTTTCCCCGGTAACAATGAAATTGCAGACGAATTTCAACAGGATAAAGGGAACCATCCTTGCGGCGGTGCAGCGAGTTGAAGAGTAACTGTTCATTCGAACCGCAAACTAGCGGTTCAAGCCGAGCTTTAAGACTTAGCAAATCAAGTTCAGCCTCTAGATCGAGCGGTGTCATGTTGCTCAACTCTTCCATGGTATAGCCCAGATTCTCACGGGCGCCTCGGTTAACTGCAAGAAATTTAAAAGTTTCCAGATAGAAAATATAAATTTCGATCAGTGAATTTTCGTTAATCTGCTGGTACATGTTTGCCAGAGAATTTACTTCATAGAGTTGCAGAGCCATTTCAACTATGGAAATCAGCACATTTTCGCCGGTTCCTCTCAGTACGTAACCGTAACTTGCAACCGAGCGAATTTTTTCTACCACCTCCATCTCGGTATGGGCAGACAAGAAAACAATCGGAATTTCTCTGCACTGCTGGAGCAGACGTGCCGCCTGCGCTCCATCTATTCCTGCCCCCATTTCTATATCCATCAAAATGAGACCGGGAGAAAGAATACCGCTGCAAACTTTTTCCACAGCTTCTTCGCCAGTCAGCGCAATATCAGCCTGATAACCGTATCTTCTCAGCGTATCTGCCGTTATTTGGGCAAGAAATTTACTGTCGTCTACAACAAGAATCTGCTTGTCTTTAACAGTTTTCACTGCTAATCAACCCCTAAATCAAATATTTTTAAATATATTCAGTCGCGGAGGCAAGTAATACCTCCTGAACAAAAATATTATTACAATCTCAACTTTCCCAGCCTAATAGTAAGTACAAACCTTTAAAAATCAAGAAGTTACGCGCACAATAACAACTTCTGCTTTAATGGTAGCGGTATCGTATTTAAAAATGCAGTCATTATTTGATTCGCCA
>JAGXTL010000089.1 GCA_018333635.1 Dethiobacter sp.
GCTGAATTTTAGATAATGTATTTTTATCCAGCAAATTAACCACTCGGCTTCGCCCGCCTTTGCCCCGCCGGACCGTAACCGTCCCGGCGGCGACATTAATGTCTCTTGCCTCCAGCAATTGCGCTTCATGTCGTCGCAAGCCACTTGCCCGCAGGAAGGCGACCATGGGTTGATATTTGTCCGCAACTACCCGCTCCGGGCCGCGCCCGCGCTTAACGTCTGCGGCTTTGCGCTCGGGGATGGGTAGCTGCTGCGAGTCAAACCCCAGGATGCGGGTGAGTGCCGTGCGATCCCGGCTTAGCGTCCAGGCTGATAGGCCGCTACTTTGTCTTGCGGCGAGGTAAGCAGCGCAGTCCTCCCGGTTGACCTGTGCAAGATCCTTGTAACCACGATTAGCTTTTACCCACTTGCAAAAGTCTTGACCGGCGGAGATATAGGTCCGCACAGTCTCGCCCGAACGCAAGCCGGTGCAGGCGACTTTTGCTTGACCAAAGGTTTTGAGGCCTTCAACTTTGCCCGTCCACTGATAAAATAGGCTGCCTGCTTTGGTTTGCGTGGGATGGGGTTCCTTGGTGCTGTGATTCTTTTTAGTTTTCGGCATTAGACAACACTCCTTTGATTTTTTAGCAAAAAATGCAACTTCATACACCCCAAAAAGCCTTTGTTTATAAGGATTTTTAAAAAAAAACAGTAAAAAAAATGCAACTTTGTATTTGAAAGTGTCCCAATAGGGTGTACCAAAAGTAAATGTGCATTTTTTTTGTTCTGAGCGGCTCAAAATACTTATGGCATCGAAGGTTTGAGTAAAACAAAATGTGCATTTTGTGTCCCAATTAGCCTAAAGTGGCAAAGGACGGTTTCCGTCCTTTGCCAAATACATAAATTTCTAACGTTACAAAATCGCTCATCCTTCGCCACAAATCCCAAGCCCATTTTTTGCTTGAAGAAGTCTCGCCGCGCCTCGGGCGCGGCCTTAAGAAACATTAAAGATTGCAGAAAAACAAGAAGAGAAGTAGCAAAAAAGATGGTTTAAGCAAAGTAACAGGCGGCGTAAACGTCAGCGGCTTTGTAGTAAAGCAAAATTGGCGGTTGACAATCGTCCGCCGCTTCCGTTTACGCCGGGGGTTTTTCCGCCGGTTTCCCCGCCTCACCGCTCCGCTTCGCCCACCCACTCGGCATAGCCGATGGGTGTCCTTGCTCCGCTTACACGGTTGCGGAGTTTGCACTCCGCCTGAGACCGCGCCTGCCGCCAGGGATGGTTGTGGCTGCCATGCCTGACCGCGCGTGTTGTTGCCTGAAGGTCGTCTCCGTTTCCCCCGGCGATGCTCTTCGCCGGTCCGTTCTGCGATTCTGCCCATCTCCCGTTGCAACGGGCTCCATCCTCACCACCGTCAGAGATTCCGCGCAGTCGGAGGACTCTGTTTTCGTAACCTTTTCGGTTACTATAAGTGTCAATACTTGTTGTGCAAGTACCGCCTCTAGTGGCCTGGGGTAGGTCTTTAGTCGCTTCCGGCGGGTCGTTATTACCCGCTTTCCACGGCAGCCGGGATTCGGCTACTCTGTTGACTCTTGTCCGGTTTTATCAGACTTTTCGCCTGATCCGTTGGGAACGGCCCGGCTTCGTACAGTGGCTGCCCCATGCTCTCGCCCGTCATGGGCTTCGTCTACTGCTTGCCACCGGCTTAGTCAGTAGAGGCATGCCGCTTTTCTTCGTTGCGGTTCGCTGTCCGGCTGCCGCCAGACGATCGGTTCCCCGTTGCAACGGGGGGCCGGGGATTGTGGTGTCGTTGTTGTTGCAGTGTTGCTGTGCTTTTGGGTTTGCGCCTTAGCGCAGGCAAGCACGCGGCAGCGTATTTGCCTGCAGACGCAGGGGCATGCTACTCGCTGACTGCTAGACGCAGTTGGCGGAAGATAAGTAGCATGCCGGCCATCACAATTAATATGAGGCCAATTTCCACGCTACTTACCTCCTTTCCTCGGCGAGTAGTGGTTACCCGCAAGGGCGATGGAAACACAAAAAGCGCCTAAGGATAATCCCTAGTCGCTTAATTCCACCGCAGATGCGGTACGTGCCAACCTTATTTGTTGGCTTGCCGATTATCTGAGTATCTCGCTCAAATAATCTTACGTCCCTGACTCGTGCGGACATTTGCCGGTTGAGTCTGAGGATGTTGCGCTTCTTAGTGGCTGGTATCAAAACATGTTGATACAGTTTAAGAAGCAACGGGCTGGTCGTTAACACAGCAATACAAAAGTACGATACACTTATAGGGTAGCATAGGTTCGTAGATTATGTCAAATATTTTTTTGAAAGAGGAATTAGCCTTCGTGCAGCGTAATCTCCCTTTAAATTACCGCATGGGAGGATATACAGTGAGGGGACACGTCCGCAAGAAAAAAGGCAAAGACGGCAAGAATATCTGGTATGCCGTTATCGAGTTTGAGCGAGATGCGGAGACGCATAAACGGGTGCAAAAATGGTACAACCCGCGCAAAGAGCTCGGCTTGTCCAGACCTGCGACGAAAGCGCAGGCGCAGGTTTTTTTGGAGAACAAACTCTACGAATTAAACAATCCACCTCAGCCCCAAAAAACACTCCCCACACAGAATCCTGACATGACGTTTGAAAAATGGATTGAGGCCTGGCTGGCTGGAAAAAAAAACGTATTACGTCAAACAACCTTTGACCAATACGAAACTCTTTTAAAGCAGCACGTTATCCCTGAAATCGGGGACATCAAAATAAGTGAGTTAAGTCGGGAGGACATCCAACAACTTATTGACAGCAAACAACAAAGCGGACGCAAAGACGGCAAGCCGGGAGGGTTATCTCCTAAAACACTAAAACATATCCGCGTATTGGCAAAGGCCATACTGGGCGAGGCTTTTACAGATGGGTTAATAGACAGTAATCCTATGGCAAAAGTAACCTCTCCCAGAGTTCCGGACAGCGGAGTCCGAGCCTGGAGCGCGGAAGAAGCACGCAAATTTCTCAAGAGCGTGGGAGAGCATCGACTTTTTTGTTTGTTCTGGCTGCTGTTGCACACAGGGCTTCGCCGTGGGGAGGTACTAGGTCTTAAGTGGGAGGATGTAGATCTGCAGAACAACATCATCTCGATCCGCCAACAATACGTTGCAACATCAGAAGGTAATGCCTTTCATGAGACAAAAACTAAAACTGGCAAACGTAGTATAGCATTGTCTGTATCTACAATACATAAACTTAAAAAGCATCGAGAAAGACAAAGTTATGAGTTAGATGTGATTGGAAAAAACAAAGATATGGGCTTAGTCTTTACTGGCGAAAACGGCGGGCCGATTGATCCGCGCTGGTTCAGCCGCCTCCTAGCCTCAGAAGCCGAGAAGGCAGGCGTACCAACTCTAACGCCCCACGAACTGCGTCACACAGCGGCCACTCTGATGCTGCGTTTGGGGGTGCATCCAAAAATCGTGCAAGAACGCCTCGGTCATGCTAATATCGCTACCACACTTGATTTGTATAGTCATGTTACACCAGGTCTGCA
>JAGXTL010000107.1 GCA_018333635.1 Dethiobacter sp.
CGCCCTTTTGCACATTTGACTGCAATTACCGTTACAAATAATGCTTGCCGTTGCCGCCTGTTCCGGCCCTTCGCGTTTTTCGCTGCTCCTGTTGGGCTCGTTTCACCCTTTTTATGCGATTGCCCTGCCATTGTAGGCGGGGTGATTGACTTCTGAGCGAATTTCAGCTAACAGCTCTTGAGCTTTTTCAGTTGAGATCACAGGATGCTTCCAAACAAGATAATTTCCTGTCCATCGGCTCCAATTCCAGTCAGAAATTAGACCCTTTTCTTTATATTCATAGTACATAGGAGTTCCCGGCAAAGGAACAGTGATGTTGAAAAGACATACTGCTAAACCTAAATCAATGATCCGTCTTTTTGCTTCTCTAATGCTTGCTTCCGAATCGTCTTCGAAGCAAATCATATAGGTTGACGTCGCTATAATGTCAAGCTGTCGAAGAAGACCTAATGTTTTTTCCATGATAATCTGTCGAGAACGCCGTTTTGTTTTCTCAAGATTGATATCATTTAAGGATTCCAACCCAACTAGTAAAAACGTTAATCCGTTATCTCTTAACTCCCTGATGCCATTCTCACCACTTAACGAAAGTGCTTGAAAACTGGTGAGCATACCAAAATTCATTTTTCTTTTCTTAATAGCTTCCAAAACTTCTCGTCCAAACCCACTTAATAAATTTGTATCTTGGTTAGAGATATAGACAGTCTTTATAGCGTTAGATTTATAATAATCAAGAATTTCTTCAACCGCAGCTAATGACAAGGATTCATCCCCACCGGGCGCAAAAGCCGGATCTGCGCAATAAGTACATCTGTTAGGGCACCCTCTTCTAAACAAAAGATGACCAACAGTTGTGTCACGCCCGAGCCAGCTTGCCCTCGTAGTTAAGTCGGGATGCTTGATTCCAGATGCTGATATCTGCCCCAAACCTATAGACTCATTAAAAATGCTTTCGCAATATCCCCAAAACAACCGATCAAATACCTCGTATATTTGAGGTTCATCAGTCATGACTGCATATCCACCTAGCCATACCTCTTTAATTTTGTATTCCGACTTAGCTTTTCGGGCCAACTCTAATGCCCATGGTAATGTCCAAGTGAAAGCAGAGATGCAAAGTACGTCATACCGACAATTTTCTAGATGTTTCGCTATCGTTTCACTGAGCGGGTAATGAAGATAGGTGGGGCCGATTATATTAGACTCTAGAAAAGCGTACCCGTAATCCTTTTGACGGGTTGAAAATTTCCAGCCATCGGGAATATTTGTAGTATATTCCGCGAAGCCATCTTCGAATCCGTCGGCAGTTAAAACAGGTAGTCTTTTATAAAGTCCGCTTCCATCATGCTCGTACACATCCCTCGGGGCTGTGGTGACCAATACTTTTTCTGGCTGAGGTACGAATCCTGTATTCCTTATATATTGGACCTTACCATTCGGCATTAAAAATCACCCTTCTTAATTATTTTTTTATCTCTTCCGCGATGATAATAAATTTAAAGGTGATTCTGCTGCAAAAAGTCGCGTTTGCGACTTTTACTACAAATTCTGCTACATCATGACTTTCCCATGCATGTTTATAATATGATGTGTTATAGATTACCTGCCATGTTCCTGCATTCAACGATTCTCTGTTACTGCCGACGCGGTTTTCATGTCTAACTCCAGTCCAACTGTTTTCGCACCGGGAGCGACTTCCTTCAGTACGGCAGCCACATCGGCAAAAGCATGCTGCTGCCTGATACTGCCCAGTAGTGACTCCAGACGAGCTCTCTCAAGGCTTTTGCAAACCAGATAGACCGGCTCACCGCGTGCCGGAACAACCAGATGTCCGGCCTGACAACTACCGGTAAAATAATAAAGATCGGTGTTTTGAACCAGTATCGCTGCCCCCAGGCCTGTAGCCGCCATTTTTTCCTGCAGTGACGTCAGTCTGGCTTCTATTTCCCGGGCCGCGGTATACATTAATGATGCCTCCCTATAAAAGTTTACTTATTTGGTATTGCCATCAGCCTGCAGTATTGCAATAATTACCACTGAACAAAAAAGCAATTTGTTCAATGGTTTCCGTAATAGAAACCAGTATTCCAGCTTGATTCTATATTAGCACTGCGAGTGAGAGCAGTCAATAACATGGGGTGAAAATATGTCAGAAAATTCACACAAATACTTTGCAGGCCGCAGGGAAAAAATAATATACCGGGCTACAGAACTCGTTAGTTTAACAGCTTAACCAAAAATGAAAACCCAGTGGCGGATCCGCAAAAATACAACAGGGCCATCAGCTACGGAGCAGCCAAGTATGTAAAAAACCTGGAGTTTGATAAAGAAACCGGCGAGATTCTGGAAGGCAAACAGCGGCCGCTTTTTGATTCCAACAAACTCGCCCAGGAAGAAATGTACGATGGCTATTTATGCCATCGTCACCAGTGAACTGGAAATGTCTGATATTGAGATCATTGATACATACCGCGGGCTGTGGGAAATTGAAGAAACCTTCAAGGTTACAAAGGCTACGCTTGAGACGCGTCCGATCTGCGTCCCTACATATTTCTGAAAAACATGAAGGCCGTAAACTCCTTTATTCATGGGAGTTACGGCCTCTTTTTTAGTTTATTTGCTGTCAAAGGTAGGGTATAGCATAGCATTTATTGTTTGGCAAAGATATTTGTTTTAAAGAACACCGCAATATAAAGAAATAATAGAGGCATCTACCCCGTCCCCTTGTCGCCTTTCTTGCGAAGAAGCAACAATAATTGTGCTATCATAGTCAAGATTGGCAATTCAATTAATGGGCCAATGACCAATGAAAGGGCAATTAATGGCCGGTCGGGGAAAGCATAAACCGCGATAGCCAAAGATAACGGAGAATTCCGGGCAAGTGTCGTAAAATTAAAGCAGACAACGTTTTCATAAGAGAACTTTAAAACCCGCCCAAGACCCTGACCTATAATAAAGTTTATGATATAGAATAAAACAATCGGTGGCAGGAGTTGTAACACAAAGGTAGGATCTTGCAGTAGTGTTTCACCCTGTGACGCAAACATCGCCGTTATAGCCGAAGCCAAGAATATAAATTGCCCAACGGATGCTATTGGCAATACCTTTTCTTCCAGCCAGGTTCCTTTTTTCAAACCCAATAAAAGCTGCCGAGATATAAAAGCTAAAAGAAAGGGTATAACCAGCACCTTTACAATACTTGAAAGCAGTATGCCGGTTTCAATAGCAACAAGTGCACCGGCCAGAATAAACAGATAAAATGGCAAAAGCAATAACTGCAGTAGCAGCTTCCATGGTAACTGCACTGCGGCAAGCGGAACGTTTCCGCGTGCTATGTTTGTAAAAACTATATACCAATCTGTGCACGGCGTAACCATGAGCATTATAAGGCCAACCCGAAGATCGGGGGCCTCACGAAGAAAAAGAAAGCCAAGAATATAAGCCAGTATGGGAGTCCAGATAAAATTCATGCCCATGCTTAACCCTGTAAACTTAAAGTCTTTCAATGCCTTGCCCAAATGGTGCAACGGAACCTGAAGAAAAACACCAAACAACATAACGATTAAAAACGGGGCAACAAATGATGCCGCGTTCACTGAGAACCAGTAAAACTGTCCAAGAAATAATCCTAATGCCATTGCGATCAATATAAAAAATGACTGAAACCTCTCAAATAAGGTCATGTTGTCTCCTCTTAACCGATATTTAATTGGCGCACTATTATTAAACACAAAGACGTGCCCCGTAGCGACGAACGCAAAAGAGGGCGTCGCCGAACTAGCAAATATCAGCAGATGTTTCTTTTTATTGACAGCAGTATATACTGAAAAATGATTTTGCTGCAATAAAAAATTGTGAAGCTAAAAATAAATAGAGGGTATAACTGGGAGAAGGGGCAGGGGCTGTTTAACAAATTTTATATTATTCTACTATAAGCAAAGGGAAAAATGCTTAGGTGTAGAAGATTGTAACTCAACTTTCCCACCTCAAAATCAAACTGGAACCTTGAAAAACCCATATAATAGTTGACATTAATACAACAGAAAACCCCCTCGGTATGGTATAATTGAAGTGTCTAAAACCCAATAATGCCAGCCGTTTGGAGGTTTCCTATGACTAATATTATATCAGAAATGACACCCAATGAACAGAAGATTCAATCTCGTATTGATCGATTTTTCGGCCAGATCAATCTCTCAAAAATGTTACTCCAGTGTA
>JAGXTL010000046.1 GCA_018333635.1 Dethiobacter sp.
GCTTTTGAGACCCCCTTTGGCCGGTCAACTGGTTTACCACCTCCACTTCCATATTCTTTCCGGGAAAAAGTTTGTCCCCTAAAGCTGGCCGTCGTGGTTGACAGAAAGATACGGAAACGATATAATCAAAAAAGCATTTTAGAAATAGGTATTCTCTCTTGCATCCCGGCAAGTCGTCGTGCAGGTTGGTATTGAGGGGAGGGAAAGCAGTTGACGCAAATCAAGGTTGGTAAAAACGAAACGCTGGACAGCGCGATTCGTCGTTTTAAAAAACAATGCGCGAAAACAGGCATTCTGGCCGAGGTCAGAAAGCGTGAGCATTATGAAAAGCCTAGTGTAAAGAGGAAGAAAAAATCAGAGGCTGCCCGTAAGAATAATAACAAAAAACGGTTTGGTTAAGCAGACAATAAGGGCTGCCCTGGATGAAGGGTGGCTCTTTTAGTAAGATAAAGACTGTTTTTCGGCCGCACTTTGGATGGTTTTCTTTTATGCTCCGATAAGGTATAATTAAGTCGGGTTTCATCGGCATGGAGGGATCACTATTGAAAAAATTTTTAGTACTAAGCTTGATCGTTCTTTTATCCGGATTGCCTGCTTGGGCGGTGCCGGGCGTTGCTGTCCCCGCCGAGCAAGTTGTCTATGTTATTCCGCTGACCGGCCCTGTTGAACCGGGTCTGCATCGCTTTCTTGAGCGTTCATTTCAGGATGCTGAGCGCGCCGGAGCACAAATAATTATTTTAGAGCTGAATACACCGGGCGGCAGGGTTGACTCAGCTTCGGATATCCGTGATTTGATTTTTGATTCCCCCGTCCCGATTTATGCCTATGTTCGCTATAGCGCGATTTCAGCTGGCGCATTTTTGGCGCTTGCCTGCCAGGCACTATATATGGCGCCCGGCAGCAGTATCGGTGCTGCCGAGCTGCGCAGTCTTACCGGGGAAACAGTCGATGAAAAAGAGCTGTCCTACTGGGAGAGCCAAATGCGCACTGTCGCTGAGCGGCAGGGTAAGGATCCGCAGGTAGCGGCGGCCATGGTTCGCCGGGAGATTGAGATTGAGGGGCTTGTTGCCGCCGGCGAACTGTTGACACTTACTTCCGCCGAGGCGGAGAAAATTGGTTTTACCGATGGGATTTTTGCTGCTCGCGCAGATTTATTGGCTCACTTGGGCTATAAAGACGCGGCAGTAATACTGGCGGAGCAGAGCCCGGCTGAAAGATTGGCCCGCATGATCACTAATCCCGCCGTGGCTACATTGCTTGTTACCATTGGGCTGGCTGCGTTGATGATTGAAGTGATGGCTGCCGGATTCGGGGTGGCTGGGTTAATTAGCCTTATAGCCTTCGGGCTCTTTTTTGGCGGTCATATTATTGCCGGGCTTGCCGGTATGGAAGTGATTTTCCTATTTATTCTCGGGGTGGTCTTGCTGCTGGTTGAAGCTGTTTTTCCCAATTTTGGGATTATCGGCCTTGCCGGCGTCACGGCTATTGTCGCGTCTGTTGTGCTTTCAGCTTCGACTGCCGGAGAGGGGTTAAGGATGTTGGCTGTGGCTGTGCTTTTCTCAGTGTTGATTCTGCTTATAGCATTGCGTTTTCTTAAACGGACAGGACTCTGGTCCCAGTTGGTGTTGCAGTTTTCCGAGACAAGGGAGCAGGGGTATGTGGGCCCTGCCGACATGACATATTTGCTGGGACAGGAGGGTGTGGCGCTGACGCCGCTTCGCCCCTCGGGCACGGCAGTGATTAACGGTGAACGGGCAGATGTGGTTAGTGAAGGAGGGTTTATAGCCCAGGAAGCTGCAGTTATTGTTACTGCTGTGGAAGGAACACGCGTTGTTGTCCGTGAGAAAAAAATGAGTGGAGGTTGATTCGATGGTAGAAATTTTGATTCTTATTGGTTTGATTGTTTTTGGGATGTCTTTACTTCTAAGTGTTATCCCGCTTGGGCTGTGGATTTCTGCTCTGGCCGCCGGTGTCCGTATCAGCATTATTACCTTGGTAGGGATGCGTCTGCGGCGAGTAGCGCCATCAAAAATTGTTAATCCGCTAATCAAAGCGAATAAAGCTGGTTTGGATTTAAATGTAAACAATCTGGAGGGGCATCATCTTGCCGGCGGGAATGTGGATCGAGTGGTAAACGCTTTGATTGCCGCTCAGCGGGCAGGGATTGATTTAGGGTTCGAAAGGGCTGCGGCCATTGACTTGGCTGGACGTGATGTGCTGCAGGCTGTGCAGGTTAGCGTAAACCCGCGGGTAATCGAGACGCCGATTGTGGTGGCCGTGGCAAAAAACGGCATTGAAGTAAAGGCTAAAGCCCGGGTTACTGTGCGCGCTAATATTGAGCGGTTGGTGGGCGGCGCCGGTGAGGAAACTATCCTTGCCCGGGTGGGTGAGGGGATTGTCACCACGATCGGCTCAGCCGAAACACACAAAGTAGTATTGGAAAATCCTGACAGTATTTCTCGGATGGTGCTTGGCAAAGGGCTTGATTCCGGCACAGCGTTTGAAATCCTTTCCATTGATATTGCCGATGTCGATGTCGGTAAAAACATCGGCGCCCAGTTGCAGACAGACCAGGCGGAAGCTGATAAGCGGATTGCTCAAGCCAAAGCAGAAGAGCGCCGGGCTATGGCTGTGGCTCATGAGCAAGAAATGCTTGCCAGAGTTCAGGAGATGCGCGCTAAAGTGGTGGAAGCGGAAGCGGAAGTTCCGCTTGCCTTTTCGCAAGCTCTGCGTGAAGGTCATATAGGAATTATGGATTACTATAATATGCAAAACATTAAAGCAGACACGGAGATGCGTGATGCTATCGGCAAATTGGGTGGCAAAGAAGATGGAACGTCTATATAGTAGGCCAAGGAGGTGGGTTTAACTGATGGAAAATCTGATAATTTTTATTATCTTTATCATTTTTTCTGCACTGCGTTCTTTAGCCGAGAATAAGCAAAAAACGGGGCAGAGACCTGGCGGCAGGCCTGGAGGTTTGCCCGTCCCCCCCCTTCCCCGCCCGCCACGTTCGCCGTTACAGGGCGGAAATCTGCCGCCGGAATACCCGCAAGTAGTCTTTACTGTGCAAGAAGCTAGAAAAGAAAGGACTGCCGAGTCAGGGCAGCTCCCTGTGCAAAAAATAATACCGGAAACTGTGACGAAATACGGTACAGCACTTAATCAGGAGCAATTGTTTCACCCTCAGGCGGCGACTGTTTTGCAGGGGATTGTCTATGCTGAAGTATTTGGCTCGCCCCGCGCAAGGAAACGGTGGAAATACAGATAATTGGTAGCCTCGGAAGGCGTCCCGCGTTCAACGCGGGGCGCCTTTTTTCATACGCCGCCTATCTTGCGCATATTATTGAAAGACAGGGAGGCGAGAGCGTGAGCGGGAAAGGTGCAGGGAAATGGCGTCAAAATCTTGCTGATTTACTTGAATTGCCGCGGGAAATTGTGCTGAACCTGCCGCGGCTGACAGTGGTAGGCAATCTGCAGTGTTATCTGGAGAACCACCGCGGCGTGATAGAATACAGCTCAGATATAATCCGACTTTCCGTTAACGGCGGAGAGGTGATAATCAGCGGTTCCGACTTGGTCATTCGCTATCTTGGCAGCGAAGAGATTGCCGTTGACGGCACAATCAGCACGGTGCGCTACGAGTTTTAACAGTGGATAGGGAGGAAAAGACGTGTCTATCCCGAAAATACGCTACGCAGTTACCGGCTATTTGGAGCTTTCTGTAGAAGGAAGAGCAACGGAAAAATTTATTAATCTTGCGATGCATGAGGGAATACCTTTGTGGAATATCCGCCATGGCCCGGAGTATGCCGTGCTGAATGCGGATGTAGACAGCTTTTTTGATTTGCGCCATTTGGCGAAGAGAAGCGGCTGCCGTCTGCGGATTAAGCGTAAAGCAGGTCTCGCATTTATAATCAGCCGTCTGTTCCGCCGCCGCGGTCTGGCAGCAGGTCTGATTATTTTTGTTGCTACCCTCTACACTCTTTCTTCGTTTGTCTTGTTTGTCAGTGTCGAAGGAAATGAAAGGCTTGAGTCGGAACACATCCGCCGTCTGGCGGCTGAAGCGGGTGCGCGTCCCGGTCTGCCCAAGTGGCGTCTGAATAAAGACGAACTGGCTCATCAACTGATTATTGCCGAACCGGAACTGGCGTGGGTAGGCGTGCAAATTCGCGGTACGCGTATGGTGATAGAGGTGAAGGAAAAGATTAAGTCACCGGTCGCTTTTGAGCGGCCGGGCCATCTTGTGGCAGCCAAGGACGGGCTGGTTTATGATGTTTTGGTAATCTCGGGCGTCGCACGTGTCGCCCCCGGTGATACAGTCAGCAAGGGGCAAGTTTTAATCGAAGGCGCTTTGCGGCCACAGGCGCAGCAAGGCGACACAACTATTCCCCCAGTTGTTGCTGTCCGGGCACGCGGTGAAGTCTGGGCGCGAGTCTGGTATGAAGGTTACGGAGAAGCTGCTCTTGTGGAGACGGAACGTGTCCCCACTGGGCGGTATGTAACCGTCTGGACGCTGCTTATTGACGGACAGCCGGTTTTAAGAGTAGGAAGGCAGCAGACACCTTATATAGATTATGAACAGTCAGCAGTAAGGTCAGCTATTTTTAGAGGGATTCTGCCTTTCCCTGTCGAATTGCTAACAGAATCAAGCTATGAAATTGAGCGCCGCAAGCAGAGTCTGACGCTAAAACAGGCGCATGAACTGGCGGCGGAACGCGCCCGCTTTTTGGCAGAGAGCCAATTGCCGGCGGGTGTTGCTGTCGAGAGTGTAGCAGTAACAAACCTGGATCCGGGCCGTGCTGGGTATGTCGGCGTCCGCCACGTTTTGGAAACCAGGGAGAATATTGCGGAAGATGAAGATCCGGGAGGCGATTAAAGGTTAGATGGAGCAGTTTCGCAAGACCATCTCAGTGGATAATAATGAGGAAACCCGTTTACTATTAGGCAAGTTTGATCAGCATATCACTCTGCTGGATCGCTATTTCAAGGTGAGAGTGATTCCACAGGGTGATTTGCTTGTGGTGGAAGGCGAAAGGCAGGATGTGGAGAATGTCGCTCTGTTATTTGAGGAGCTGCTGTTGCTGTTAAGGCAGGGGCAGGTTCCCAATCTGCCGGATGTGGAATACGCCATTGAGTTGATTCGTACAGGGCAAGCAGACAAGTTGCGCACACTGATTGGCGATATGGTGTTTATTACTCCCCGGGGCAAGAAAATCAAACCGAAGACACTAGGGCAGAAGGGCTATATTGAGGCAATTCGCAAGCACGATATCGTCTTTGGCATTGGGCCTGCCGGTACCGGGAAAACATATTTGGCCATGACTATGGCGGTGAAAGCTTTAAAAGAGCGCACGGTGCAACGCTTGATTCTGACGCGTCCGGCGGTTGAAGCGGGAGAGAATTTAGGCTTTTTGCCCGGTGATCTTCAGGAAAAAGTGGACCCTTATCTGCGGCCGCTCTACGATGCTTTGCATGATCTTCTGGGGACTGAAGTTTATAAAGCATATATGGAGAAAGGGATTATTGAGATCGCGCCGCTGGCTTATATGCGCGGGCGGACACTGGATGAAGCCTTTATTATTTTGGATGAGGCGCAGAACACAACGGCTGAGCAGATGAAGATGTTTCTGACGCGCCTCGGTTTTGCTTCAAGAGCCATTGTCACAGGCGATGTTACGCAGATAGACTTGCCGCGGGGCCGTTTTTCCGGATTGGCACAAATTGAGGAAATCTTGTCCGGAGTGCCGGGAATCTCATTTATCCATCTGTCTGATCAAGATGTCGTCCGGCATCCGCTGGTACAGAAAATTATTCGTGCCTATGCCGACTATGAGCAGGGTCGAATCAGGAGTGAATAGGCTTGGGCTTAAAAGAGTTTTTCCAGTGGATGATGGCCAAAAAACGGCTGATAGCGGCAAACCCTCGCTGGCAGCGCGCGTTACTGGCGGCAACTCTCTATGTATTGTTGCTGCTTGTTCTCCATTTGTCAATGGTGGCTGCCAGGGTTGACCTGGAAGTTGGCAGGCTTAGCCCGCGCAAGATTGTGGCGGAATGGGATGCGGTAGATACCTATACGACGGAGCTGCTGCGGGAAGAAGCGGCAAAGGCGGTGGCCGAATCCTTTGATTATGACCCGACTGTACTTAGCAGTGCGCAGGAACGGGTGGCCGCATTTTTTAAGGCGGTGTGGACAGTAAGAAACGAACAGGGACTTGACGGGGATGAGCGGCAGGCAAAGCTGGTGGCAGCAACGGAAATAGGCTTGAATCAACTGCAGGCTGCAGCACTAATTGAGTCTCGGCCCGCAGATTTAGAAGAGATGCAGGAACAGTTGCTGGAAGTTTTGACTGTGCTGCTGCAGCAAGGCATAAAGCCGGAGGGGCTTGAGACGGCCAGGCGGCAGGCTGTGCAGGAAATTAGCTTTTTCTTATTTTCCCATGACCAGAAACGTGCGCTTGGCCATTTGTCTCATGCTGTCATTCGGCCTAACATGTTTTACAATGCCAAAGCCACAAGCCAAGCGCGGGAAGCGGCCAGACAGACTGTTAAGCAAGTGCTCATTTTGAGGGGCACTGAAATTGTCAGTGAGCGGGAAATAGTGACTGAGAGGCATTTGGCTCAGCTTGAAGCGCTGGGGCTTTTGCGGGATACCATTGGATATTCTATGTTTTTAGGGCTTGCACTTCTTTTGCTTGTCATGTTTATTATCGTAGGCGTTTACTTGTTTATATTCCAGCCAACTATTTATACTGATTTGTCACGCCTGACGCTGCTCGGATTGACCGTGTTGATTACGCTCACATTTGCCATTGCCGCTAATTATTTTTCCGGTTATCTCGTGCCGGTGGCAATGGGTGTTATTCTCATTGCGGTCTTATTAAATTCCAGCCTTGCTGTACTGATGAGCGTTATCTTTGCCGTATTTACGGCACTGATTACAGGCAATGATTTGCGCTTTATGCTGGTAGCCCTTTTTGGCGGACTGATAGCTGCTTACAGCACTTCGCAAGTAAGCCGGCGCTCCAGCCTGACAAGGACAGGGTTCTATGTCTCAGCGCTAAACATGGTTACGGTGCTGGCCTTGTTTTTGTATATGGGGACGCTGCGGATGGAGTATTATTCGCTTAGGGAATTTAGCTTGGGGATCGTGGCTGCCGTTGCTAATGGCTTGTTTTCCGCTGTCATGGCTATCGGCTTGCTGCCTTACCTGGAAAGTGGTTTTCGTTTGACTACAGCAGTTTCTCTCTTAGAATTAGCCAATCCAAACCATCCACTCTTAAAGAAGCTGCTGATGACGGCGCCAGGCACCTATCACCACAGTTTGGTGGTGGCAAACTTGGCGGAGGCGGCAGCCGAGGCGGTGGCTGCCGATCCCCTGCTCGCGCGCGTAGGAGCTTTCTACCATGATATCGGTAAATTAAAAAGGCCTTACTTTTTTATTGAGAATCAGTTGGGTGAAAATCCTCACGAAAAAATTTCTCCTAACCTCAGCACTCTGATTATTACTTCTCATATTAAAGATGGCCTGGAAATGGCGCGCCGTTACAAACTGCCGCAGATAATTCAGGATATTATTGTTCAGCATCACGGCAATAGTCTTGTCTCTTACTTTTATCATCAAGCGGAAAAATGTCAAGATAGCAAGAATCAGTTATGCCAAGACAATTTCCGCTACGAAGCTCCGCTCCCGCAAAGCAAGGAGGCGGCCATTATCTTGTTGGCTGATTCGGTGGAAGCCGCCGCAAGGTCTATGCCAAAACCTATTTCAGGTAAAGTTGAAGGCGTCGTTCGCAAGATAGTTAAGGAAAAATTGAACGACGGACAATTAAGCAATTGCGATATTACTTTAAGAGAATTGGATAAGGTGTCGGCCATCTTTGTGAGAATCCTCTCGGGTATTTATCACACCAGAATCGAATATCCGGAGAAGGAGCTGAAGGCGGAAATTGAAAGGGGCAGAAAAAATGGCGGTTAGTTTCAATATTGAAGAGGGACAAGCTCTGCCTCCCGAATTGCTGGCCGATTTGGAGCGCCTGGCTGAGGCAGCTCTTTTGCGGCATAGTTTGCCCGCGGAAGCGGAAGTCAGTCTCATGCTTTGTGCTGACGAGACAATTCATGCCCTAAACAAGCAGTGGCGTTCTGTAGATTCTCCCACCGATGTGCTTTCTTTCCCTTTGCTGGATGATGAGGGATTTGGAGCAGAAGGTGAGTTGCTATTGGGAGACGTAGTTATTTCTCTGGAACGGGCGGCCAGCCAGGCCGTCAATTTCGGTCATAGTGTAAAGCGTGAAATCTTATACTTATTTACCCATGGGATCTTGCACTTGCTCGGCTACGATCATCATAACGATTCAGAACGGCAGAAGATGCGTGAGATGGAAGAATTGCTGCTGGCTGTGGTGGAGGTTGAACGTCGTGGGCTTTAAGGCAAAAGATATCCGTGCAAGTTTTCGCCACGCGCTCTGCGGCTTGGCGGATGCGTGGCACTGCGAACGGAATATGCGCATCCACTCTTTCGCGGCAGCTCTGGCTGTGGCTGCCGGTTTTTGGCTGAAGCTGGACAGGTCGGAATGGCTCTTTTTATTGTCCGCCATTTTTTTAGTGGTTACCATGGAAATGCTGAACACTGCCTTGGAGCGGGTGGTCGATCTTTTCACCAAGGAGTACCATCCGCTTGCCCGCTTGGCGAAAAATGCTGCGGCCGGAGCCGCATTACTGGCTTCACTGTATGCTTTAGTTGTCGGCGTCCTGATTTTTTTCCCACTGCTGGCAGATAAAATTAATATTTTTTAATACTTTGATAAAAATTTTCTAATAGATACTTGGTATACTAAGCTAACTATGTAATTATTTTTGTGGCGGGAGGCTCTTGGTTGGTGCGAAAGGCTGATTCCAACATTTCAGTGGAGCGGAGAATTTTAGTTATTATTTTGGTAATTTTTTTTGTTAACACGCTGTTTTTAGCAGCAGGGCTCTATCTGTTAAACAGTCGTTATGCGCCAACAACAGAAGATTTTTTACTAAAACAAGAACTGGCCAACGAGTTGGTTGATTATAACCGTCGTTTGGCAAGAAACATGGGTGTGGATACGCGCCCTCAAGTTCATGAGGCTCTTTCCCGCTTTAGCTATGAAATTGAGTTAGCGACCAACTTTGATGATTTAAGCAAAGCTATCCTCGCCAACGGCAGCAGGACGCAGCAAAGAATTCTGGAAGAGTACGAATCAAGGCAGCGGGAGATTGTGCTGTCTATTATTAACCAAGACCCTGAAATCAGAAAGATTAACGGCAGCAAGTCGCTTACCTTGCAGCTTAGCCGTAATCAAGGAATTCAGGTGGAGCCTGCTGGCATCTTGCAGGAAGAAACATTGTTGCGCATTACCGAGGCGATAGAATTAGGTGAGCTGACTCACGACCTGACGGTAGAGGTTGGAATGGAAGAAGGACGCGGCCGCTTGCTTGTGCCGCTTAACGCGTTGGAAACTATCCGCACACTTACCCGCGAACTTGATGCACTGCGGGTCACGCTTCATGAGTTGCGGGCGAGGGCCGGTCATGCCGATTTAAGCGGCCCGGGTATTATTATCCGAATTTATGATGCTTCTAATGGTTTTACAAGTGATACCATTATTCATGAAACTGATGTGCGGGATGTGGTTAACGAGCTGTTTGCCACCGGGGCACAAGGGATTGCGGTTGGCGGACAACGCCTTACGGTTACGTCGGCTATTCGATGTGTAGGCCCGTCCATTCTGGTAAATGATGAACGTATCGCTGTAAATCCCGTCGTAATTTCTGCAGTAGGCGCTCCGGACGTACTCGCGAGCGGCTTGGATATCATTAGGATTACGCTTGAGGTATCACGCAACCTTAATTTTGAAGTTGAAAAAGTTGACAACCTGACTTTGCCTGCCCTTACTCGTCGATAAAGGTGGGATACTTGTGGAAATGTTTGCAGAATTGCTTGGCAGTGCCCGCAGGGCCAGGGAGCAGGCGTACTGCCCATATTCTCATTTTGCTGTGGGTGCAGCTCTTTTAACATCAGACGGCGAAATCTTTGCCGGCTGCAACGTGGAAAACCTCTCTTTTGGTCTTACCGTCTGTGCGGAGCGGATTGCGCTATATTCCGCAGTGTCTGCGGGAAAGCGCCAATTTAGCGGTCTTGTTCTGGTCACGGATACACCGGAACCTGTGACGCCTTGCGGTGCCTGCCGTCAAGCTCTCTATGAGTTTTCGCCAAACCTTTGGATTGTCACAGCAAACTTGCTGGGTGAGCAGCGCGTCTACCGGCTGAGCGAGCTATTGCCGGATGCCTTTTCGGCGAAAATTTAAGCATTTTTGGCAAAGTGAAAATAAGGCCGCCTTAGTTCAAGGCGGCCTTATTGCACGAAGCTATGTTATTATCCACTCATAGAGGCATATGCTCACCCTTACCCTTGCCCTCACCCTTGCCCTAACCCTTACCCTCACCCTAACCCTCTCCCAGAGGGAGAGGGGAATTGTTGTGGAGGGAGAGGGGATAATCTAATACCCTCTCCACCCTTTGGGGGGAGAGGGCTAGGGTGAGGGGGGAATTGTTATGGGGGGAGAGCGTAGCGTAGGGTGAGGGTAAAGGTCACGTCAGGTAAATGTACAGCAGAGAGGCGACAAATGCTAAAGCGATGGCGATAGCGGAAAATCCGAAACCAAGAATTGGTACAAGCAGGATGCCGACAAAAAGAACAACAAAGAAAGCAATATTTATCCAGAGGGCCTTTGTGCCTTCCTGATGCAGATGCTCCAGATCATTGCTTGATCCCTTGCCTGTGCTGGTCATGTTTGCTCCTCCTTTCGCAAGTTGTAGTTTGCGGCTGTTCCTGGAGCAAAAAATTAAGCAGCCTTCCGGGCTTTGTGTTACAGAGTAGCTTGCTTGTGAATATTTGTTAAAACATTCACATATTTGTAATTATTATACTCTGCTCAGTTTAAAAATGTCAATAAGTCCGATAATTACTGCTTAGCAGGACAAAAGTCCTAGCTGTATACGTTTGTGAGTAGTTACATATTTTTTAGCTCTAAAAATATTTTTTCTGGAGTATTGCGGAAATTGTCTGCTGAAATAGGGCAGGATAACTTAACTGCGGCGAAGAAATTATCAGCGGGAGGTGGAAAAGTGTTTTGTTCCGGTTTTGTGGCGCTGATTGGTCGGCCTAATGTCGGCAAATCGACACTGTTGAATGCACTAATCGGCGAAAAAATGGCGATTATCTCCGATAAACCGCAGACGACGCGCAATCAGATTCGCGGCATTCTGACTACTGAAAAATACCAGGCAGTTTTTCTTGATACGCCGGGTATTCATAAGCCGCAGCATAAGTTAGGGGAGAAAATGGTTCAGGTTGCGCTGCGTACACTAAGGGAAGTTGATCTGATTTTATTGCTGATAGATGCGGCCGCGGGGTCGGGCAGCGGCGATGAATATGTGATCAGGCAACTGGCGAATGTGGAGACACCGGTAATTTTGGTGGCAAACAAGGCGGATCAGAGCGGTATGGTTAGAGCGGAAGAGCTGTTGCCTGATTACTGCGCGCTCTATCCTTTTGCCCACGCGCTGGCAGTATCTGCTCTCACAGGAGAAAATCTGGAAAAACTGCTGGCACTGGCAGTTAAATATTTGCCGGAGGGGCCGCAGTACTACCCAACAGATATGGCGACTGACCAACCGGAGCGCTTGATTGTGGGCGAGCTGATTCGAGAAAAAATTCTGCAGTCCACCAGAGAGGAAGTGCCGCATGCGATAGCAGTTGAAGTTATCTCCATGAAAAAGCGGCAAGGTCGAGAGCTGGTGGATATTGAGGCTAATATCTGGGTTGAGCGTGATTCCCAGAAGGGAATTATCATCGGTAAAAATGGAGCCATGCTTAAAACGGTGGGAATGAGTTCACGCCTGGAAATAGAAGCACTCCTTGGCACACCTGTTTTCCTTGAGTTGTGGGTGAAGGTAAAGGCGGATTGGCGCAATAAAGAGGCATCATGGCGGACGTTTGGCCTGGAATAGGGGATAGGCATGGTTGAGTTGAGAAGTGACGCTCTGGTTCTGCGCAGCAGAGATTGGCGAGAGGCAGACAGGCAGATTACACTGCTAACCCGTGACGCCGGCAAGGTTACAGTGCTTGCGCGGGGTGTCAAAAAAAGCAAAAGCAAATTTGCTGCCTTGGTTGAACCTTTGACGCTGGGCCGCTATCTTTTGCACAGAGGGAAAGCTATGGACATCCTTATCCAGGGAGAAATTGTTAAACCTTATTTTTCGCTGCACCAGGATTTGCTTCACTATGCTACGGCTCAATACTTTTGTGAGCTGGTGGAAAGGTCGCTGCCGAATAATGAGCCGGCCGTGGCGATTTTTATTCTTTTAGTGGCGGCACTGGAGATCTTGGAGAAAGACGCAAACCCGGCTCGGGTGGCACGCTGTTTTGAATTGAGCTTAATTGATGAACTGGGGTTTTGTCCTGCACTTGAAGGCTGCTTTTACTGTGGGCAGCAGTCAGGTCCATATTATTTTGATTTTGCACACGGCGCAATAGTTTGCGGCCAATGTCCGAGAAGTCAGGATAGTATTTTAATTAGCGGTGCGGCGGTTGCTGTAATGAAACGCTTTTTAAAACAAGGTTTTCATAGATTAGCTATCTGTTCGGTTTCTGCCACCGTCAACGGTGAAATTGGCAGAGTATGCGCCGGTGTGTTTCGCACCTCCCTTGGTCTTGCGGAAATCAAAAGCCGTTCCTTTTTGGCAAGCATCGAAAAAATTTAATGAATTTGCTCTTTTAGTGACAAACTAGAATAGCAAAGCTAAGGAGGACGGTAAAAAATGGAAATTAACCTGCAGCAAATTGACCTTATCCGTGAGCGCACCGGTTTAAACTATGCAGATGCTCGGGAGCTCCTTGAAGAAGCGGGTGGCGATGTGGTGGAGGCACTGGTTATTCTTGACGAAGAGGACAGGGAGGGTGAAATCAGATTGGGAAGAGTTTTTGAACTGGATAGGGAAAAAATGAAAGAAATGGTCTCCGACAATCTGTTTAGTCCTGTTAAAAAGGTGCTCAGTCAGGGAAACCGTACCCGCATCCGCATCAGTAACCAAGGAGGAACACTCTTTGAGATTCCGGCGACTTTGGGAATTGCCGGTGCGCTTTTGGCCCCGCGGGCGATTGCCTTCAGCGCCGTAGCACTGCTGATGGCAAAATACAGCATGGAAGTGGATGTAACGGAAGATGTACGAAACTAGGGTGTTCGATAAATAAATTTTTTCTTAAATCTTGACGGGGGACGTTCTTTTTGCTAAAGTTATCTCGATAGCTAAAAAGCAAATAGTATTGCCATGGAAGAAGAGTACTTCGTCGCAGAGCCTGCCAGCGAGCCGGGAAAGGTGTGAGCCCGGTCAGGCGGACGTTGGAAGGTGCTTCCCGCGTTTGGCAATAGGCAAGAGAGGGCATGGTAACCATGCCAAATAGGGTGGAACCGCGGGAACTCCCGTCCCTATACGGACGGAGGTTCCTTTTTTGTTGCAGAGGAAATGATTTGGTTTGGCTAATAAGGAAGGAGGATAAATAAATGGATTTTCAGACGATGGTATTAAAGTTGCAAAGTTTCTGGGCTCGCCGGAATTGTATTTTGGCTCAACCTTATGACATTGAAAAGGGAGCGGGAACGATGAACCCGGCTACATTTCTGCGTGCTCTGGGGCCAGAGCCGTGGTCTGTCGCCTATGTCGAACCGTCGCGCCGCCCTACTGACGGCCGCTATGGCGAAAATCCCAACCGTTTGTTTCAGCATCATCAGTTTCAGGTGATTATTAAGCCCTCTCCGCCCGACATCCAGGAGCTTTATCTTGAGTCCCTGCAGGAACTTGGCATCATACCAAAAGAGCATGACATCCGCTTTGTTGAAGATAACTGGGAATCGCCTACACTGGGTGCGTGGGGGCTTGGCTGGGAAGTATGGCTCGACGGCATGGAAATCACCCAGTTTACTTACTTTCAGCAGGTGGGCAGCATTGATGTAGACGCCGTCTCAGTGGAAATCACATACGGTTTGGAAAGAATTGCCATGTATATCCAGGAGAAAGAGAATGTTTATCAGATTTGTTGGGCAGGCGAACTGAGCTACGGTGAGATTTTTCGGCAGGCGGAAGTGGAGCATTCCGTTTACTGCTTCGAGGAAGCTGATACAGCCATGCTTTTTACGCTTTTTGGGATGTATGCAAAAGAGGCGCAGCGGCTTCTGGAAAAAGGATTAGTTTTGCCAGGCTACGATCAAGTGCTTAAATGTTCTCACACTTTTAATCTTTTGGATGCCCGGGGTGCCATTAGTGTGGCGGAACGTACCGGCTACATTGGCAAAGTACGAACGCTAGCCAGGCTTTGCGCCCAGAGCTATCTTGCTCAACGCGCGGAATTAGGCTTTCCGCTGCTGCGCAAGGAAGGGGTGACTAAGAATGCGTAAAGAAACTTTTTTATTGGAAATCGGCACTGAAGAAATTCCGGCTCGCTTTATCGGGCCGGCATTGGCGCAGTTGGAGAAAAATGCCCGGACAGCGCTGGAAGAAGCACGGCTGACATGGGGAGAGATTTGCACTTTCGGTACACCACGGCGACTAGCGCTGCTTGTGGAAGGACTGCCTGAGAGGCAGGAGGATCTGAGTGAGCAGAAAAAAGGCCCAGCCAGAAAAGCTGCTTTTGATACTGCAGGCGGCCCCACCAAGGCTGCGCTGGGTTTCGCGCGTTCCCAAGGGGTAACGGTAGAGCAGTTCATAGTGCAGACGGTAGACGGAGTGGAGTACGTTTTTGCCGAAAAGCAGCAGGCCGGTGAAGATGTCCTTGCTGTGCTGCCGCAGTTATGCGAAGGGTTGATCCGTTCTTTGAGTTTTCCTAAACCAATGTTTTGGCATAGCAAGGATATTCGCTTTGCGCGGCCAATCCGCTGGCTTGCTGCGCTATACGGTTCGGCGGTGATTCACTTTTCCTTTGCCGGCCTTGCCGCAGGCAGAATAACTGCGGGACATCGCTTTTTGGCGCCGGGTCCGCTGGCTCTTTCGGACGCTGCAGCTTACCTGTCCACTATGGAGGGGCAGTTCGTACTGGTTGAGCCCGACCGCCGCCGCCGGGAGATTGTGCGGCAGGTTGAACAGGCGGCTTTATCGCTTGGCGGCCGTACAGTTGTGGACCAGGAGTTGCTGCTGGAAGTAGCCAACCTGGTCGAATATCCCAAAGCAGTGGTGGGTAAGTTTGCTGCTGAGTTTTTAGAGATACCGCAAGAGGTGCTGATTACCGCCATGCGTGCCCACCAGCGATATTTTCCTGTTTTTGAGGAAAAAGGCAACCTGCTGCCCTATTTTATCGCCATCAGCAACGGCACGCGGGACGAGTATCTTGATAATGTCCGTGCAGGGAATGAGCGGGTACTGCGCGCCCGTTTAGCTGATGCCCGCTTTTTCTTTGCCGAAGACCGTAAGCAGGCGCTGGCTGATTATGTGGTTAAGCTGGACGAAATTGTTTTTCTGGAGCCGCTCGGTACTATGCGCAAGAAAACAGAACGCTTGCAGCGGTTGTGCGGCAGCCTTTCTCAGGAAGCGGGCCTCTCTAAAGAGGAGAGCGAAACGGTCGAGCGTGCCGCGCTTCTGGCAAAAGCCGACTTGTTGACGCAGATGGTTTGCGAGTTTCCTGAGTTGCAAGGAACGATGGGGATGCATTACGCCCGCCTTTCCGGCGAAAGCGAGGCTGTAGCCCGGGCTGTGGCAGAACATTACGCTCCGCGTCATGCTGCCGATTTCCCGGCAGAGACTCTGCCGGGCGCTATTTTGGCGGTGGCGGATAAAATGGACACCTTGGCGGCCTGTTTTGGTTTGGGACTTATTCCCAGCGGTTCCCAGGACCCTTATGCTCTGCGCCGCAGTGCCTTGGGCGTGGTGGCTACCATCTTGGCGCACAGTCTGTCGGTACCGCTTAACCGCTTATGTCAAATTGCGCTGGCTGGGTTATCGGCGGAAATTACAAGACCGGTGGACGAGGTGGCGCGGGAGATGGAGGAATTTCTTCTGCAGCGTGTCCGCTTTCTTTTTGCTGAAAAATCTTTACGCTACGATGTTATTGATGCCGCATTGGCGGCAAAGAACAGTGATTTGCCGGGGCTGCTCTCCAGAGCCAATTTGCTGCAGTCTAAGCTGGATACGCCTGAGCTGACAAGGATTTTGACGCCGTTTACACGTGCCGGCAATCTGACCAGAGGTCGTCTTGCGAGTATTGTGTTGCCGCAGCTTTTTATCTCGCCGGCGGAAGAAGAACTTTACCGAGCCGCCAAGCAGGCGGCTGCAATAATCGAGCTGGCGGCGGCACAGGGTGACCTTCCGGCTGTTTTTGCTGCTCTTGCGCCGCTTTCTGGGCCAATTGAAGGCTTCTTTAGCGCTGTAATGGTCATGGCGGAGGATGAAGCTGTCAAAGAAAACAGACTGGCACTGCTTAGCTATGTGAGAGATTTGTTTCTCGTGCTCGGTGACTTAGGTAAAATCGTCCAATAAAAAATTAGTCAGTTTTTGCAGGAAACGATAAATTTATATAGTATATACTATATGCTCCATAAAATAGAGATAGCGTAGCCTATTTGGCGGGAGGTCCTGACCATCGAACTCAATGCGCGCCAGAAAGAAATATTGGAAATTATCAAACAGGACGGGCCTATTTCCGGCGAAGAAATTGCGACCCGGCTCAATCTTTCACGGGCTGCTCTGCGACCACACTTGGCTGTGCTGACTACTTGGGGCATGATTGGCGCACGTCCGCGTGTGGGCTATTTTTACGCCGGCAATGTCCCAAACGGTGTTTTTGATGCGTTGAAGGATTTGACGGCCAGCGACATTAAAAGCCGCCCCTCTGTGATTCGCGAACATGTCTCGGTTTATGATGCCATCGTGATGCTTTTTTTGGAAAATGTGGGCACCCTCTTTGTGGTAGATGAGGAGGGGTTGCTCCAGGGAGTCGTTTCCCGCAAAGACTTCCTGAAAATGGCGCTGGGAGGCGGAGATATGCACAAAGTGCCTGTGGCTGTCATCATGACACGTCTGCCGCAGGTTTACACTGTTTCTGAAGATGAGTCGGTGCTGGAAGTAGTCAGGCGAATTTGTGAAAATGAAGTCGATTCCCTGCCGGTCATTCGCTTGCAGGATCAGCGCGGTTATAAAGTGGTGGGAAGGGTGACAAAAGCTAATTTGGCCCGCCTGTTAATGGAATTAGGCGAAGGCCGCTGAAGGGGTGATCTGAGTTTGCAGCAAATCAAGCGTAAGCCGATTGTTTATGTTCTCTCCGATTCCATCGGTGAGACTGCTGAATTTGTGGTTAAAGCGGTAGCCAGCCAGTTTAATTCCGGGCATGTGGAAATCAAGCGGGTACCATTTGTGACCGATGTGGAGATTATCAGAGATGTGATTGAAGAAGCAAGCCAGTTAAAAGCGATGATTACATATACATTGGTGCTGCCGGAGCTGCGCAAGGTAATCCAGGAGGAAAGCAAGCGCCGCAATCTGATTACTGTGGATGTAATGGGACCGATGATGGATGCCTTCGGCGAATTTCTAAATATTGATCCCCGCTTGGAACCCGGTTTAGTGCGTCGATTGGACGAGCAATATTTCCGTCGGGTGGCTGCGATTGAGTTTGCAGTGAAATATGATGACGGCAAAGACCCGCGCGGCTTGCTGCAGGCTGATGTGGTGCTGGTAGGCGTTTCACGCACTTCTAAGACACCGCTTTCCATGTATCTTGCCCATAAACGGCTGAAAGTAGCCAACCTGCCGCTCGTCCCGGAGGTGGAAGCACCTGAGGAACTTTATTGGGTGCATCCCAATAAAGTAATCGGTCTTACCATTAACCCCCGGCAACTCAATGAAATTCGCCAGGAGCGCCTAAAAGCTTTAGGGCTTCATGCCCAAGCAAATTACGCAAGCATGGAGAGAATTCTCGAAGAACTGGAATATGCAGAAAAAATTATGCGCAAAGTGGGATGCCCAATTTTTGATGTTTCTAACAAAGCTGTGGAAGAAGTAGCTAATAAAATTTTGCAGATCGTAAGGGAGGAACAGCCGGATGCTTAGCAAGAATGTATATCTTTTTCAGGAAGGAAACGCCGGTATGCGTGAGCTTTTAGGCGGAAAAGGCGCAAACCTGGCTGAAATGACTAATATCGGGTTACCGGTGCCTCCTGGGTTTACCGTCTCCACTGCAGCCTGTCGCGAGTATTTTCGTTGCGGCCAACAGTTGTGGGATGGGTTGCGCCAGGAATGTATCGCCGCCTTAGCCAGATTAGAGGATGTCACCGGCAAGCGGATTGGCGATAAGGAGAATCCGCTGCTAATTTCTGTTCGCTCCGGCTCCGTATTTTCCATGCCGGGAATGATGGATACCGTGCTAAACTTAGGGCTTAATCAGGAGACGGTGTTAGGATTGGCTGCAGTTTCCGGCAATCCGCGTTTTGCATATGACTGCTACCGTCGTTTTATTCAAATGTTTGCTGATGTGGCATTGAAAGTTGAGCGTTATCATTTTGAGCGCGCTCTTGAGGCAAAAAAGCATGAGCTGGGTGTTAAAGATGATACGGCGCTCGATGCAGCCGCGCTGCAAGAGATGATCGCCAGTTATCTGCAAATCGTGACGAGGGAAACAAAACAGCCGTTCCCCCAAGATCCGCTGGAACAACTGATGCTCTCTATTCGCGCTGTATTTGATTCCTGGTATAACCAGCGGGCCATGGTTTACCGCCAGATTCACCGCCTTCCCGATCATCTGGGCACGGCTGTGAATGTGCAGGTGATGGTGTTTGGCAATATGGGCGAAGACTCCGGGACCGGCGTGGCTTTTACACGCAATCCCTCCAACGGCAATAAAGAGCTTTACGGTGAATTTTTGGTTAACGCCCAAGGTGAAGATGTGGTGGCCGGGATTCGCACCCCGCTGCCTATTGCCAAGATGAATGAGTATATGCCTGACCTTTATCAGCAGTTTGTCAAACTGTGCGCACTGTTGGAAAATCACTATCGCGATTTGCAGGATATTGAATTTACAGTGGAGAGAGGCAAACTCTTTCTGCTGCAGACGAGAAATGGGAAACGTACTGCCGCCGCCGCCGTCAAGACTGCCGTCAATATGGCAGAAGAAGGGCTGCTTACTCGCGATGAGGCGTTGCTGCGGGTTAATCCGGCTCAGCTTGACCAACTACTCCATCGCCGCATTGATCCTGAAGCCGTTTTGACACCTATTGCCAAGGGGCTGCCTGCTTCACCGGGAGCCGCGTCAGGTCAAATAGCGTTTGACGCCGATGAGACAGAACGATTGGCGGGCGAAGGGGTCAAAGTGATTCTTGTTCGCCCGGAAACTACTCCTGACGATATCCATGGTATCGTGGCCGCCCAAGGGATTCTTACCAGCCGCGGCGGCATGACGAGTCACGCCGCAGTAGTGGCTCGTGGTATGGGCAAATCCTGTGTCTCCGGCAGCGAAGAAATCAATATTGACTTGACTGCCAGGACGATGACTGTCAACGGCCTTATTTTCCATGAGGGAGATATTATTTCCATTGACGGTTCATCCGGGGAAGTATTCGCCGGCAGTGTGCCGTTAATTGACCCGGAGCTCTCACCTGAATTTGAAAAGCTATTGGCGTGGGCCGACGAGGTGCGGATTCTCGGTGTTCGCGCGAATGCCGATACGCCGGATGATGCGAAAAAAGCCAGAGAGTTTGGTGCCGCAGGCATCGGCCTCTGCCGTACTGAGCATATGTTTATGTCCCAGGAGAGGCTTCCGGTGGTGCAGGAAATGATTTTAGCCAAAGATAAGCTGCAGCGGGAGAGCGCTCTGGACAAACTGCTGCCGATGCAGCAGGGCGATTTTGAGGGTATCTTTGCCGCCATGGCCGGTTTGCCGGTGACTATTCGTCTACTGGATCCACCTCTGCATGAATTTCTGCCTAACCAGGAAGACTTGCTGGTGGAAGTTACGCTTCTCAAAGAGAGGGGCAACGACCCGCGGCGGCTGAGAGAAAAAGAAGGGTTATTAAAACAGGTTCGCTCTCTTCATGAATTTAATCCGATGTTGGGTCATCGTGGCTGTCGCTTGGGAATTGCCACACCGGAAATTTATCGCATGCAGGCGCTGGCAATTTTCCGCGCCGCCGCCGCATTGGTCAGGCAAAATATCGCCGTCATCCCGGAAGTGATGATTCCGCTGGTCGGGCACGAGACTGAAATTAAGTTGATGCGGGAATTGGTGACTAAGGCGGCGGAAGAAGTGATGCAGGAAACAGGCATTAACTTTGCGTATCAGGTCGGAACAATGATTGAGCTGCCCCGAGCCTGTGTGACGGCAGAACAGATTGCCTCTTTTGCCGATTTCTTCTCTTTTGGCACTAACGATTTGACTCAAACCACCTTAGGCTACTCTCGTGATGACGCAGAGGGCAAATTTTTGCTGCACTATCTGCAGCAAAAAATCTTGCCGGAGAACCCCTTTGCCGTTTTGGATCGTGAGGGGGTAGGCGCTTTGGTGAAAATTGCGGCCGAGAAAGGTCGCAGCGTAAAACCGGAATTAAAGCTGGGCATTTGCGGAGAACATGGCGGAGACCCATCATCCATTGAATTTTGTCATCTTGTTGGTTTGGATTACGTTTCTTGTTCGCCTTACAGAGTACCTGTAGCCCGTCTTGCAGCCGCTCACGCACGTCTTAAAACAGAGGTCGGAGGTCAGATGTCGGACTCGTCTGAATCGGCGATAGCCGATTCAAAGAAACCAACAAAATACCCTTTCCCTTTGTCTAGCAAGATACCCTCTCTCTGTCCAACAAAATACCCTCTCCCTCCGGGAGAGGGCTAGGGTGAGGGCAGAGGGGACTGTTAGGGGCTATTTTCAGGGCAGAAAAGTCAAGACAATTCCCCTCCCTTGGAGGGGTGCCCGTCAGGGCGGGGTGGTTCATGCCCCGTCAGGGCAGGGACGAAGCTGTCCCGTATTGGACCACCCCGGTGCTACGCACCACCCCTCCAAAGGAGGGGAATTAGTGGGCTATTTTTAGAGTAGAGGGCAAGAGCAGGGGAAAGGCGATTTTTCATACTTTCGTTGATGCCCCCGAAAATGGGGGCATTTTTGTCCTGTACACAAATCAGCCGTTTAACAAGCCGCGGAAGAAGGCCAGAATGCTTCGAAATGTGCGCACGACAAAGTTTGCGCGGCCCATTTCTTCGGCCGTTTGCAGCGGCACCCTCTGCAGAGTTTTATCGTCTAACTGCAGCAACAGATAACCTGCGGGGGCGCCTAGCTCCAGCGGAGCAGCCAGTTCTTGCTGCTCAACGACCAGTTTAAGTTCATTTTCGCGCCCTCTGGGAACTACGGCGGAGGCATCTGCTCCTATTGTTACCGGAACAGTCAGTCGCCTGCCGTCTTTCACCGGTACCTGCGCAACAGTTTCTCCCTTTTTTGCCGCAGTCGTCAGCCTGAAGCTATTAAAACCATGGTTTAACAGTTCCTGGCTGGCGGCAAGGCGCTCCCGGTCACTGCCTGTGTTGAGCACTACTGAAATCAGGCGCAGCTGTGCGTTGTCGGGTGTGGCCTGCTTTGCCGTCCCTACTAAGCTGAAACCAGA
This sequence comes from Dethiobacter sp., assembly GCA_018333635.1. Lineage (GTDB taxonomy): Bacteria > Bacillota > Dethiobacteria > Dethiobacterales > Dethiobacteraceae > GPS1B09. The sequence goes on from JAGXTL010000046.1 coordinate 21,658, forward strand.
TTCTGTTGTCCAGCCGGTCTTCAGTCCATCGGCGCCGGGGAAACGACCGAGCAGAGGATTGCGATTTTGTTGCTTGATACCGTTAAAAGTAAACTCTCTTTCCATTTCAATCGTCAGAATTTCCGGGTGATTAATAACCAGCTCCCTAGCCAGTATAGCGATATCCATGGCGCTCATCACTTGGCCTTCTGCCGGGAGTCCGGTAGAATTTTTAAAGACGGTATTTGTCATGCCGAGTTCTTGAGCGCGCCGGTTCATATGTTGGACAAACGCTGCTTCACTGCCGTAGAGATGTTCAGCCAAGGCAATGCAACCATCGTTGGCGGAAACGATGGATATGCCGCTGATTAGATCGCGGATGCTCACTTCTTGGTTAATATCCAAAAACATTTTGGATCCTTCCACTTCTTTGCTCCAGGCGTTTCTTGAGACGGTGGTGGTTTCATCCCAAGCCAAATCACCGCGCTCCAGCGCTTCAAACGCCAAAAGCAGTGTCATCATTTTAGCGATACTGGCTGGCGGCCGAGGGACGCTTTCATTTTTTGCGTAGAGAATTTGTCCTGATGCCGCTTCCATTAGGACGGCAACACCGGCGGCGGTATCGAAAACCTGCCCGTAAACAGGCATAGATACAAACAAGATAAAAATGAGGATGAGAGAGCAAAGGCGTTTCTTCATCGATTAGGTTCCTCCCTTGAGAATAATTTTTTACAGGCTGATTTAATATTATCTGAAATGGCGGGAAGAATCTAGTTAAAAACGCAGGAAAACTTAACAAATATTCTTAATGGATTAGACACAGAATCTCCTTTTTTCTGTAACAGAATTTGCGCTGCAATGAATTGTGAAATTCGTCTTTTTCCTGTATAATTAGTCTGTTGTATAGCGATCTTGAGGAAAGAAGGGAAGTGCCTTGAGCGAAGCTCTGATTCTTGTTGTCGATGATGAGGAACATATCCGGGAACTGGTCAGGCTGTATCTGGAAAAGGAAGGCTTTGCGGTAGCTTTAGCTGTTGACGGTGAGGAAGCGTTGCAAAAGGTTAAAGCCGTCAGTCCGCAACTTATTATCCTCGATATTATGCTTCCCAAAATGGGCGGGTGGGATGTTTGCCGCGAGGTGCGTAAATTTTCGGAGACACCGATTATTATGCTGACTGCTAAGGGCGAAGAGTTTGATAAGGTGCTGGGTCTGGAACTGGGCGCCGATGACTATTTGACAAAGCCCTTCTCCCCACGCGAACTGGTCGCCAGGGTCAAAGCTATTCTGCGCAGAACAAGTCATGAAGGAACTGCACCTATGGCTGAAATGGTTAACTATCCCGGTCTGGTAATTAACATGGCTTCCCGCGAAGTGTTTGTAGCTGAACGGGAAGTAACGCTGACTCCCAAGGAGTTTGATCTTTTGTGGTTTCTGGCGAAAAAACCAGGTAAAGTGTTTACACGGGAGCAGCTGCTGACGGCTGTTTGGGGATATGATTATTTCGGTGATTTGCGGACGGTTGATACCCATATCAAGCGTTTGCGGGAAAAAGTGGAGCGTGAAGGCGCCTCGCCCCGGGTGAAAACAATTTGGGGTGTGGGCTATAAATTCGAGGTGCATGAAAAGTGAAATCAAACATCTTCAGCAAGCTGCTGACAACTTACCTGGTGATCATTCTGATCACCTTGCTTGTTGTGGGGCTCTTTTTAACACAGCTTTTTCAGACCTATTTCTATGATGCCCGCGAAAGGGAGCTGTCTCTCAAGGGACAGCAGGTTTCCGGGCTCTTTTCCAATATGATTTTAGGTCTTCAGGATCCACGCATTACAGACGACCTGCTTTTTGCCTTGCGCAGGTTTATGGATGCCGATGTCCATTTAATGCCTAAAGACATGCTGCTGCTTGCTTCAAGCGCCGGTTTTGATGAGGCAGGTTTGCGCCTGACCGATGATGAGTTGGGTCTTGTTTTAAACGGACAGGTAGTCTCAAAACGGAGCTTCCACCATGAGACGAGAGAGCAAATACTGACTGTGGTAGTGCCAATCTTTGCCATGAATGACGTCTGGGGCGGAGTTTTTCTTATTGCCCCGCTGACCGGAATTTCGGCGACCGTCGCACAAGTGCGAAACATGATTGCTTATGCCGCTTTTGCCGCTACCATCTTAGCGATGATTGTCGGCTTTTATATGTCAAAATCTATTTCGCAGCCGCTGCAACTGATGAACCGTGCCGCCTTGGAAGTGGCCGGCGGCAATTATCAGCAACAGGTGGAAGTAGCTTCCCTTGACGAAGTCGGACAGCTGGCGCGGACATTTAATTATATGTCGGCGACTTTGCAGCAGACGGTGGAAGCATTATCGCATGAAAAAGCAAAATTAGAGAACATTATGTTGAGCATGAACGAAGGTGTGCTTGCCGTCGACCGACAGGGAGAGGTGATTCTTGCCAACCCTCAGGCTAAACTGCTGCTGCAATTTATGGAAAAGGATTTGACCGGCAAAGAGATTCACTCTCTGCTCCAAGACGAAGCAATGCCTGAGCTCTACAAGCAGGTTATCGCCACAAGCGAGACTGCGTCTGCGGAATATCATCTGGCCGATGGGAAAATTCTCTTTCTGCAGATCGCGCCGTTGCGCCGGGCCGACCGTACTTGGGGTGCGGTCGGGATTTTGCAGGATGTGACGGAGGTGCGGCGGCTGGAACAGATGCGCAGAGACTTTGTAGCTAATGTATCGCATGAACTGCGGACTCCGATGACATCCATCCAGGGATTTGTCGAAGCGTTGCTTGACGGGCTGGCGGAGGATAAGGAGAGCCAAAACCGCTATCTAAACATCATCCTCGATGAAACAATACGCTTAAACTCCTTAGTCAACGATTTGCTGGACCTCTCTCAGCTTGAAACGCGTCAAGTTTCCTGGCCGATGGAAGAAGTAGCTGTTAGGCCGCTTTTTGAACAGGTTGCAGCCAAATTTCAGCCTCAACTGGAAAAACAGAATCTGACGCTGGAAATCGAAGTTGACGGGGATTTGCCTGCTGTTTTAGGAAACAAAGACAGAATCCAACAGGTGCTGATTAATCTGCTGGGCAATGCGGTCTCGTTTACTCCTGCCGGCGGCAAGATTACACTTGCGGCTGTCCCTGCGGCGGAAATGGTTCGCCTCAGCGTTTCCGATACTGGTGTGGGAATCCCGCCTGAGGAACAGGAAAAAATTTGGGGGCGTTTCCACAAAGTTGACAAAGCCCGTACCCGCCGTTTCGGCGGCACGGGACTAGGGCTTTCTATTGTCAAGCAGATCGTGGAAACCCATGGCGGCACAGTAGGTCTTGAGAGTGTGCCGGGGCAAGGCTCCACTTTCCATCTTACGCTTAATAAAGCATAACAAAAAGTATAATAAAAAAAACCCTGCCGGCAAACCGATTTAGCCTAGGCAGGGTTTTTTTTAAGCAAAAAAAATAGAACAACGTTTGCCACAACGTTGCTCCTGTGCTTCTTGCCACATGACCCACATCATGCGACCTGATTTAATTATAAGCAGGAAATGTGTCAGCTTCGTGAACAAATAAGGAACAGTTTATTAACAATAAGAGCAGAATTGTTAATATTACTAAAAGAAGCTGATTTTCTCAAAAAAGTGCCTCTCGCTACAATTTTTGAGAAAAATTTTTATGTTTTCCTTGTTCGATAACGGCCAATCTTTGTAATTGGGAGTATTTTATGTCGAAAATTAGAAAATTTAATAAATGGTTAATAGAGGGAAAACGTGTTCATCAACGAATATGAGTAGAGTCTGCGACCGTGCAGGCTTTATTTTAGCATAGGAAATTATATCTTTCAGGGAAGCTACGATCCTATGCTTGGGGGTTTGTAAGGGGGTGTGCCCCCTTACTCTTGCGGGGTGCTCAGGGCCCGCAGGCCCGCTGAAAGGGCGGCAGCCCGTAGGGGCGGGTTTCAAACCCGCCCTGTAAGACGCGTCAACTGAAAGAAAACGCGAAGCGTCTTTTTTATGGGTAAGGAAATTATATCAATTTTTTAATATGAGATTGCCTGAAAGACGCCCATGTGGTAAGGTTTTATTATGAAAGGGATCATACGAAAAATATTTTCCGATCACTGGGGAGACTTTGTCAAAAC
>JAGXTL010000088.1 GCA_018333635.1 Dethiobacter sp.
ATGTTCGTCATTTATGAGCATTCAGTTAAGCAAGCTTCAGTAATTTCTGCTGTTTCAACATCTTATTAACTTGATGCCACACACTTGTGTGGCGTCTTTTTGTTTTCTTGGCGTACCATCGACAGAACCGCTGAATGATGTACCAATCCAACTTAGCCATTCTTTGTAAAAAAACGATATAGTTGCCGGAGACTAAGTATCTGAAGTCTGTGGAAATATTGATTTTTGCAGCCAGTTCCCCACCGAGCAGCGGAAACTTTTTGAGTTTTTCGTAGCTTTCAATAATTGAAGAAATAACATTTATTGCAGCCACAGGGCTTTCCAGCTCTTCTGTGATATATTTTTTTATCTCCTGTAAATCCTTTAGGGCCAGAGGGTTAATTCTGATATTATGCATCAATTAGCCCTCCAGGCTTTTTCTAACTTGCTCAGCTGAAAGCCATTCATCACCGCTTTTCACAGCTTTTTCCGCTTCCATGAGCTCAGATAAAAGCTTGATGGTGGCTTGGGTTTTCTCGTACTCTTTAATATCCAGAATCGCAAACTTTCCCCTGCCATTCTTGGTTAAAAACACAGGCTCACCCACCGTTACGCCTTTAAGCACCTCGTTATAGTTTCTTAGATCCGAAACAGGTTTAATATTTGGCATAATATCAACTCCTTCCCGTTGATATTATTATATGCTTATTTTACTTAAAATTCAATGGCGTATATTACAGCAGTTTAGACTGCGGGGAAGACAAGCGCCATCATTACCGGCTGCGCAGAGGTCACTCGGTTTATTAAAAGGAGCCTTGGCGACATGGTAGTGTTCTCATAGCTAGCATGTGAATATTTCGTTTCTGTAGACCAGGCATCACGCTGATTCAGAGCATCTGTCAAGGAAAGATTGAGCACCTATCACGTTTACCAGTTATAACGCAAATTAAATAGACCTAAATTATCTGTTTTTAGCTTTCAGTATGAAATATTCATCCGAAGAGTTCATCCTGTGGCTTGAGGACAGTAGGAAATCATAAATTGATTCGATGATACTTTGAGATTTGGAAAAAAGATGTTAATCAATGGAAAAAGGACATAAAAAAAGGCCACAAGACCTCCGAAGAGTTCATCCTGTGGCTTGAGGACAGCAGGAAATAAAACGTCCCACCCTGGTCCGCATTATTAAGAGGCGTGGTGGGCTCTGTTGACATGATCATACAGATAATCATACGTTCAGTTAACCCTCGATATGTAGCAATGTTATACGTTATCGGTCTTCCCGGCCAGCTCCTTCAGCGCATGGGTAACCCTCTCCCAAGTGATATCAGCGGCGTAGCTGTATTTCTTCTGATACCGCTGCCACAGGCTGGCCATGACGGTGCTGGCTGTAACGGTCTGAACAACCTCGTCCATTGCTGCCATTTGTTTTACGGTATTCCGCATTTCGACCGTCTTTTTCAATGCCGCACGGAAAATAGTATCGTCAACAACCTGAGTGGTGGTCAGGACATAAATATCGTAGAAGTCCCTCATCCGGGTGTTGGCGATGCCCCGCGTGATCACAGTTTCAAACTTTTCAGCCAGCACAGTTTCCAGATTGTATGCCATAATGCTGATCGTCCTATCCTCGAACATCAGCTTAAAGCTGTACTCAATCTCCCTCGGCGTGACGAAATCCCCGGTGGTGATGTCCATTTTTAGCGTTTGCCGCGTCTTGTCCATGACAGCTTTAATGGATACCCGGTATCCTGGATAGTCTGCTTCCTCGCGGATTTCCTCAATATCCCTCAGCGTGAAGGTAACGCTGTCATCAACGTCAACGTTCAGAATATCTTGGACAATATCGGCAACCTCAGATTCACTTAATACTTGGCCTTTGATAGTGGCATCCAAATCCATCGTAGTGCGGGTATCTATGCCGACCATCGCCGCAATCAGCATACCACCCTTTAGAATAAAACTATTCTGGTACTTTGACACGGCCACTCTCTCTAAAAGCCGCTCCAGCATGAAGTTACGCAGGATGACTTCTGCTTCCACGTTTTTCAGCTTAGACAGATTGCGTACCAGCGCTTTTAACTGATTTGATGTTTTCATAGGAGTACCTCCAGATAACTTCGGAGCGGTTTTGTAATGCGGAAGGTTTCCGCCATCTGCATCAGCACGTTCAGGTTCTTATCGCTTCTCCTTGAGTAGCGCTTTACAGCGTCGGTCACAACGGCGATATCCATCTGGTTCCGGCTGCGGATGCAGTCACAGATTGTCCGCTCCAAGCCGTAAGCGGTCACCTTATGCCCGAACATCGTTTCCATTTGAACCGTACCCAGTTCGTGGAGTTCACGTTTGACAGTGAAAATGGTAAAACCCTCCTCCCGCAGCTTATAGGCATTATATCCTGTCGGCACAGTCACAGTATAATTGATTGGATCGCGGTCGGTGAGATCATGGAGGAACAACGCCGTTTCATGGGAGTAGATCAACTTCGGCCGCCTAAGCTGGGCAATATACATCTTGTCAGGAATGTCCTCGGGTGAAATGTATACACCATGTCCCGCCCGTTCCAGATTGCCGGAAACCACAAGCAGACGTAGCCGCTCATTTGAAAAACCGGCGTCATTTGCCTGTGCGGTTGTGACTGTACCACCGTTTTGCTGTAAAAGGATTTGCAGTTCACTTGGCAGTGGCACAACATCAGCCCCCTCTAATTTGATTTTTATGCTCATATTATAAACTATACTTGCACATAAATCAAGAAGGTTGATAGATTTATACTATCGTTCTGGTAGCTATCAAAGCCACATGATTACATTTTGATAGCTACGACAACCATAGATTTTACCATATTATGGCTTGTCCGAATTGCTGAAAAGCCCGTGGTTACGGGGTTTTTACATAATGCATACAATGCAAAATAGCCGGTATCACACG
>JAGXTL010000036.1 GCA_018333635.1 Dethiobacter sp.
GCGTTCTCTTCAGCACACCTTGCCCGTATCTGTGGCAAACTGGGGATACAGCTTAGCCATAGCCGCCCGTTTCGGCCAGCTGGTCGCGGAAAAATTGAGAGATATTTCCAGTTCGTAGATACCAGCTTTAAACCAGAAGCCTACCAGCAAATTGAAGCCGGCCACATCGGTACGCTGGAGGAACTAAACCGTGCCTTTGCCGCCTGGCTGGACGGCTACTACCACATCCGCAAGCATGGTAGTACTGGCGTATCTCCCAAAGCACGACTGCAGGAAAGTCAGCGAAAAACCACTCGCGTCTCGGCTGAAAAACTGACCGACATCTTCCTGTGGGAAGATGAGCGGACGGTGGACAAGGCGGGTTGCGTCAGCGTAGTTGGTAACCAGTATGAAGTATCCTTAGAATTAGTTAAGCGAAGAATCATGTTGCGCTATGATCCCTTTGATCTTTCCGTCATTCAGGTTTGGTACAAAGATGAGCGTTACGAAGACGCGATCACGATTGATTTAACCCGTCCCTACCACCACAAGGTGAAACCGGATGAGCCACAACAACCGAAACTCGAAGGATTATCCTTTTTCCAGGCGGCGGAACAACGCAGGCGAAATGAATTAAACGGTGATCCCTTTACCATTGTCCGAGAAAGGGGTCATGGCCATGAGTAGTCCATTTAGCCGCCAGATTGATCCATCGTTCCTCTACCAGTCAAAGGGCCACAAGGAAGCCCTCGGCCGATTGTATCTCATGGTGGAAAGCAACCTTTTGGGTGTGCTCACCGGCGAGGTTGGCAGCGGAAAGTCTACATTAATCCGGTATCTCTTTCAAAGCCTGGATGCCAAACGGTACTTTCCCATCTACATGTCCATACCAGGCTTAAAACCCAAGGATTTCTACGGGGAACTCCTGCGTCATGTAGGTGAAGAAATTCCGTTCTCTCTAACTAAAACAAAGCGTCTCTGGTCGGAAACATTGGAATCCCGACAAGAGCAAGGCGACAAGTCATTAATCGTTGTGGTGGATGAAGTGCAGGAGATGAGTCCGTCCATGCTGGCAGAACTTCGTTTTGTGGTAAA
>JAGXTL010000011.1 GCA_018333635.1 Dethiobacter sp.
AGATTCGAACGACTTCTTCCTCGCTAACGGAGAGATCGGTGCAAAGTAGTGCGAGCCAATTCTCAGATCGCCGATCTTTAATAAAAACAATTCTGGCATCAACAAATTCATCAACAGGCGAGACTTTATCTTCCCTAATTTTAACGCAGACCGAACCGATAATTGGGGCTTTAGGATCCAATGGGCTTTCAAGATTCTGGTAGATAGATTTGACGTTCTGCCACTTCTCTTGGTACTGGTAGTGGATCTTTTCCGTAGTTCGAATCATGCCTATGACATCACGGTTTTCTTTTTTCACTCGGATTACGGTCTTTGGCAGCTACAAAATAGAGCCACCCCATGACATATTATAGCAGCCCAACATGTACCATGACCATTCCCGTTATGGCTTTTTGCAGCATGGCGCAATTGCCAGGCATTCAGCCAATCAGCCAAGCGGGGCATTGGGCCGCGGTCAGCAGTCAAAAAGAACTGTTGTTTAGAAAAGGCATGATAGGTAAGGTTACGAAGATACAAATTCAGTAGTTGCAGCGCCAGGATAAAAGCACTCAGCGCAGCTATTAACAGGGGAACACCAAAATATGTGACGCCCAGTGGTAAGAACCAAAATGTTGCGATTAGGTTAACGGCAAAAAATGTGACAGCTGCAGCAAATGCTTCTAGGCGAGCTTCAAAATACAGCAGTAAAAGTATAACAACTAGTAGCATTGCATTGCACAACGCGCCCAATACGGTGATTCGAAACATATCTTTCAGTGCAGGCGAAAGGCCTAAACCAATAAAAATCTGATCCGTCAGCACGATGACGGTTATGGAAATGACTACTTGCCGCTCCAATAGATAGACAATATGGCGATAGACAAGCTGTACCAGCTGGCCTTTTTCTGTTGCAATCTCACCTAGGGTGCATTTCTTGCGCACTGCCTGAAAATATTTCTTGAACTTATCGTAAAACTCTGTTTCCACATACACCAAGAATAGCACCGCAGTTGGAATAATGGTTAAATATGCTAAGAACTTGGCCTGGTCATACAGCAATGAAAACCGAAACGTTTCGTAAATATTTCCTCCATAAGGACTATGCCATATCAAAATAGTATCGATCCAGATGCCTAGGGTGTAAAAAAAACCTATCCAGAAAAGGTCTGGCACCTTACCCAGATAGCGCACAAAATCATATTCCAAGTTGTTGCCAAAGGGGAACGTAATATAGAAAGTGCGTAAAAGAAGCAAATAAGTTATGACCAGACCCATAAGGTAGGCTAACAGCAAATTGCTGGCCTGTAAGTGGTAAGCAAATCTGAGAGGGTAATGCAGCAGCAGCACAGCCGCGCCCAAGGATAGGACTCCACCCAACATAAAAGCCCTAGCAATAGAAGCGTAGTCCTTAGCCGCACTTAAATAAACCATGATCAGCCATGTATGAGTCAACACAAAAAAGAGCGACCCTGCCAAATACTTATAATACATTGGAAGCGGACTATTGAGGAAGAAGATCACTACTACGATAAATGAGAATAAAAAGAGTAGTTTGCTAATCCCGTGGAAGGACGCTTGCAAATAATCGTATTCTTTGTTGAATAGCTTATCGGCTATGTAGCGCGTTATGATAAACTGCCACGGCGCAGTGAGAATTTGCGAGAACACAAAGGCATATACAATTGTAATCAAAAACAGAAACCGTTCAGCGGCCGACACAATATACCATTCAGCTACCAGCATAAACAGATTGACTGTCAGCACCGCTGAAATCCAGGGACCTGCCGCTACAAGTGCGGAAAAAGCATAGGCTTTTGTACGATCAATGAGAGTATCATGCCTAAATAGATTTTTTAAAGTAAAGCCTATACCAGCCATCAACAACCTCCTTACACTGTTGGAAAACGATAGTTTTGTTATTAAGCCGAATGTTCTATTTTGTACCAGCCTTGTTTGCTGCATAGACATCTTGATACAGCTGCCGATAATTGTCAATAAACTTCTCCTGGCTGTAGTACTGTTCAACCCTTTGGCGTGCCACCTTGCCCATCTGCTCGCGAAGAGCTTGGTTGCGTAAGAGACGCAGAATAGCCTCGGCTGTGTTATCCGGGGAGTTTGGCGGAACAACTAACCCTGCCGCCCCAAGCTCATCCCCCACTGCCCCTTCTATTAACTCACGACAGGATCCTACGTTTGTTGCTACAACTGGAATTCCTACTGCCATGCTTTCTAACATTACCAACGGCTGTCCTTCAGAGATAGAGGTAAGAACTACAAGGTCGAGTTTTAGGAGATGTTCTGCAATATTTACCTGTCCTGTAAAAATTACCTTATCACCAAGGTTAAACATTTCTATAAGACGTTTACACTCCTCAAAGTACCTCACATCTTCGTCCACACCACCAATGATCCACAGCTTCGTCGGGGGCAACGCGTTCTGCACCAGCCTAAAGGACTTGATTAGTGTCTTGACGTCTTTGATGGGGACTACACGCAAGATAGCCCCAATATTAGTGCCATCGCCTAATCTGCCGCGGGGAAGGTTCCGGTTGAGGTCAACACCATTTGGAATTACTAAAGCCTTAGCTCTGTCTAGCCCCAATTGCTGCTGTATCCTGCTGTTGTTTTCAAAGAGCGCTACTGTTCTTACAGCATGCTTGTAAACACCTCGCGATAAGAAATAAAAGTACTTTATCCATATTTTCTTATAAGCGGAATCTACCCACTCTGCGTTGATGATCTCTTCTTCCCGTTCGCGAGCGTAGATGCCGTGCTCAGTTAACACCAGTGGTTGCTGATACTTGAGCGAAAACAGCAGGCTCATTAACCCTGCATACCCGGTTGATAAGGGGTGATAAATATCCGCACTGAGTCCTTCCGATTGCATTAAATGGAAAAGGGGTAAGTACATAGAGATGAGCGTCCAATAAAAAAGGTTAAATTCTTGTTCTGAAAAGTGACTATCGTACAACTCAACTAAAATATCCCAAACCATTTTGCTTTTTAGAAATTCCACTGCCGTACCGATCTTTCCAGTGTCCGGCAATATCTGAACTACAGCGGCCCAATCCGTATCATCACGAAATGACATAAAGCTTTCGATAGTTGCGCGCTCGGCAGAGAACAAGCGTATTTTTTTTCTTCCACTGTGTGGGGACAATTGCTTATAATCCTCCAGAAATATGGTTCTTATCTCAACCAAATTTGCCTCCAGAAACGCTAGCCACTCGATTATTGCGTAGCCTTAAGAGATGATACACCGGCACTCCTGACTGGTTATAGCTTATCTTAATGACGTTGGAATTCTTCTGCGTGAGAACCTTTAGTCCTTCAGTATGTATAAAATACCGGTAAGCTTCCGCAAGCGTCATGGCTCGCAAAAACGGGAACCGGCGGCGAATTTCCGCAAACATCGCATTGATCTGTCTGTCCATCTCTTCCCATGAATATCCCCCGGAGCGGACCGGATCTAGCAAGTCGTCCGGATGAATAAAGTGATGCACTATGCCATAGTGCGCAATACCATTGTAAATTGTCCACATGACGTCATCGTTAAACAAATACCCTGAGGACAGACGCGGAAAACTGACCACCTCGGGAACATAGGGGTCGCGGCCAAACTCCTGCTCAAGAACCCCTAGCTCGCTGATGCCCGTATACAATCCGGCAAAAACACGAATATCCTCAAAAACATTCTTTACCGCGATGCGGCCTTCCCTGGAAATAATATTAGATGGGGGGACATAAGAGAAAACATGAATATCGCCAAACATCTCTTCAATAGCACGACGAAGAATGCGCAACCCCTCTTCCATAACCTCAGGTGATTCCCAAGGCGTATACCCATATTTCTCAAATATCATTTGGCCCGGCATTGCCAAAGGCTGATGATTGTAACCATGGATGCCCAATTCTCCACCTAATTCAGATAATCTGCGTCCGAAATAAAGCAGCTGACTTCGCTCTAATGGGTTGATGGGCTCCAGAGGACTCTTGGTGTCTTGGTTAAATGTGGCGATAGTCAATCCGGTCAGATTGATTTGGTGGCGACGGGCAAAATTGTAAGTATCAGGCCACCAAACTTGCTTGAAGAACTGCGGGGTGTCCATAAAATATTCGACATAAATGTTTTCATAGCGCCCAAAACGTATCGGGGCCGGGAAGTCATCGATATTAAACACCAAAGCGTTAAAAATGGTAGTTACAAAGAACTCCGGCAGGTATGCTACGCATTGCAGCAATAGCCCCCGCATAATCTTGCTCTTCATCATTGTAGTATTTACATAGAGCACCTCTCCTTCTCCAAAGGGGTGGGTCCAGATAAGGGGGGTGCCACGCAAAGTCTCTGCCAGCACATTGGCCTCAGGCCGCAACGTTACGTCTAGCATGGAATGCGGCATGTGTTCAAACCCAAGGCCATCTTTGCCTGGGAAGAGTGACCCGGTAATGTAGACGCCTTTTTCCTCATGAGCAATGAAGCTAAGATTTTCAGTAATGCCTTTTAAATCATCTAGGGGGCGGAAATACGACCTGATTAAGAAAACGACTTTGCCGCCCTGTCGTACAAAATTGACCAGACTTATATAATTGCTCAACAGTGACATCTGTTCCGTGGTGATCACCACCACCGAATGGTTATCCATTCGGTTCAGCATTGCAGGCACCTGGGTGTCCGCGATATTTATGAAGCCGGCATTGACCCGTGACATAGCGAATGTAGTTCGGACGTTGTTGTGAAGCTGCCGAGAGGCTTCATCCTCCTCCGAATAGAGCACTACCACCTGGCTGTACGTCTGCAGTGCGGCTGGAACAGGAAGAGAAGTTGGCATGTCATACACAAGCTGCGCCTGATTGATGGGAAGAAGGCGAATAAACCCGTACACTCTAACGAACTGGGTAATAAAAGCTGCGACAACGATAAGTCCTACTAAAAACAGAAGACGCTTTTTATTCATAATTCCATTCCTTCGCCAACTATGTTCACTAACTCTAAACACCCAGCAATGCGTTTTTTAACTATATCCATGGCTTGAGCGTCGGCAAGCGGCAACAGCAACAACAATTCATCTTCCTGCTCATCATACCCCAGCACATCGATTTGTCGCAGGCAATCAGACAGCTTTTGGCTTATCACCATTAGGGGTGCCGGATTCTTAAATCGCAACAGGCTATACGGTAGCCCGTACTTGTTAAAGCGCTTCTTCTCCTCTGCAACCCGCTCCCTGAAATACTCAAGTTTGAGGACGCGGGAATGGGCGTGGTAACGATCTTCAAGGAAACTCTCCTCAACCTCCAAAGCTCTGATCAAAGACTTGGAAACCCACTCCACAATAATCTTAAATAAATTAAAATAATATTCTGTCACTACTTGAAAGTCGGCCTTATCCACATTGATCACTGCAATGACATGCCCATCTTTCTGCAAAGGAGCAGAGAACACAGGGCTGTGCGAATCGCTGTCAGCAGAAATGCGATAGGCTTGCTTTCCTATGACTACTTCTGCCAAGTAGCCAAAATCCTCTGTGCGCAGCGACCTCGGGGGAGTAGTCTCATGCCCCATGCTTATCTTCAAGCGCAAATAATGCCCACTTTTGTCGGCAGTATAGATTGTGACAGCCTGCACCCGCAAGAAGCGGGCTAACACTGATGCTACTTCTGTATACAAGACTTCTGGGCGCAGCGACTCCAGAGAGGAAGCGAGACTGTACAGTGACAAGATGCTGTCTTCTGTACCGACAATCTGTTTTTTAAGCTCGATGTTGACAAATTGGGATTTCTTTTGCGCCTGTGTCAAAGCGTCTAAGTCGTGATCAGCTTCTGACAACAGGCCTGACAGCTCTGAAATCTTTTGGTCGTTGTGGTCGCGGAATGATCCTAAGATTACAGCAGCAAGATAAAACATCAGCAGAAACTTGTAATATTCCCATGCGATAAAAAAAATTACCAGATCCCGCCCCAGAAGAAAATGGGCATAAATAAAGACAGCACTCGCAACAGTGGCACTTAGAATCCCTAAGTAATTTCCGTAACGCAACGAAGTTAAGCCCACCATGATTAACAGCGGATGCACGTTCATAGACAAAAACAACTCAGGATGAGGGCTGCGAGCAAACCATATAAAGTAAATAACAGCAGACATCACAACGTTCTCGACACAACAATATAAGATCTTAATTAGGGCTTGCCGCTCTCTTATTTGCCCTTCTGACCTGATAGTTGAGCTAAACCGCCTAACTGTTTGAGTTCTCGGCTGTTGCAACTGTGGTCTCATTACGCACCTCCTGCCAAAACGCACAGTTCGATACTACCGTGGTGGAGGCCAATATTCATCACCCCACCGACACCAGCCTACTTGCTGACTGTGTGCGGGTAATCACCCGCCAGGTCAAAAAGATCAAGAAGCAAATGGTTGTTGTGGGCACCGAATTTCACGACCGGACACGCTCGGTCAAGAAGCGGGTCTACTCCATTGCTAAGGTGCTCCCTTGCCATATCGGGCCGCCGCCTTCTTTTCGATAATTGTATCACTTTTCCATAGTTCGTCAATCCATTTTTTGTGTTAATTTCCTGTTAACTCGACACAGTATCCGAGCCTGCCGGACACAGTGATCCCTCTACTTCCGTACCATCCTTGAAGCTGAGCACCAGTCTGCCGTCCGGCATAACCTTTACATTTTCGACCGCCACCGCCCAAAGATTAACGTCAAATTCCTCCAAAACCAGCGGACGAAATTCAATATTCTTAATATACCTCTTAAACAGCGCGTCTGCGCCAAGCGGCTTGCCGTCTTTTTGCCTTGCGCTAAGATAATCGCTTGGCGCAGGCATATCCTCGCCATATAAAGCCGCCGCGCCGTCAAGTTCAACAGCTTCAAGTAACGGCTCCGAAGGCAGCTCCGGGGCTTTCAGAATTTGCGCGGCCTTGCCCGCCGTGATTTTCTCCGCGAGTGGCTGCGGCTTGTCGCCTGCGCGTACGCGGCGGCCGCCACTGTTTGTTCCGTATTTTGCCACGCGCCTTCACCTCCTTGCTGTGGTAGGGGTTAATCCCCAGTTTGAACCGTGATTCTTTCGCGCGTGACCCGCCGCCCGTTGCCTTTTGCTAAAAAATGGGAGGATTCAGACCGCCCCCCCGCCATGGTTAATTTGAAAATAGCATATCGCACCGAACATAATTGACTAAATCGAACATAATGCATATAATAAAAGTGATACATCGCCAATGAAAGGAGTGAACGACATGCGCGTTTCAGCCACCGAACTTAAGATGAACATGGGCAAGTATATAGAGCGTGCCGCCACCGAGGACATCATCATCACAAAGAATGGAAGGGACATCGCGCTCCTCACCAATGTTGAGAACAAAAAGAAAGACGCACTCAAATCCCTGCGCGGTATCATAAAGGGCGTCAATATCACACGCGCCGAAATCCGCGAGGAAAGGCTGGGCAGATACAATGAAAATCCTAATTGACACCAACGTAATCATTGACTACATTGCCGACCGGACACTCTTCGCGGATCACGCTGAACAGCTGCTGGCGCTCTGCGCGAGCGGCAAGGTCACCGGTTTGGTTACCGCCAACGCCATAACCGATATATACTATGTTGTGCACAAGGTGGCCGGAAAAGAGAAAACCCTGGAGGCGATTCGGACACTCTGTTCCATCTTGGATATCACGGACGTGGGGAAAGCTGATATCTTAAACGCGATGGAACTCGAGATGCCTGACTACGAGAATGCTCTGGCCGCACAGTGCGCAAAGCGGATCAAGGCTAACTGCATAATCACGCGCAATATCTCCGACTACGTTAACTCCCCAGTTCCCGCAAAAGAGTCCGCAGAGTTTCTCTCACAGTTCAAATGATTGAAACACCGCCGTGAGGCGACTTTCTTTATCCCCAGCGTCCACCTTCACGCGCGGTAATCTCCGAATGATGAGAAGCGCACAAAGACATGAGGTTGTCGTCATCGTTCGTGCCGCCATGCGCCAGCGGCTTGACGTGGTATATGCGCGTTGATCTAATGCGCCCGTCTTGAATCAAATGCACAGCTACATTCCTTACAGCGCGGAAATTCCAGAGATAATGCCTGTAAGCGTCTTGCCTCAAACCGTCGGTTGGGAAAGCACTAGCAGCATTGCTTTGAGCTGAGCTGAGTCGCCGCTGGCTTCTATACTACGAGTCCGCCAATAAGGAGTTGACGAGATGAAGAAAATATGGGCATTGATGATTATTGTCGTTGTGACGTTAGGGCTTAGTGGCTGTTTTGGATATAAAGAGGAAATCACATTATTTACAGATAGCACGGGGGTGCAATGGCGAGTTTTGGCAGAAGACGGGAAAGGAAACCGGTTAATCATTACTGAGCATGTTCATGGATTAGTGCAGTATA
>JAGXTL010000068.1 GCA_018333635.1 Dethiobacter sp.
AAAATTCAAGGAGGTTTTAGCATGAGCGCCCCTATAGTTGATAACGCCAAGGTAATGGCCAAAGGCCAAATTACGCTCCCAAAGGATATCCGTTCCAAGCTTCGTCTTTCCACTGGAGACCGTGTCACCCTCATTTGCGAGGAAGACCGTGTCATTCTGATGAACTCTGCTGTTTACGCTATGAAAATGCTGCGGCAGGAGATGAAGGGCGAGGCGGAAAAAGCCGGGATTCAGACCGATGACGATGTCCTGGATCTGGTAAAGGACGTTCGCGCGGAGATTGAAGGACTGTGAAGGTATTGATCGATACCAATATCCTTATTTCCGCGTCCTTGAGCAATGAGAGCACGTCATATCAGGCATACGTCAAAGCAGTTACCCACCCCAACCACGGTGTGATTTGCGATCAGAACATTGATGAGCTTCGCCGGGTCTACAACCGGAAATTCTCGCACAAAATCCAGGCTCTTGAACACTTTTTGGCGCTTGCGCTCACCGTCCTTGAGGTTGTTCCGACTCCTGTTGTTGACGTGTCAGATGAAGCGCTTGTCCGGGACATATCCGACAGGCCAATTCTCCGGGCAGCCGTAACGGCAAAAGCCGATGTACTCTTAACCGGCGACAAGGATTTTCTTGAATCAGGCATCACAAACCCAAAAATCGTTACGGCGGCAGATTTTCTGCAAATGGAATAACAGCAGTTTTGTTAAACAGGGGCGAGATTCCCTGCTTTTTGCTGCTTATATGCACGTAGGAATTATGTCGTCGATTGATAGTTCCACTTTTGCCTTTGCCATACCAAGAAACTGCTTGTGGCACTCCCACAAGTCAAGCAAGAGGCCAAGCGGCATGAGCCACGTTTCATCTTCTGTGCGGTTCAAATGAACAGTACCGTAGTAGAGAAGCCGGGTGAACAACTCATCGTCGCTTACCCGGCTTCCGTGTTTTTTGGACTGTCCTCGCTCTCGATATGCCGCTTCGTCCCCTTAAACATTGCTTCTGTGATGGCGGCTTTGTA
>JAGXTL010000101.1 GCA_018333635.1 Dethiobacter sp.
AGCTGTAAATTGTCTTCTTCTCCCCATTTTCGCGAACCTTCTTTCCTGACAGTTTCCTGTCTTTTATTATATCAGGCTCACTAAGAATTTCGGAAATTTTGTCTAGTTTCATGGGGACATTATATTATTATGTTTCATCCGTATGTTACTTTTGATGAACTTAGAGAGAATGCCCGTTTCCTATTATCGGTAGGACAGGCTACTTTTTGGAATCTAAGTGTAAGTTTAATCCTGTTTAGAGGTACTAAACTTGTAGACCAAGTGGCTAAAGATAATCTTCTTGGAGAAATGATATACCAGTGGGCTGCTTATGATTATAAATTCATAGATTCCAAAATAAAATTACTGGCAAAGGCAATGAATTTCAACAATAATCCTGTTATGGTGAAGCTAGACTCTGCTGTGAGATACGTTGAAAACATGTTATGCAAATTAAATGAACAGTTGGATAATCTGAAAGATATAATAATAACTAATTGGGATGAGTTAGATGAACATAAGCATAACATAAAAGAACAATTACACCATATCCAGGAAGTAAGTGTGGAATTCTTTTTATCAGCTATTTATATTGTTGAAAATGATGAAAAGATTGATATTTCTACTTTGAAGGATAATTACCTTTGTGAAATTGATAATCAAATAGATTTACTGAATAGTATGTTTGTCGAATATATCAATCGCATCGAAACCGAAATTGCCTAAGGGGGAGAAGTTTGAAACACTGTGATTTTACACACCATCCCCAAAAAGGACACAAGAAAGTAGACCACCTGGAAATGGCCGTCAGGCAGTATTGCAAAACGTTAAGCGGAGAGCGCTGGAGCAGTAATCAGATAACCTTGACGTTGTAGGATGAAGATGGCTTGGTCAACAGAAACCTCACGATGCGCTGGGGGCAGATTGGTCTTACGGTAAAGATCGGGATTGTAAGGCTCGCTTTTCTTGAGGATGTTGTAGATGGCAGTCAGCAGCATTCTGGCAATCGCAAGAATGGCTTTCTTATGTCCCCGGCGCTTCTTTAAGCAGAGATATTTGTTTTTGATTTCAGGATGTTTGTTGCTCTTGATGGCGGCATTTGCACACTGAACAAGTAGCGGCTTGATGTAAGCGCCAGCACGGCTGACGCGCGTGGTCTTTTTTTCCCGGCGCTCTCATTGTTCTGCGGAGTAAGACCTGCCCAGGAGCAAAGATGCTTTGAGGTTGGGAACACGGACATATCCACGCCGATCTCACTGATGACAGCGATCGAAGAAAAGGTCTGGATACCCGGAACCGTCAAAACAAGATTGAGCTGTGGTAGGTATTTCTCAACAACAAAGAGGATCAGCGATTCGAGATTCATTTTGCAGAGTTCGAGGTTATCCATGTGGGAACGGATAATGCGAAGCTTTTCAGCCTGTTCAGCACACATTTTCCCGTCCACAGCGTTTTGGATATCCTCAACAGAAGCCTTGATACCCTTTGTTAGATACGGAGTTACATCAAAAGGTTCGTTGCTTTCCAGCAACCTTGTGGTAATGGCGGAAGCCGCTTTGCCGAACACGTCGGAAAATACGTCGTCCAGCTTGATGTTGGAAACGGTCAGGCAGTTCTGCGCCCGATTCTTCTCCCCGGTAGTAAAGTTGGTGAGCTTCCACCGGTAACGCACCAGATCCCGAAGCTGGCGAATATCAGCGGGTGGTATAAAGCTGCCGGAAATAAGGTCGTGCTTGAAGATGTCGGCAATCCACTTTGCATCTTTCTTGTCGGTTTTCCTGCATCGAATTGCTTTCACGTATTTCGGGTGGGCGAGAACGATTTGGCAGGACAGTTCCAGAATGTTGTAGACTGGAATCCAGTATTTCCCCGCAGACTCCATACACACATCTTTGCAGTTGTTTTCTGAAAGCCAGGCCGCAAGACGGCGTAAATCTCCGGTAAAAGTAGAAAACCGTTTGCTTTTGTAGCTGATAACCCCGTGCTCGTTGGTCGTGGCGATACAGGCAACCAGAAAAGATTTGTGGATATCCATTCCATAGCAGATCGGATACACGATTTTGAGCATAACACATCCCCTCGCTAAAGTATTTGAGGAAACAGGCAGGGACTGGACGCTCACTGAAAAACGAGTAATTTGTCTCTCCAAAGATAAGCTTACGGGGTTCAACGCCCCACTCATTTGTCCTTGAAAGAGCATCCGGCACACATAAAAATTCGGTTAGCCGACAAGCTGTGCCCACTCACCTCCACGTGCTCTGTAGTGTGCCTGCTTCCACTAGCTATTTTATCAAAGTTATTTGAGCTGCGGATTCGTCAAATGGGTTTCATACCCTTTTGTACCTTGACGCGCAGCGGAAAGGAATGGTCATAAAAATGAACAGTAACTTTCAGGTTGTATTAATAAATCCAACAAACGGTCTTATCCCGACAGAGTTTTATGCTCCAACAGAGCATTTAGGTCTTGCTTATCTTACGGCTGTATTAAGAAAGAACAGCTTTCCTGTAAAAATTATCGATGCTTATGCTCTTAACTTATCGTATGATGAGGTAGTACATTATGCGTTGGCAATGAACCCAAGATATATAGGAATTACTGCTGAGTATAATACAATTGAAACAGCTATAAAACTAATTCGTGAATTCCGAAGTAAAAATCCGGAAGTACATTTGGCTCTAGGAGGGCAACATGCTACCTTTTCAAGTCTAGAGCTGTTTGCAGATGTCCTCGAATTGGATTCGATAATTCGTGGTGAAGGTGAATTAACTATAGTTGAGGTTGTGACACGTCTTAGTCAAGGACAAGATCTAACGGGTGTAAAGGGTGTTTATTTTAGAAATAAGCAAGGGCAAATTATAAAAAATTGTGACCGGGCAGCTATTGAAAATTTAGATAGCTTACCATTTCCAGCCCGCGATACGCTTGAAGATTGTTTAGCCAAGGGAATAACTCCAGCCATCAGTATCCTTACAAGTCGTGGATGTTATGCCAATTGTAGTTTCTGTAATGCTTCTAAGTATTTTAATCTAGGTGGAGGGAGAAATTGGCGTTCTCGTTCACCTGAGAGTGTTGTTATTGAAATTCAACATTTGTTGGAACTTTATCAAGAAAAGCCAATATATGAAATACTTTACTTTAATGATGAAAATTTTATAGGACCTGGTGAAAAAGGTATCCAAAGGGCTGTTAAAATTGCTCAAGAAATTTTGCAAAGAAATTTGAATATTTTCTTTGAAATCTTTTGCCGTGCAGATAGTTTTAACGGACATGAAGAAGCAGTAAAAACTCTAAGTAAAGCAGGACTAATTTCAGTACTTGTGGGGTTAGAGTCTGGGTATCAAAAAGGATTAAACAATTTTGGCAAGGGTACTACTGTAAACCAGAATTTAAATACGATTGAATTGTTCAAAAAATACAATATTATTACTTCTTCAAGTGGATTTTTGATGTTTAATCCATATAGTACTTTTGAAGAATTGGAACAAAATGCCAAATTCCTATTAGCTATTGGTATGGCGACCCTCTACAACATGAGCCTGCGTGTGCTTGGTTATCCGGGAATAAGGATGGTTAAAATTTTGGAGAATGAAGGGTTACTGGCTCCAGACTTTGGACATTTAAATGTTAGTAGTTATAGATTCAAAGATTCCAGGATTTCTGTATTAGTTGAAGCACTAAATTTTGATTATTCGTTAGGGAGAAAAGAAGATGCTGCGCATCGTTACCTGGATTTTATGATAACAAATATTGATAGAAAAGTAGCAAAAATAAAACTTGATAATGAACAAGAAAGTGAGGTAATAAGACTTAAGTCAAAGGTAAATGACTTGTGTTTTAAAGCAAACCTAGTTACATACAACTTCTTCATCAAAGCACTGATGATATGCGAAAACAATTGGGGACAAGAAGTTTTTGAAAAACTAATAAATAAATATAAAATTGAAATTGCAGAGGCACTGGAAGAGATGAATAATGGATTTGTAGAGTATCTTGGAGGTTTAGATGAAATATTAGCTCAAGATAATTAGGAGGAAAAGGGATGCAGTTAAAAGTTTTTTTTACTGGAATTAGGAAAACTATACCTCTAATGATCGGGGTGATACCATTTGGAGTAGCATATGGGATTATGGGGTCTCAAGCTGGTTTGACTATTGTGGAAATAGCTTTCATGTCTATGATAGTTTTTGCTGGTTCTGCCCAGTTTGTGGCTGTTGGAATGATTAGTCAAAATATTGGTTTTGCATTTATAGTGTTTTCCACGTTGTTAATTAATTTACGCCACCTTTTGATGGGGCTTTCTTTATCTTCATATTTAAATAAGTTACGGTCAGGTTGGTTATATATCCTTGCTTTTGGAATGGTCGATGAATCTTATGCAACTACGATAAATCATTATCAAAACTCTGAAAGCAGCGAAGGCAATCCCTATTTTATGTTAGGTTCTGCTGTCGGCATGTATATATTCTGGATAGGAAGTTCAATTGCCGGAGGAATTTTAGGAAATTCCATAAAAGATCCGTTATCGTGGGGATTAGATTTTGCTATGCCGGCGACTTTTTTAAGTATTCTAATCCCTCAGATAAAATCTGTGCGAATACTTTCAGTAATATTAATTTCTGGAACATGTACAATATTTGCCTATCTCTATATCCCTGGAAAATGGCATATAATTATTGCTACAGTAGTAGCTACCATAGCAGGTACGATAATGGAAACAATAGATGAAAGAAGGTCACTTAAATGCGAACAGACTATGTAATATTAATACTGTTAATGGGTTTGGCGACATACTTAACAAGGGTCAGCTTTCTTGTTTTTTTTAAAAAAGTAAAAATGCCAGATATAATATATCGTTCCTTGAAATATATTCCTGTTTCGATTCTGGCTACCTTAATATTTCCGGGTATATTTATACCAAATGATAAATTAGATATTGCAATAACAAATCCCTATATTATCGCTGGTGTAGTAACTGTTGGCACTGTTTTAATTAGTAAAAATTCAATTTTAAGTATCATACTCGGCATTATTTCTTTGGTTGCATTAAGAACTTTCTTATAAGTTGTAATATTTTTATTGGTTAGTTTAAAAACTTTTGATTAGGAGGAATTTTATAAGATGGCTAAAGTGTTAGTAATGGAAGGTGTAGAAAGGGAAACTTTGTCTACGGGAACTAATTTGATGATTGTTAGATTTACTTTCAAAGAAGGTGTAGAAGTACCCTGGCATACACATATTCATGAACAATCAAGCTATATATTAAAAGGTAGTCTTAAACTATTGATTGAGGATGAAGAAATAATTCTAACAGAAGGTATGTCGGCGATTGTTCCATCTAATGCAAAGCATAAAGCTAAAGCCCTTGAAGATACTGTAGATATTAATGCTTTTACTCCAATTAGAGAAGACTATCTAGGCAAGTAAGCAGGATTACGTCAAAGTCGAGTAAGATATAATAACAACGAATAATTTTAATACCCTACTGGTCTTTTCTTCTTTGAACTGCTAAAATGTAGTTAAATTTTTCGGTCAAAAGAGGAGTCTTGAATGCCTGTACAAATGGAATTGCAATCGTTGATTGTCCGGCCCGTTGGACCGGTGGAAGAGGATGTTGCCTCTCACGAATTCTGACGGCGGAATTCTCACCGCCAATGGCGTTGCTGCTTGAACGACAACCCGAAAGCAGAGTGAGACTCCAGCCGTCACTTCGTTTTAGTTAAGATTCTATGCTTAGACAATAACACCTCTTTGCCGATCGAGATCAGTCAGAACACGAATAATGTGGGACTCCTCAATAACGTCATGTCCTCGTTGTTTCGCATCATACAAGGCCTGGCTGCAAATAAGGTTAATCATCCTAGAAATCTCCTGACTGGCAGCGTGGATCTGAGAGAGGGCACTCTCGGCAAATATGGGTGTTGTCAGATTGGCCGCCTGCATCTGATGCCGAATGTATGCTGCCATTTTTTCAGGATTGAGGCCTCTTAAGTGGTACTGCATGGGGATTCTTTGAGCTACGGCCTCATGCTTTTTCAGACGCAGTGTCCGACGGAACTCAGGCTGGCCAACCAGAATTAAAGGAAACAGCGAACAGGAATCCATCTGGTGAT
>JAGXTL010000027.1 GCA_018333635.1 Dethiobacter sp.
AACTTATCTCCTGACTTGCTTGCTAGCCTTCTCCCTAATCTTTGCCGGCGGCTGTTGGGACCAAGCCGAGATTGAGTCCTTGGCGATTGTCCGCGCTGTAGCGATAGACTATTTGCCGGGCCGCCGTGCTCCTTATCTGGTGACGCTGGCTGTAAAGCGTCCCGCAGCCATTGGTCAGGAAGGCGGCGGTGGCGGTGGCGGTGGCGGCCAAGTCACTCTCTATTCGGGCGTCGGCGCATCTATCGAACTGGCAATCCGGCAGGCCGCCTTACACATTCCGCGCCGCATCTTTCTCACCCATAATGACCTGATAATTGTCGGCAGGGAACTGGCTGAGCACGGCCTATTTCCGGTGCTGGACTTTGTCGTGCGAAATCCTGACATGCGCTTGAGCGCTTCTCTCTTAGTTGCCAAAGGGACCGGCCAAGAAATCCTCCACACGGCAGAGCGCTTGGAGGGAAGCGTTACCGATGAAATTCACGGCTTGCTTGACCAGGCAGAAGATACATCTGAAACACAACCGGAACCCATTTTTCGCTTCCTGCGCAAAATGACGACACCCGGGGAAGAAGCTTATACTGTCTCCATTACAACAGCGCCGCTGCCGGAGGATAAACCCTCGAAAGCTAACGGCGCAGGCGGAAGCGGAGAGGGTAACGGCGGCAACGGGGGCGGCGGTGCAAAGCAGGAGAAAATGTTAGCCATGGACGGCATGGCAGTCTTTCGTGGCGACCGGCTGGCCGGCATTCTCAATCACAGTGAAGCCCGCGGCAAACTGTGGCTAGCCGGCATGACGACGCGCGGCATTATGGCGGCACATGACCCCGTTCACCCGGAAAAGACTGTCACTCTCTCCCTGACGCGTTCGCAAACTAAAATTACGCCCTCCGTTCAAGGCGGGCGTATCTCCTTTCGGGTGGAAGTTGAAGCTGAAGGAAATCTCATCAGCCAGAGCAGCCAAGCCGACCTTTCCACACCGGAAATGATTGAAAAACTAAACAGTGCCAAAGCAGGCGCCATTAAGGTGGAAATGGAAAAAGCGCTGCAGAAAATGCGGCAGCTGGAAACTGATGTTGTCGGCTTTGGCGTCCTATTAAATCGCCGCGAGCCGAAAGCATTCCGGGAAGTGGCTGACCGCTGGCCGGAAACGTTCGTTCAGCTGCCTGTCGAGATCCACGTCAAAGCCTATATCCGTCGGACCGGCATGCAGTCCAAGCCTGCGCGGATAACCCGTTAATCATGGCAGTTAGGAGGGTTTAAGCTGCTGATCCTGCTGATTCTTGGCTTGTTGTTTATTGTTCTGCTGGAAGCGCCCCGCCTGGTTGTAGCTCAAATGCGAAAAGAACTGCTCGTCTTTTTAGTCCTTTGGTCGTTGGCATCTTTTCTTGCCGTTGCCCAATTTATGGGCATGGAGCTGCCAAACCCAACCGATTTAATTAACAATATTTTTGCCGCCAAATAAAAGGACGCTACGCGTTTTCTCTCAGCTGACGCGTCTTGCAGGGCGGGTTTGAAACCCGCCCCTACGGGTTGCCCCCCCTACGGGTTGCCACCCCTGCGGGCGACCCTCAACACCTCTTTTGTAGGGGCGGGTTTCAAACCCGCCCGAAAGGCGACACCCCTCATTGCGTTGGAAGCTAGATAGTTTCCTGATATGCTACAGAAATTCCCCTCCCTTGGAGGGGTGCCCGCAAGGGCGGGGTGGTCGCATGCCGCCTCAACAAACTCACAGAATACGAACATCAAAAAGGCAGAAAATCCACCAGAGGAACCACCCCGGCGCTTTGCGCCACCCCTCCACAGGAGGGGAATCGTTTTGATATAATTTCCTGGTATAAAAGGAAGCTACGCGTTTCATCCAATCGGGTTTCAAACCCGCCCGAAAAGGCTGCCACCCCTAAGCACCTGTCATTCGGCAAACAAACACATTTTCCCCGCCGGCAGGCTGTTAATTTTTGTCAATATTTCCTGGGAAATGTCAGCGCACCACCAAATTCAACAGTTTATCGGGAACAATGATGGCTTTAAGCAGCTGCTGACCTGCCATTGCCTGGGTAACCTTTTCGTCAGCCAAGGCTCGCTCCTGCATTGCCGTCGCGTCGAGTCCTGCCGGAATGATCAGCCTGCCTCGTACTTTGCCGTTTATCTGCACAACAATTTCCACATTTTCCGCCCGCAAAATTTGCGCGTCATACTCCGGCCATGCCTGCAGATGCACACTTTCTTCTTTCCCCAGCCTGGCCCACATTTCCTCTGCTAAGTGGGGGGCAAAAGGCGCCAGAATTAAAGTCAGCATTTCCAGCACTTCCGCCAACACAGCTCTGTCGATATCGGCTTCCTTTTCGTTAAGATAGACATACGCCGCATTTACAGCTTCCATCACCGCGGAAATTGCCGTATTAAAGTTAAAGCGTAGCTCTATATCATCAGTAACTTTTTTCAGTGCCAGATGGAAGGCACGGCGAAGCGCCAACGCTGACTCAGCGGGAGCGGCAGATGCCACGTTTTCTGACCGCACGATCTCGGCGTAGCCATCGACCAGCCGCCAGACGCGCTTCAAAAAGCGATAGCATCCTTCCACTCCTCGCTCATTCCAGTCCAAATCCTTTTCCGGCGGCGCGGCAAAGAGAATAAACAGGCGGCCTGTGTCGGCACCATATTTTTTGATTATTTCATCGGGACTTACTACATTGCCTTTTGATTTGGACATTTTCGCGCCGTCTTTATTAACCATCCCTTGAGCCAGCAAACGGGAAAAAGGCTCCACCGCCTGAGTCAGGCCGGCATCATGGAGCACCTTTGTAAAGAAACGGGCATAGAGCAAATGTAAAATGGCGTGTTCAATCCCGCCGATATACTGGTCGACCGGCATCCAGGCATCGCTTTTCTCCCGCGCAAAGGCTTGCTCCGCATTTTTTGGATCTGTGTAGCGGAAAAAATACCAGGACGAGCAGATAAATGTATCCATCGTATCAGTTTCCCGCCGCGCATCAGCGCCGCAGAGCGGACATTCAACGTGTAAAAAAGCGGCATGCTGCTCAAGCGGTGACCGTCCGCCGGCTTTAAAGACGACATCCTCCGGCAGCAGCACCGGCAAATCCTTCTCCGGCACCGGCACTGTACCACAGCTTTCACAGTAAATAATAGGAATTGGGGCACCCCAATAACGCTGCCGGGAAATCAGCCAGTCCCGCAGGCGATAGCTTGTTTTGCCCTCGCCCCAGCCCTTTTCTTTTAAGTAGGCAGTAATTGCTTGTCCGCCTTCTCCGCTAGCCATGCCGGTAAAGTGAGCGGAATTAACTAACACGCCTTGAGCAAGATAAGCTTCCGTCATTTCCGCCGCATTAAGGTCATCATCCAGCGGAGAAATAACAACCCGGATAGGTAAATTATATTTTTTAGCAAATTCAAAGTCGCGCCCGTCATGAGCCGGCACCCCCATCACCGCGCCGGTGCCATAACCCATCAGAACGTAATTGCCAACTAAAATCGGCACTTCCTCGCCGGTTACCGGATTTAGGCAATAAGCGCCGGTGAAAACACCTTCTTTGACCATCTCTGTGGAGGAGCGGGCCACCTCAGTCAGCTTTCTTGTTCGCGCCACCAAGTCACGCACGGCAGCTTCCTGCTCCGCCCCGCCAATAAGCTCGTCAAGTAACGGATGTTCCGCCGCCAGCACGAGATATGTGACGCCATAAAGCGTATCGGGGCGGGTCGTAAATACCGGCAACTCGAAAGTTTTGCCCTTGACCGGGAAACGGATCTCCGCCCCCTCACTTTTGCCGATCCAGTTTTCCTGCATGACCCGCACCCGTTCGGGCCAACCCGAAAGCAGGCGCAAATCAGCTAGTAATCGCTCGGCATAATCCGTTATCTTTAAAAACCACTGCTCTAGATCTTTGACTGCCACAATTTCGCCGCAGCGCCAGCAGCCGCCTTCTTCCACCTGTTCGTTGGCCAACACTGTGGCGCATTGCGGACACCAGTTTACCGCCGCCTTTTTCTTATATGCCAGATTGCGCTGGTAAAAAAAGAGAAAGAGCCACTGTGTCCACTTATAATAGTCCGGAGCGCAGGTAGTCACTTCCCGCTCCCAGTCATAGCTAATCCCCAGTGCCTTCTGCTGTTTTTTCATCGCCGCAATGTTTTCGTAGGTCCACTTGGCCGGATGAACCTGATGCTCAATGGCCGCGTTTTCCGCCGGCAACCCAAAGGCATCCCAGCCCATGGGATGTAAGACATCATAGCCCCGCATCGTCAAAAATCTAGCCAACACATCACCGATGGAGTAGACACGCATATGGCCCATATGCAATTTGCCGGAGGGATAAGGGAACATCTCCAGCAAGTAATACTTTTTTGCTCCGCCTTCAACCGTTTTATAAAAACCATGTTCTTCCCAGTATTTCTGCCATTTCGGCTCAATAACTGCCGGATTATAATCCACTTTCCTGCCTCCCATACAGATAAAATCTTTTTTCATTATATCCGATTTACAGCAAAAAGGAAATCGTACGCAGCTTATCTGCGATCAATCAATAGTCAATTTGGTATAATCTTAATAAAAAATAAAAGATTAATCGCGATGATTCATTTGCAATTATCTGGCAGGTTTTTCCTGAGAGATGAGGAACTAAAATTTTAAGAAAAGTGGAGGTGAAAAAATTGATTCTAAAAAAGTTAAGCATCTTCCTCCTGATTTTAACAACCTTTACAATCCTCACAACAGGCTGCGGCAGGAGCGCCCCGGCGCAGCCGCCTGCACAAAACGGTCCGTCGCCGGACGTGGCGGCCGCATTAGTGGAGGGTCGTTGCGCCCGCTGCCATACACTCGATAAAGTATACCGCGAGCGGAACGCCCAGCTTTGGCCTGGGATTGTCACCAGGATGGTTAACATGTCTCCAGGGCTGCTGACAGACGATGAGTATAACTTGGTGGTCGAATACCTGCAAGAAAACTACGGAAAATAGAGAATTGTGCAGACTAACCCTCACCCTAGCCCTCTCCCAGAGGGAGAGGGGAGTTTGTTGAGCAGGAGAGGGGGTTGCGGCGGCCATTCTCAGACTAGCAAAGCAGAAAATTTCTTGCAGAAAAAAACTTCATGGGGTGACTTGCATCACAGCAAAGTGATTGGCAAATTGTTAAACTGGACTCAACTCCAAAATATACGAGTGAGAGGTGTTTTAATTGAGTATGTTCTGTAACCAGTGTGAACAAACTGCCAAAGGAGTCGGCTGTACCACCCATGGTGTTTGCGGCAAAGATGCTGATGTGGCAGCGCTGCAGGATCTTTTGCTCCATGCTCTGATGGGCCTGTCCATCTACGCAGACGAAGCGCGCAAAAACGGCATTACAGACGAACCTGCCAACCGCTTTACAGCAAAAGCCATCTTCTCCACGCTCACCAATGTGGACTTTGACCCGGAGAAATTCCAGCAACGCATCAGCGAAACGGTATCGCTCCGCAAACAGCTAAAAGCAAAAGTCGGCAATCTTGCTTTTGAGCATCCTGCAGCAAACTTTACTCCTGCAACAGACATCCCCGGTCTGGTAGAGCAAGGCAAAAAAGTAGGGCTGCTTGCTGACGAGGAAACGGACGCCGACATCCGCTCGTTGCAGCAAATTCTCCGCTTCGGCGTAAAAGGCGTGGCTGCTTATGCTGATCACGCCGCAGTGCTTGGTCAGGAGGATGATAAAGTTTACGCATATCTGCATGAAGCTCTCATCGCCCTGACAAGAAATGACCTGGGGATAAACGACTTGCTTGGCCTAGTCTTAAAGTGCGGCGAAATGAACTTGCGTGCCATGGAATTGCTCGATGCCGGCAACACCGGCACATACGGCCACCCCGTACCGACTGAAGTGCCGCTGGGACATCTTGCGGGCAAAGCCATCCTCATCTCAGGCCATGACTTAAAAGATCTGGATGAACTGCTGAAACAGACGGCAGGCAAAAATATCAACGTCTATACCCATGGTGAAATGCTGCCCACCCACGGCTACCCTGAACTGAAAAAATATCAGCATTTCTATGGACATTATGGCACTGCCTGGCAGAATCAGCAGAAAGAGTTTGCTAACTTCCCGGGTGCGATTCTGATGACGACCAACTGCCTGCAAAAACCACAAGGCAGCTACCTGGACTATATCTTCACCACCGGAAATGTCGGCTGGCCGGGCGCCAAGCATGTGGACAATTATGATTTCACCCCGGTGATAGAAAAAGCGTTGGCAATGCAGGGTTTCCCCACAGACGAAGTGGGTGACGGCGTGCTGGTAGGCTTTGGACGAAACACTGTGCTGGGTGTGGCACCAAAAGTAATTGACGCGGTAAAAAGCGGCGACATCAAGCACTTCTTTTTGGTAGGCGGCTGCGACGGCGCTAAACCGGGTCGCAGTTACTACAGCGATTTTGTGGAGAAGGCTCCCAAAGACACGGTGATCCTGACACTGGCCTGTGGCAAGTTCCGCTTCTTTGACAAGAAGTTGGGCGATATCGGCGGCATTCCCAGGCTGTTGGATGTGGGCCAGTGCAACGACTCTTATTCTGCCATCCAAATAGCTCTTGCCCTGGCTAACGCCTTTGAATGCGACGTCAATGAACTCCCCCTGACACTCGTTCTTTCCTGGTATGAGCAGAAGGCGGTGGCAATTTTACTGACACTCCTCCACCTAGGACTGAAAGACATCTATATCGGACCCAGCCTGCCAGCCTTTATTAGCCCCAATGTACTGAACGTGCTGGTGGAAAAATTCAACCTTCATCCCATCTCCACCCCGGAAAATGACCTTGCGCAAATCTTAGGCTAAACAGCTATACTGAAAACTCCCTTTCCCACCCCCCATTATATCCCCTCTCCCTCTGGGAGAGGGGATATAATAAAATGGGACAAGGGGACAGGTGATTTGTCCCAGATTGCAAACATTAACTGCAAACATTAACTGATTGAGAAGATTTAAATAACTGGACTACCTAACTATCTACTCTCCAGATTTGTTGTGTTCACATCAGCGCTGTGGTAGAATCGGTGACAAGTGACGCTTATCCCTCCTTTGACGAATTGCCTCGGCTACTCCTCCCAACGCCATGGTTATGGCAGCAGGGAATTATACTTTTTTTGACTTTGTCCGAGTCGGGGTACCCCTGCAGATTTTCATTGCTCTGATTACAGTATTCATTCTGACTCTGTTTTTTCCTTTTTAACACAAAGAGTAACTATTCATTCAGCATCAGGCTGAGCGGGCTAAACTCTGCTCCGCCCCTAAAAACCGTGAACTTTCACGGTTTTTTCGTAAGCTACGGTGTTTTTGGGACAAATCACCTGTCCCCTTGTCCCATTCCCCTCTCCCTCACAAAAAAAGGGACGTAACGAAACTTTAGTTTCGCTACGTCCCTTTTTTTGTGCTACTTTATGAGAGAAAAAACTTTGCGCTCTTGCCTTACCAGGTAGCCGTCAATGGTGCGCTGAATTTTTCTGCCGCCTGTCCGTGGACTTTCAACTTCCAGGAGCGCAGGTCAAGTGCCGCTAAAAGTTTTTCCGCCGCCCGTACCGGGTCAGTCTCCCAGATAAAATGGCCGCCGAAAACATCATGCGCAATCTGCAGAAGGATTCCATTGACCAAGTCGCTGCCAAGCACAGGCGGGATAACACCTACATGAACAGGCAAGCCCATGGCCACATTCCAGGAACCGATCGAGAGGGATTTCTCCGTCATCGCCTCCGGTGCGCTGGCCACAAAAGGAATTTTAGGCAGATCGACACCTAAGTCGTCAGCTATGGCAGTCGCCAAGTCGGCTGCCCTGGTGTTGTCCACACAAGAACCCATGTGGAAAACGAGCGGCAAGCCGCCTTGCAGCTTTCCTTCATTTGCCTGCTCCAGACGCCGAATGAAAGATTTAAGACCTTCTCCCGCATAACTATCAACCGCATCGGGAGCAAGCAGGCCCAGCTTAGCATAGGCGCCGGCGGCACAGCCGGTGGCCAACAGCAAGACGTTTTCTTTTGCAAGTGCTTTGGCAATCGTCAGATAGTTATTATCCTGTGTCGTCTTTAAATTATTGCAGCCGGCAAACAGCGCTACGCCCCGCAGCTCACCACTCTTTAGCGCCTCGGTCAACACTCTGACGGGAAGATCCGGATTTATAGCGGCAAATAACTCGTAGAGTGCCTCCAGACTAAACCCTGCCACAACCTGTTTCTTTACTGACGGGATAAAGCAAGGCGAGCCTACTCTTTCCCGATAAGAGGCAATAGCCAGGCGAATAACTTCCTTAGCCTTTTCCAACGCCTGCTCCGTGGTGAAATCCACAAAATGCGAACCGGGAATGCGCGCGTTCTGGGAAGTTGTGACAATCTTCGTTTTAAAACACTCCGCTACCGCCTGGATACTAGGCATTATGCATTGCACGTCTACCACCATTACATCAAGCGCCCCCGTCATGATGGGCAACTCTTGCGACATAAAGTTGGTTGCAAGCGGTACCCCCTGGCGCATCAGAACCTCATTGCCTGTACAGCAAACACCCATGAGCTGGATGCCCGCAGCACCTGCATCTCGCGCCTCTTCATCCAAATCGCGCGCTGCCATCACAATCAATTCCGACAAGAGGGGGTTGTGGCCATGGACGGCTATATTAACCTTCTGCTCGTCTATCACGCCTAAGTTTGCCTCGGTGTAAATCGGAGCTGGAACACCAAAGAGGATATCAGATAGGTCAGTACCCACATGCATGCCTGCAAAATCAGCCAAGGCCGCCTCCAGCGTCTTAAAGATAAGGCTGACCGGGTCGGCATCCATCCCCAGATGGGTTTGGCTCATAGCCGTGGCGACTGTGTCGAAAATACTTGTGGGCAAAATATCTGTTTCCTGAAATATCCTGAACCTGCCGGCGGTAACCGTTTTCTCCACCCACTGCAGGTGGCCGTCCGCCAGGCGGCTGTACTCAGCTAAACAAAGAGCTACCAGCTCGCGCAGGATATCCATGTCGTCCCGCCCGACGGTGGTGATGCCCATTCTTGTAGCCACAGCCTTCAGTTTTTGCGGACTGGCAATGCCGTAGTCTTTACCGGCGCGCCCTTCAACCACAGCCTTTAAGGTGAGCAGGATGTGCTTTGCGTGGTCTGAATGGGCCGCCGTGCCGCCCAGTACGGAACGAAGCAGGTTGCGCGCTACAATGGTATAAGCTGTTGCACCACAGACCCCTTTAGGAGCCGAAGAAGTAATCTGACACGGGCCCTGGATACAGATGCGGCAGCAAATTCCGGAATCTCCGTAACGACATTGCGGCTGTTGCGCCAAGTAACGTTGATAAGCAGTATCAACAGGCATAACTGTGGCCAGCATGGCTGTAACGGCAGGATCCGCGCTTCTGCGCCGATCTTCTGCAATACTGGCAGCCATGTCCACTCCTTCGCGGTGCAGCTCGCCCGCAAAATGCAGTACGGTATCTTTTAACTCCCTGTCCATTTTCATGCTGCCGGTGCAGGGATAGTTGTGCCATCTATTGCCAACTACTTCATGCAACTTCTCATCATCAGGCACGCCCGCCAAGTTATGCGCCACAAAGTAGGCAGCCCCGCAGGGGGAACTCTGCACAACCCTGGCTTCCTGGATCACCCCGTCCATCTTCCTGATAGCAAACAAGGGGAAGCCTATGCGAAAATGGCGGATAAACTTGTTAACTTCCGGATGAGCCTCGTTCTCCCGCAGGGCACAAAAAGGTTTGGGAAAGATGATTTCCAAGTCTGTCCCCTTAGCCTTCTGTTCCACCTGCCTGCGGGCACCACCCTGCAGCCAGAGCGGATCCTCCAGCGGCACAACCAGCGCCTTCACCCCCGCCTGGAGACAAAGCTCCGGCAGGGAGAGAAGGATGTCCTGATGCAAGTTAATGGCCAGCACAGTATGCACACCACTAAATTGCGAGGCGGGCGGCAGGTACTGAAGCGGGTCATCTTCCAACATGACCGGCAGGTTATCAGGCTGCTCCCAAACAACGGCGATATCACGGGAATAGTTCAAATCGTACTGACGACGACACTCAGTGCAGTCTGTACATCCGGTGCAGAACTTTTCCACATCGCGCAAATGACTGAGAACTTTTAAGCCGAAGGCTCCACTATACAAAAATGCTATTTTCACTTTGGCTGCCCCCTTAGAGATTACCAAGCAGACTATGCAACATTCTCCCGACGCTTTTTCAGCTCGTTTAGGTACTTAGGCAGGTCGCCCGCTTCCCTTGGTCCCACAAGAATTTCCCAATC
The DNA here is from genome assembly GCA_018333635.1 of Dethiobacter sp. GTDB lineage: Bacteria > Bacillota > Dethiobacteria > Dethiobacterales > Dethiobacteraceae > GPS1B09. Next base: position 10,264 of record JAGXTL010000027.1, read on the forward strand.
AGGCAGTTCTTCTTCCAAATCGCCTTTGATGCGAGCGACATAGCCGGGAAGAACCAACTGCTTGTGTGTCACTTTATCGGCCAAAGCCTGCTTTTTAACCATTTCCGCAATTGTTTCCGGGCCGAAGGTACCTGTTGACCAAGCCGCCAGTACACACAAGCCGCCGGTATCTTGACAAAGCAGGAAGACAGGCAGTTTGCTGTTTTCCGCTTCGCCGGCGACAGCGTAATATGTCAGGGCAAAATTGGTAGTGACAAGCACTGCGGCGCTCTCGTCAGCCTCGTTAAAACCGTAGACTTTGCTCTCTACAGTGGGCGGCACGCGCGGGTCGGTATAAATATCCTGACGCACCGTCAGCAAGGCCTGGAAATTTTCAGTGGAGATATCATCCAGGACAATAACGCCGGCGTATTTAGCTACGCCTGCGATAGCCAATAGCATCTGCTGTTCTTTATCAGCTGTTACTCTGGCAGCGAGGAACAAGGTCGGGAAGCCAAAAGGTCTGAATTTGTGGAGCAGGGCGGCACGATGGATCACCGTCTGATCGAGCACAAGCTCGGCCAGGCTGCTGGAACCGGGGTCGAGTACCAGGTTTTCCAGACCGGCATCCTTCAGCTTGCCGACCAAATCTGCCAGATTAGCCAAGCCGTCAGCGCTGGCGCAGACGGCCGCACTTTTAGCCAAGTGAGGAACAACTTGCGCATAATTGGCGTCAGTAACACAAACCAACGGGTTTCTTGACTTGCTTGCCTCATAAGCCGGCAACAAAACATCAGGCTCTGCCGCCAGCAGAATCAGACCGGCATCAGTCTCGGCCATTACCTTTTGCACCAGTTGCAGATATTTTCCGCTGTCGGCGCTGGTATGGCTTAGAGCGACTAAATCGAAGCGGGAAATCTTGTCCAAGCGTTCAAACTGCCAGCCAATCTTGGCAATTTTAGCAGAGCAAGATGCCTCCTCTTCCCCGTCCGCAATCAACAGTGCCATGCCGGGAGCACGGAAAAATGTCTTCTGGTGACGAAACATGACTTCCTCTTCACCGATAGCCACTTGCCGGGCACCTTGGCCGATAAAAACCTGCCTGATTGGCGGCTGCAGCATATCTTCCAGCTGCAGCCGCGCCTCGGCGGAAAGGTAAGTGCACTTATCGAGCGTGATTCCGGCATTGGCCAATTTCATCGCAAAAGCGAAACAGGTGGCCAAACCGCATTCCTTACAATTTTTTTTGCCGTTTTCCGGCAACATTTTCTGAATGTCTGAAGCTTTGACAGGCATAAAAATCCTCCTTTACGGCAACCTTAGAGGCGCCCGGCATTCTGCATAAATTCAGTCAATTCATCCACATTCTGGACATCCTTCTCTGTCGCAATTTTGGCAAGCAGCTCTTCAGACACACTTTCCCGCGCCAGTTCTTTGAGAGTGGAAGTCATCCAGGCTACGCGGTTAAAACCGCCGTCAGCAATCAGAAACTTGGGAGAGGTAAGGTACTGGACGCCGATGCCAAGATACCCTTCGTTCTGTTTGCCGCCGCTTGACATGCCGGCCAAGGTGGAAAACGGATCACCGATTACGGTTGAGCCCACAAAATCTCTGGAAACTATTCCAAAGCCGTCCACTTCCGGGATATAGAAGACAATTGCTTCAAAGCAACCACATGATGTGTGCGGGAAAGAGAGGGCGCTGTGCAAGCTGAACTGCGTAGTTTCACCCATGGAACGCTCGGCTACCACTTCGTTGACGTTATCATAACCGATGCCTTCTTCATCAATAAGATTGCCTTTGGGGATAGCAAACTGCGCGCCTTCCGGATCTACCTTGGTAGCCGCCCGGCCGTCAAACCAGTTGATAGCACCGCAGAGAGAAATGCGCTCCGGGGTGATGATGCAGACATGGGTAGGGGCAAAACTCTGGCAGAGCACGCAGCCGTAAAATTCTTCTACGTCTTCTTCGCGCAAGCCTTTGACTTTGGCATCCCTTTCCTTGTAGACTTTTAACGCCTCAGTCAGTAGTTCCTGCACCTTAGCAGGGTCGGTGACAAATTCAATCGACATTTTCTCGATAACCGGCAGTTCAGCCGTAAATAGGTCAATTAAAATCCGTCCGATCTCTTCCAGGGAATTTAATCCTTTTTTGAAGGCATTTTTGTGAATTCTAATCCAGATGTCATAGCGCTGCGCCATATGAAAGACGCCTTCAATATAGTTGATATACTGATGGACACGCCTTTCCAACACGGCTTCCAAATCCTTTTCCAGCACTTCACCCGCCACGTCTACCTTGATAAAGATGGGGTTGGAAGAGCCTTCCGGCAAGTCCTTGATATCCGGGCCGGTGACAAAAATTTTATCGTGCTCTACCTCATCTAACCCCTTAACAGTCACCAGTTCACCTTTATGACTAACATCAGGACCACCAAACTCCACATAAAAATCGCTCTTTCTGATTCTCTCTCCCTCATACTGAGGACCTACGTCTGCTGAATACATATTCTATTCCTCCCGCTTGTTTAATATTTTCTACTTGTTCAAAGCTCGTGCTTACGCAGTTCCCAATTCACCGATTACGCCTTCCAAATACCCGCGCCATTTCTCCGTTTTGGTAATTATCGGCACCGCAAAATCAGCATTCGGGTGGCTGCGGCGGCAGATGGCAAATGTTTTCAGGTGCGGCGCGAAATGCTTGAGCGTGGACAAACCGCGCTCCGCCAGGTCGCACCTAACTCCGGTAAACAAAACCAAATCATGGAATCCTTTGCCGCGAACACCCATCCAGTTCTTATCTTTTAGAAAGTGAACTATTTCGATAATGTCATAAGTCGAATCAGGCAGAACTCCCAACTCCATCATCTTTTTCTTAACATGGGCCGTAGCGCAGATAGGAATATTGCGAGATTTGGCAATATCCAAAGCAAAGTCAATTAGCAGCTTATCGCCTACAGGAGAATCGATAACTTCTGCACCAAAAACGTAGAGCGGGTTTGTAGCCTTGTCGATTATGCTTGCCGCCTCTGCCGGTTCAGACACCACCTTGGCCGCTTTAGTGCCGGTCAGGATGTTAACCTTGTAATAAGGCATGGTCATTAACTCAGATGCCACTTAAATCCCCCCTGTTTCAATTATTTAATGGTTGCCTCGATGGGAACTTTAGTCTCATAAGTGCCGATAATAGTCGGCAAAGAAAGAACTGTCTTAGGCTTCCAGCCTACTTCTTTCAGATAGGCGATTACTTCCCGTTTATAGACGATAGGAATCTCCTTTTCTGTCCGAACGAAGTTTTGCAAATCATCAGGCAGACCGCCAATAACCTGCTTGTAAGCAGAAATATAGCTGTTTAGCTTAATAGCGCGGCCGGGAGGCGTGTCGTTGCGACGGAAACACTGTTTAATGATGGTGACCAGCGCTCTTTCTTTCGTCTCTGTCACGAGCATCATGTGTTCCGGCGTAGGCTCTTCTGTGTTTACCACCTGTTTGGTACGGCCATCGATGACATTCCAGTCGCCGGCTTCCTTCTTACTCATGAAAAGACGGCGATATTTGGAGCCATGAGGACCGAGCACTACAGGAATGCCCCAACGCACTGCTCCGGTACCAATTGACAGCGCCTTTTGGGAATAAGGACCCCATACAACGCCGCAGGCGCCGACCCTGTTTAAAATATAGTCGGCCATCAGCTCAAAGTTGGCACGGTTTGGCAGTGTGGCAAAGATGTTGGCGATTTTAATCGCCGCGCCCACCACATGAGCGTTGGAAACACAGGAGCCGACGTTTACAATACAACCGGCGTCAAACTCAGGAATATATTTTTCGTAGATAGTTTTACCGTCCTCATCTTTGCGCATGGACGCAGCCATAGCCGCACAGCCGGAGAGAGTAACGATATATTTGCGCCGAGCCAATTCTTCAGCCAACCAAGCCACGTCATCGATGTCGCCGGGGAAGTTGGAGCAGCCGGCAAACAGGACTACGCCGGGGATAGTACCAAGAACGATAGGAGAGCCAACCTTCCGAATTTCCACATCATGAATCGGACCGCGGCCGGCACGTATCTTATAAGTGTCCGAAGCTGCAGCAGCCTGCATAACTTTTTGGATGGGGATATCATTGACACACGCCTCTTCACATTTAGCGCAGCCGATGCAGCGCAGAAAAACGCTGCCTAACTTAGCGAAATCGCCCTGCCTGGCCTGATTAATGGCTACGTTGATCGGCAAAAGGTTCGGACAAGCCCGGTTGCAAGCCTCACAAGTGCCGCGGCATTTAGCTGAGACAAGCGCCGCTTCTTCCTGAGTCATGATCTTCTTTCTCTCCTGGCGGACAGGCGCCAGCGCCAGCGCGGCCCGCACAATCACTTCAGCCGCCTTTTCCGAATCCAGTATCAGAAACTGCTTTTGGTTCTCAAGCATGTCCTGAAGTATTTCATCCGCCGTCTTTGCCGAGGCTTCTTCCAGTCCGTAACAAATTTTATCCGAGCAGGCAACCATCGCTGCACCCGCTTCGCTGGCCATCTGCGGAATGTCGGTAACGACGCACTGTTCATCGGTTACCACCACGTCAGCCAAACCTGCTTTCAGGAAAAAGCGCTGGCGGGAAAGAGGACCGATAACTTTGGCGCCGCTGTCATAACGGGTCATATCAAGCGCCGTACAGCAAAGCCCCGCAACCTCAACTTTATCATAGAGGTCATGCTGACGCAGATAGTCAACAATCGCATTCGCGGTGACTGCGTTATGACCTACTACTACAATGGTAGGCTTCTTGACATCTATGGCACCCCAACCCAAATCAACCAGAGCCGTATCAGCGATTGATGTGGGCAGGCCGTAGCCGACTATTTGAGCTATGTCAGCCGCTTCCAGCGCCACATGGTCGAGCATGCCGGCGTGAAACGCCTTTGACTCAAAATCGCGATAGCTGCCTTCCTGACCCATATGGGTAGCCGAGACTAAATGAATCATTTCCCGCTCCACATATTCAATGGCTTTGCGCAGATCGCCGAGATTTTCAGGCTTCAAACCCATTACCGTTCTAATAATCGGCGCCTCTACGTTCACTTGACTGCCTAAGTCGATTTTGAAATCTTCGCCGTATTTTTCAATCAAGTGCTCAATCATATGCCGGCCGTGGGCGCCATGAGCAGCTGTGCCCATCAGGGAACAGATGAGAATCCACCTGGCCTGCTGCGCGGCAATATCAATGCCGCATGCGCCTTTCTTATCTCCCGTCAGGTCACACTTGCCAAAAGTACAGAGACAGCACAGGTCGCAAAACGGGGCGTAAAAAGGCTCATAAGTGTCCAAAAGACGGAAATCCCAATTGCGCAGATCTGTCAGTGAAGGCATGGGCGTAGGGCCCACGGGCTCCCACTCATCGTCTGCTCTAATAATTCTTCTAATTTCTTCTTCCCTCAATTTCCCTTTGCTCATTTTCTTTCCTCCCTCTTCTAAGGTTTTAGCTCATCATCGCCTTGACGCGTTGCAAGCTTTCCGGATGGCGTAAAGTCACAATGTCGGCACCAGCCAGTAACAGGGAAAAGGCGGTGGCCGCCTCCCAAACTATTCCTTTGCCGGCGTCCTGGATAGCTTCTTTCGTTTTCCATGCCTCTTTTCCTACCCTGGCAATCAATGGAGACTGCAGAGTTTTATCGTCGTGCACGACGGCGGAGAGACGAATGCGCTCCATGGTTGAGTACGCATACTCAAGGCCATAACCGGCGGCACAAGTCAGCGGGTCGATAACCACCCTATCCAGCGGGAAATACTTGCCCAGCCTGATATTCAGGTCTTTAGCCAGATTGATATCCATGGGAATCTGAGCAATGATGGCATGGCCATGTTCCAGTGCCGCCGAAGCTATCTCTTGATGATTCTCCTTTAATACCGGCCCAATCAGCAGATTCAGACCGCTGCACACCTCTGCCACAACCGGCAAAACGGCAGCGTCTTTCTCCTTCTCTCCCAAACCAAAAACAACCACCGGCACATTTACTGCCTCTGCCACTCTCTTTACACCGGCGGCAATTTCTGCGGCAGGCACATCTTTTTCCATACTGTTTAAAGTAAGAAAGATTAAATCAGCACCAAAGACTTCCGCACTCTTTTTAGCCCACGCCTCAGGAGAAGATTTGACGTCGGCATAAAACTCCTGCAGCCAGGGAGTCCAGTCTGTCGGCTCACTGTCAGACACTTCCAGCGCAAATTTGAGTTGCCCTGTTTTCCCTTCAAAAGAATGGAAGGGAAGTGTGTTTTGTCCACCCGCAACGCTCTTCTTCCCTTCCGAGCCTAACACCAATTCTTTAATCTCACCCGTGTATTTCTCCAGAAAACTCTCTAACATTTTCCCGCCTCCCCCGAAATTTTAGATTTCCAGCCAGGCCGGAGAATACAATTCTCGTCCCATAACAACCCTGGCTGTTTTATAATAATTCCTCTCTGTTTGCGACATGGCTGACATGTCGAGGTCTTGCCCGTCCATTACTTTCAGGATAATATCTATAATTTCTTGCTCTTTCCCCGCATTAAGGGCAACTAGTTCTTTATCGAAGCTGTCCACGATCGCAGAGTACAGACCGGCTTTATTTAAGATTACAATAGCAACCTGATTAATAATGTGACGCAGGTCACGCGGTACACCGTTTGACAGATTAGAAAGACCAATAGTCGATTTTACGCCGGGAGCAATATCAGGCAGCATGCCCACAAATTCAATTACTTCCAAGAAATCGGACTGGCTCACACCGATCGGCAGCATAATCGGGTCAACCCAAATATCTTCGTTAGGGATGCCAATGCTGTTGGCATAGTCGATTGTTTCCATGATTGACTCGGCGCGGGAAGCTGCATCAGAAGGGATCCCGGCATCATTAAGCACTGAAATAACCACATTAGAGCCATACTTTTGCGCTAGGGGCATCATCTTTTCCTTGCTCTCCTGGGTACCGGCGGCGGAATTTATCAGCGGCTTCTGCCGGCAAATAGTCAACCCTGCCTCCATCGCCACAGTGTTCGTAGTGTCAAGCACAAGGGGCAGATCCACAACTTCTTGAATGTTGTTAACAAGCCAACTCATTGTTTCCGTCGGGTTCTTGCGTGCAGGACCGATGTTTAAGTCTATCCAGTGCACACCCGCCTTGACCTGTTCTTTGGCCAATTCCTGCAATGGAAGGGCGTTTCTGCCGGAGAGAGCCTCCGAAACCACCTTGGAGAGAATCTGAATGTTTTCTCCGATTAAAATCATGCTTTTTCCTCCCTTATTTTTCTAAAGCTCTACCTCAAAACCGCTGCTGCGGTATTTCCGCCAAGACTTTTGCCACTATTCGCTAAATTTCGCACAAAAAACATCGGTGACAGAAATTGTAATTTTCAAAAAAAATAACACCTGACACCGGACGGTTTTTATGCACATTAACCCTAATGGACAATCACCCTAATTGTTATTCGACTGCACACTAAAAAATCCTCTTTTTTTTCAGAATTTTTAATAAAACTTCATATATCTATTAGTGTTTTAATTCACACCATCGACATAATTCTTCATTCTAAAAAAAGCGCCGGCAAAAATAAATTTTATTATACTGCAGGGATTATTTTTAGGCGAGAAGAATATACTCAATGAATCTGTCAGAAAATTCAAAATTTACAAACAATAAGGAGGAAGGCCTGATGCAGAACGAAAGCTTAGATGCATTATTGACGAAACAAGCGGTGATCCAGCCAAATGCGGAGCTAATTGCCCAGGGCGCATTTGTCGAGGACTGGCAGGCAGAGCATGCCCGTTCGGTGGCAAACCTTGAATCGTTCTGGGGCGAAGTTGCAAAAGAATATGACTGGTTTGCGCCTTGGGACAAAGTGCTGGAATGGAATTATCCCTATGCAAAATGGTTTGTAAATGCTAAATGCAATATTACCTTTAATGCGCTCGACCGCCATGTAAACAGCAATCGCAAAAATAAGGTGGCGCTATACTGGGAAGGGGAAAACGGCGAAGAGCGGACCTATACTTACCGCCAGCTTCTTTTCTGGGTTAATAAAATGGCTAATGCCCTAAAAAAACTTGGCGTGGAAAGGGGCGACAGAGTCTGTATTTACATGCCCCTGACACCGGAAGGCATTATTTCCATGCTGGCCTGCGCCCGGATTGGCGCAGTCCATAGCGTGGTCTATGCCGGTCTTGGCCCTGTAGCCCTGCGCGACCGCCTTGCCGATGCTCAGGCGAAAATTATTATTTGCGCCGATGTCGGTTTCCGCCGCGGCAAGCCGGTACAATTGAAGAGTATCGTCGACAAAGCCAGGGAAGGCCAAAACTACATTGAGAAAGTCATCGTCTACAGCCGGATGTCGACAGCTGCCGAGCTAAGCCACGATGAAGTGGATTTTGAGGAAATTATCAATGCCGGCTCCCATGATTGTGAGGCTGCGGTAATGGATTCACATGATCTGCTCTTTATTCTCTACACCTCCGGCACCACAGGACGGCCTAAAGGCTGCGCCTTTGCCCACGGAGGCTACATGGTGGGCACCAGTTACATGGGAAAAGCGTTCTTCAATCTATACAAGGACCAGGATATTTACTTCTGCACATCTGATATTGGCTGGATCGTCGGTCACAGCTATATTGTCTACGCCCCCCTGGTGAATGGCTCGACCGTACTTGTGCGGGAAGGAGCCCCTGACTATCCGGACCCCGGAGCAGTCTATCGGCTTATAGAAAAATATGGTGTTACTCGTGTTTTCACCTCTCCGACTCTTGTCAGAATGCTGATGAAATTCGGGGAAGAATGGGCCAACAAATATGACCTATCCTCCCTCCGCCAGTTTAACTGTGCCGGCGAACCGCTAAACCCGGAAGCTTGGTGGTGGGCCTTTAGACACATCTGCGCTGAAGGCAAAGCACATATGGCAGACAATATGTGGCAGACGGAAACGGCAGCACCCTTGGTTTGCTCACCTATCACTCTGCCAATCAAGCCCGGCAAATGTGGCGTGCTGGCCATTGGGATTGACGCCGACGTGGTTGACAACACCGGTGCTTCCGTACCTGTCAACAAGGGGGGCAACTTTGTAGTTAGAAAGCCGTGGCCCAGCATGTTCAGCACCGTTTACGGAGACCCAAAACGTTATGAAGAATACTGGGTCACAATTCCCAATGTTTACCTCAGCGGAGACGTAGCCACCCGCGATGAAGACGGGTACATTATGTTCCTTGGCCGCACCGATGACGTCTTAAATCCTGCCGGTCACCGCATCGGCACTGCTGACGTGGAAAGCGCCCTGGTCAGCCACCCCGCCGTGGCAGAAGCGGCTGTCATCGGCAAGCCGGATCCGGTAAAAGGCGAAGCAATAAAGGGTTTTATCACTCTCCGCATAAGCTTTACCGCTTCGGAAGAACTGGCAAAGGAAATAAAGAACCACGTAAGAGATACACTTGGCCCCATTGCCACACCCTCTGAGCTTGAATTCCGCGACAAACTTCCCAAAACCCGTTCCGGCAAAATTATGCGCCGACTGCTCAAAGCTCAGGAGCTAGGGCTGGAGATTGGCGACGTATCCACACTGGAAGACTAAGGGGAAAAATTCTCCGGAGCTCTAAGCTCCGGCGGTTATTGCTTTTATCGGCTGTCCTAGCACTTTGCATAACCGCAGCTTCTGCAAACCATGCAACCCTCAGCCCTTTCCAGTTGTTGTCCGCATTCGCAGAGCAAACTACCGTCCGTCACTGCTTTTGGTGCACTGCCGTTAATCTTGCCCATCGTCTGGAGAATCTCGTGGGCGATCGCCGAAGCGCAGGACTTACCAGGAGAAATATTTTTCCCCTTACCACGGGCCAGCAGATAAGCCGGGCAAGAATGGGTGCTCTGTAACTGCTCGGCGATCTCCTCGATGGAAACGCCGGCACGAATTGCTAGGCTAACCAGTCTCGACGTAGCCTCAGTATAAACCAAGCAACCTCCATCAGAACCGGTGGTGATAAATGTTTCCATAATTTCACCGCTGTCAGCTTGATAATTTATCGTCAAATATAACTTGCCGCAGCCGGTATCCAGACGATGGGTTACGCCGCTGGCGCTCTTGGGCCGCGGCAATACTTCGCCGTGCCTTAACGCCGACCCTTCCACCCGGCGTTCTTTCTTGCCGACCGTTACCGTTCCTTCCTTGCATCCATCGCGGAATACGGTAACTCCTTTTAACCCCAGTTGATGTGCCAGCTTGTAGCAGCGCGCAATTTCATCTGCCGTAACAGTACTATGCAAGTTAATAGTCTTGCTTACAGCATTGCAGACATACTTCTGCACCGCGGCTTGCATCAATAGGTGATCTTCGGCAGATATTTCCTGAGCGCCTTTAAAAATCCGTGCTACTTCTGAGGGAATCCCTTCTACACCCTGGCATGTGCCGCGCTCGGCCACTTCAGCCAAAACGCTCTCCTCTACCTTATGCTGCAGGCATGCCGCGAGAAAAAGCGGGCTGAACACTTCAAAGTCGCCTGCTACATTAGTCGCCTTCCTGTAGGCGACCGCAAATAAAGGCTCTACGCCATAACCTTCACAGCCTGCCATGGTAGTCACCGAGCCGGTGGGGGCAATAGTTACGCAAGCGGCGTTTCTTCGTTTTTCTTCCGGATAGAAGATGCTGTCCTCCCAATCCGGGAAACAGCTTTTTTCGCTTGCCAGCTCCCGCGATGATTCGATGGCTGTTTCCTGTATTAGCTTTGTTATCTCACCGGCATACATCCTGCCTTCTTCAGAATCATAAGCCAAACCGGCCTTAAGCAAAGCGTCGGCAAGACCGGTAAACCCAAGGCCGATTTTTCGCGTTGCCCTGGTCGCTGCCGTTATTGCCGGTAGGGGATATTCCGCAACATCGATGAGATTATCCAAAAAACGGACGGCAACGGTAACGGTGTCTTTAAGCAGCTCCTCATTTATTCGCCCGCTACCAGAAACCATGCGTGCCAGATTAACGCTCCCGAGCAGACATGACTCTCCGGGAGAAAGAATCTGTTCTCCGCACGGGTTAGTGCAGTTTAACAGGTTCTTCGGCACAGGGTTATTCTTTTGAATAGCGTCCATAAAAATAATACCAGGATCGCCGCAAGCGTGGGCAGCTTCAACTATCATCCCCCACAGCTCAGCGGCAGAAACCACCTCATGCACTTGACCGTTGAAGACAAGAGGCCACTCCAATTCTTTTTCAACCGCCTCCATAAACTCATCCGTAATCCCCACCGAAAGATTGAAATTTGTCAGACTGCCGTTTCGCTTAGCGCTCACAAAATCAAAAATTTCCGGGTGGTCAGCGTTGAGAATACCCATTGACGCTCCGCGCCGCACACCGCCCTGCATAACCATATCAGACGATGCGTTATAGAGCTTGATCAACTCTACCACACCGGATGCCTTGCCTTTGGTGGAATGCACCAGGGAACCTTTTGGTCTTATGCTGCTGAAATTGTATCCTACACCGCCGCCGGACTTAAAAACAAGGGCGGTCGCTGCCAGCGTTTCGTACATCGACTGCAGGCTATCTTCAACGGCCAGAACAAAGCAAGCAGACGGCTGCCAAGGAAGATCTGCCTTCCCCATATTAGCCCAAACGGGGGTTGAAGGAATAAAAAGAAGGCCGCCTATTAAGTCGGCAAACTTTTCTTCCCATTGCTCGTGGTTTTCTTTTTCCGCGCCGGCGGCTACGCCGGCAAGACGCCAAACTGCCTGCTCAAAAGTTTCAATCACGTTGCCGCACTCATCTCGCAACGCATATCGTGCGTCAAAGACTCTTTGTCCTGCGGCGGAAAGCTCTCGCAATGCTTTCTCCCCCTATCCTGTTGCTTGTTCTCCTCTTTGTCAATTATAGGCTTATAAAATTACTATTCTCGCTTTAACGGTGATTATCCTGCACTGAGAGCTTCTAAACCGGGAATAAATGACAAATAATCCTATTAGCGGCTACCATCATAAATTTATATTATGATTAACTTTGCGTAGACTATAACTAATGCGTATCACAAGGAGGAACTCAATGACGAAGAATACGCCGATAACTAAAGACTGGCTGATGATGGGAATCGCGACTGGAGTCGCCGGAACACTGGCTAAAGATTTATTCAATTACGGACTATACAAGAAAAATATCCCGACTGTGCGCTATGCCAGTATTGCGAGCGGCACCATCCTTGGTAAAAGAGCAACATTTGGTATTATACCAAAAAAAGCAAAGACCAGAGGTGAATTAGCGCTTGGCTTAGTTGCCGATATAATTCTTGCCAGCTTTTTTGGCACAACTTTAACACATCTAATCATAAAGAGCCCGCCGGGCAATGAAATTATTAAAGGCATTGCCGGTGGCGGGATTCTTTGGGCAACCACTTTAGGCTTTGGCAACCTTTTAGCTATAGACGGACTGGCTCGCATAAAACCCAACCAGATGGCGTCATTGCTTGGAAGCAGCGCTCTCTTCGGCGGCGTTCAGGGATATTTCCTTGGCAAATATCGAGAAAAGATGATTGAACAATCATATCCAATTATGGTACAGGAAACGAGCGATCTGCAGTTTAGAAAAAAAAGAATGGCAAAGAAACGAGACGAGCAACTGCCTTGACTGTAACTGCCGTAGCCGCCGGCTCTTCCTGAGACAAAGCCTGCTCTGCAATAATAACTATTTTCGAAACTTGAGCCTCAGCCGAGGCTTTCTTTTTTTTCTTCTTCTGTCATCAGTTTTCTTCAAAATAACATATTTTCACATTTTTCCCCAATAATTATTCCACATTAATTCGTTATGATTGATGCTAAGAGAAAAATAGCAGGAGGTTTTTAAATGAAGATATCCAAAAGAGTCATGACCAGGCTGCTTGCAGCAGTAATTATCCTTTCTGCCATAATTGCCACAGTGACTTGGCACGGTACAGCCGCCCAGAGAAGTTCGACTAGCCCGGCAGCAGAAATGACCGCAGTTACCACCCGCGGGGATTTGGAGGTAATTGTATCAGGTTCCGGCACTTTGCAGTCAGAAGTACGGGAAGACGTTCGTGTCTCCCTCAGCGGCAGCATAGTGCGCTTCGATGCCGAAGCAGGTCGCAAAGTCTCCGCAGGTGATATTCTGGCGAAACTTGATGTGCAAGATATGGAGCTGCAACTGGAGAGAAAACGTTTGGATATCGAAATTCAGGAACGGGAGCTGCAAAAGCTTCGTGAAGAAGAAACAGAGGCGGTTCTTACTGCGAGAGAATCCGGTCAAATAGACTGGAATATGCGTGACGGCGATCGTGTCCAGTCGGGAAGCAATATCGCAACCATAACCGACCTGGAATATATAGAAGTGACGGGACGCTTCTCTGCGGCAGATGCTGCCGGCATAACAGAAGGGCAGACGGCTACATTCAGCCTCCCTAATTATTTGCTTGAATTTCCCGGTCAGGTTACTAGTGTCAGCACGATTCCCCGCCCCGGCAATAGCCTGCCCGCTCTGACTGCCTTTTATGAAGTCACGGCCGAATTCGACAATGCGCAGAACCTGCCAAATGGAGTGCGTGGGAGGATGACTGTGCATACATCCTCAGAGAAATTCCAGGCTGCTCAGCCTGCCACCCTTCAGCTTATGGAAGCCACGAATATCCGTGCTCCGCTAGCGGGGACCATCTCCAAACTCCATGTAGACAGCAACTCCATGGTATCGGAAGGAAGGCAGATTGCAGAAATAACCGATTCACAACTAGACAGACAGATTTCTGAGGCAGAGGCACGTTTGCGGCAGTATGATTTCGAATTGAGCTATCTGCTAGCGCAGCAAAGCTCTAGCGCAGTACAGCAGAGCATTTACGGGAGCGGGTCACAGAACCCTAGTGAAGTACAGATTCAGCAGCTGCTGATGGAAATCGGCAATCTAAACGCGGAAATCGACCGACTTTATGATAGACGCTCCTCAGGAAAGCTATCCACTCCGGCGAAGGGCAAATTGCAATGGCAGGTGAAAGAAGGAGATCGCGTTCAGGAAGGCAGTATCATCGCCACAGTGCAACCTCTGGAAAAAATTAACGCTACCGGTATTTTTAGCAAAGAACATGTCAATAAAATCTCCGCAGGGCAAGCGGTGGAATTCTATCTCTTCGAACACGGCATAACCGTTCAGGGGAGAATTTCAAAGATCAGTACAGTCCCAGAGACGGGCGTAGCAGCCGCAGGGCTTGATGCACTTTATGATGTAACTGTGAGAATGAAAAACCCCGGCAATCTGGACACCAATAAAAGTGGTATATTAAAAATTGCTACGGCCTTTGGAGAAAAAAGATCTGTTGAAGCTGTTTCCGCTAATACGGAACCACTAGTACAGCGCGCTCCGCTTAGCGGCACAATCAGTATCTTTGCTGACAATGGCAGCTACGTTGATAAAGGGCAGATTTTAGCGCAAATATCTGATCCCGACAGAGCAGAACAACTGCAACATCAGATTGCCACTGCCGAACTGCGTTTGCGTCAGGCGCGCCTCGACCTTGAAGATATAGTCCGGCAGCAGACAGACCGCAACGATGAAGCTGTGATCACCGCACCGATTAGCGGGACCATCTTGCTCCCCACACAAGCGGCGGGTGTCGGCTCTCATGTTTCCCAAGGAACCATCTTAGCTACAGTGGTGGATTATGAGCGCATGCAGGTGGTCATCCCTGTTGACGAATTGGATGTGGCGAGAATTATTCCGGGACAGTCGGTCCGAATTACAGCGCACGCTCTGCCGGATACAATAATCAAGGGACATGTGCTTAAGATAGCGGAGGAAGGTTCCGACAGAGGAGGAGTATCTGTTTTTAATGTAACAGTCGCGATTGAGGCTACCGATGGCCTGCGCGCGGGGATGACAGTTGAGGCCGACATTTTGGTAAAAAGTTTACAGGATATTCTGCTTATCCCCATTGAATCGGTTACCTCCCAAGGCGGCAAGAGCATTGTCCACCTCCTCACAAACGATGGCGGAACACTTCCGGTGGAAATTCAGGTGGGCGAGAACGACAACTCAAAAATCCAGATTATCTCCGGTTTGGAAGAAGGGCAACAAATCCTTATCCAAGGCTCAACTGCCGGAAGCGTGCCGATGCCCTCGCCCGGCGGAGGAATGTTTGGCGGAATGCGCCAGCAACAGGGGATAGACCAATGATTCAGTTGGAAAACATCAGAAAAACGTATAAAATGGGAGAGATAGAGGTTCATGCGCTGGATGGGATCAGTCTGGTAATTTCCCAGGGCGAAGCGCTGGCCATCGTGGGACCATCCGGATCAGGCAAGTCTACTTTGATGAATATCATCGGCTGCCTTGATACTCCCACCTCAGGAAACTACATTCTCAACGGCCGGGAAGTCAGCCGTCTGTCAAAAAATGAATTGGCGGAAGCACGCAATACACAAATCGGTTTTATTTTTCAAAGCTATAACCTTCTCCCCCGCCAAACCGCGCTGGAAAATGTCGAGCTGCCATTAATCTACAGGGGGCTGCCCGGAAAAATTCGCCGGGAATACGCCGTAGCCGCGTTGGAAATGGTTGGCCTGACCGGCAGGTTGCACCACCGGCCGACGGAACTGTCTGGCGGCCAGCAACAGCGCGTTGCTATCGCCAGGGCGCTCGTCGGAGACTCGCCGGTGATCCTGGCTGACGAGCCAACAGGCAATCTGGACAGTGCCTCCGGACGAGAAGTAATGAATGTTTTAACAAAGCTGCATAGTCAGGGTAAGACACTGGTTCTGATAACGCACGACCCTAACGTTGCTAAACTTTGTGAACGCCAGGTAAGGATTATAGACGGACGCCTTGAAACGGGAGGTGCAAACTGATGGGATTGCTGCAGGCCTTTCGGCTATCTGTCTCAGCGATGCTTGCTAAAAAACTCCGTTCCTTTTTGACGATGCTAGGGGTAATTATCGGCGTATTTTCCGTCGTTGCCCTCATTTCCCTAGGTCAAGGAGCAACCAGCTTAGTAACGGAACAGGTTCAGGCCATAGGCTCTAATTTAATTGTCGTCAACATTACTGGCAGGGGCGCACGGTCAGGCCTAACTCTCGAGGAGGCGCTGGCGCTTGCTTCTAGACCAGGTGTGAGCGCTGTTGCACCAATGCTCTCCGGGCAGGCCACCTATAAATATCAGGCCCAAAATATATCGGCCTCGCTTTCAGGTGTTACGCCTGACTATAACGCTGTCCGCAACCACAACATCGCGTACGGACGCTCTCTCGTGGCTGCAGACTTAGACCATCGTCAGGAAGTTGCCGTTCTGGGCTCTGAAGTGGCACAGGAACTTTTTGGCAGAGAAAACCCTCTTGGCGCAAATATCCGCATCAACGGTAATGCGTTTACCGTTATAGGTGTGCTGGAAGAAAAAGGCGACGGCATCGGCGAATCTAATGACAACAGAGTGCTCATCCCGCTTACAACCGCGCAACGCCTGCTTCGCAATATGAATATTAGCACCATCTATATTCAGGCCGAATCACCGGAGTCGGTTGACCGTGCGGTGGTGTCTGTGGAAGCGTCTCTAAAGCAGATCTTCAGAGACGAAGATGCGTTTGGAGTTTTCAACCAAGCCGATCTTTTGTCCACAGTCAACCAGATAACAGGCACTCTGACCTTAATGCTGGGTGGGATTGCCGCCATTTCCCTTTTAGTCGGCGGGATCGGGATTATGAACATTATGCTCGTCTCCGTAACAGAAAGAACCAGGGAAATCGGCATTTGCAAAGCACTTGGTGCCAAAAAGAAAGACATTCTTTATCAATTTCTGATTGAATCTGCGGTGATCAGCGGCACAGGCGGCCTTATCGGCCTGATGCTCGGTCAGTTGGCTGCCACACTTGTTAACCGCTTCAGCGATTTTCCGACAGCCGTCACTTTTCAGGTTGCTGTTCTGGCACTTGCCTTTTCCGTGGGAGTAGGAATTTTCTTCGGCATTTGGCCGGCCAATAAAGCGGCCGACTTAAATCCGGTCGAAGCTTTGCGGGCACAATAGAAACACAATTGCAAGGAGGAGGAAAAGTGACATTCCGGGTATATTTAGTGGAAGATGAAGCCAATTTAAACAGTTTGCTGGTATCATATTTTGAGCGTGAAGGCTGGAATGTTACACCCTTTCTCACCGGAGAGAGCGCACGCCAAGCCATACCAACCAGCCCCGACCTCTGGATTCTGGATATTATGCTGCCGGATATAGACGGCTATCAGTTAATCTCGGAAATCAAAGAACTTACACCTCATGTGCCGGTGATATTCATCTCCGCCCGGGATGCGGGCCTCGATCGCATTATCGGCCTGGAAAAAGGCAGCGATGATTACCTGCCCAAACCATTCCTGCCCCGTGAGTTGGCTATCCGGGCCAGGAAACTTCTGGAGCGAATGCGTCCCTCTGCTTCTTCCATTGAAGCAACTCATCCCATTACTCTGCCACCTTACCGCATAGAACCACTAAGGCGCATTGTGACCAAAGCCGACGGGCAAATCGAACTGACGGCCAAAGAATTTGATTTGCTGATGCTGTTTGCCGCTCAGCCGGGTCGCGCGTTTTCCCGCGAACAAATCCTAGTGCAAATTTGGGGAGACGCTTACTTCGGCAGCGATCGCGTGGTTGACGATTTGGTCAGAAGGCTGCGCAAAAAAGCGCCCGCATTACACATTGAAACTATTTACGGTTTCGGATACAGGCTGGCATCGGCATGAAAAACAAACCTTTATCCGTCCAAATCTGGCTTTTCCTTGGCGCCACATTGGCAGCCGTTCTGCTTGTGGTGGTGTTGGGGCCGATTGTTTTTCGCGGTTTCTTCATTCCAGACATTTATCAGCTAATCGAAACGTCCCAGGAATCGTTCCTTGCTGATGGATTGCCCGACCCGCAGGAACACTTGCCGCCGGACTCACGAGGTCCGCAGTTGCCACGCATTACGCATTTCTATCTCAGCAAAACAGAAGGAAAAATAAGCCCCCCGCACCTGCACCCGGCCTTTCTCGCCGAGGTAAAGGAAAACGCCGGCTTGCAACGGGAGCAAAGTCGTCGTTATAAAACGCAAGCTGGTGGCGGTGCGAGTTTCTACGTTATTCGTCGTGTTGACGATGATTTTTTAGTCTCTTTTATGAGCGACGTATTTCATGACAACGTTTTTCTGACTCTTTTCCGCCGCCTCATCAAATTAATCCTGCTCATTTTTCTCGTTAGTCTGCTCCCTTCACTTTGGCTGGCAAAATATATTACGCGGCCCCTTGTTGCCCTAGAGGCTCATGTCAGACAAATCGCCAGCCGGGACTGGTCAACACCGATTCAGCTTGACCGCAGCGATGAGATCGGGCGATTGGCTGCATCGGTGGAGTGGATGCGTTCACAGCTCTCCAGCCAGGAACAGGAGCGGCGCATCTTCCTGCAAAATATTTCGCATGAATTAAAGACTCCCGTTATGGTTATTCGCAGCTATGCACGCTCAATTAACGACGGCATCTTCCCTAAGGGAGATATCTACAGCTCGATTGAGGTCATCGAACAAGAAGCAGAACGCTTAGAAAGACGCGTCCGCCAACTTCTTTATCACACCAAACTGGACTATACAGCAGGCAAATTTAATTTAGAACCATTTGCATTAGCAGAGTTAGTTGAAGATATCATTGACAGAATGCGTTGGCGGCGTCCCGAACTGGAATGGAATCTGGAACTTGTCCCTGTCACACTAAACGGCGATCGTGAACAGTGGATGGTGGCACTGGAGAACCTGTTTGACAACCAAATCCGTTTTGCAAAGAAACAAATTGCCGTCTGCCTAACCTCTTATCCTGCCTATGCCGCTTTGAGCATCCAAAACGACGGTCCGCCGATAGACCGCGAAATAAAGAACACCCTTTTCGAACCATACCGCAAAGGGCCAAGCGGTGAATTCGGCCTTGGGCTCTCAATCGTACGCCGTGTCGCAGAAAATCATTCTGCCCAAATCAAGGTTTGCGAAGAAGAAGGCGCTGTTGCCTTCCGCCTGACCATCCCACACAGTCGTTAGCAAATAACAGAATTTTGTCTCCCTCTAGCAGGATTAGTTTTGGCCTATTTCATTCATGAAGCAAAAGAAGAACCGTTCCTACAGCAGTTTTGTGTTATTCATAAACAGCTCAAAGGTGGCCCCGAGAAAAATGGCCGCCTTTCTGCACATCATCATCCTGTGCAAAAATATCTCAAAATACTCCATTTTAGAAGAAATTTTAGTGTCGATGCTTAGCAAAAGGGAAACAAGCTTTTCTTCCCCACACACTGATAATATGGATTCTTCCACAGCGTAATTGACCCTGTCATGGATATCGAAGGTGGCGAAATCCTGGTTTCGCACACGACTGCGTCGCACATCGCTCTTATCCGCCAGGGCAAGCGCAGCAGCTATTGAATTGACAGGAGATCCGTTGCCTTCGTCATGATTGCCGATTGCTGCAACAACTTGGGCTATCTCCGCCGGTTCCATTCCCAGTCGTGTCAGAATGTTAAAAGCGATGAGAGCCCCTGATTGGGCATGCCCATCCCTGTTGACAATATTCCCGATGTCATGCATAAACCCCGCTATTCTTGCCAGCTCTGCTTCCCGTTCACTGTAGCCAAACTCCAGCAAAATATAGGCTGCTGTACAGGCTACCTTATCCACGTGGTTAAAGGCGTGCTCAGTATAGCCCATCAACCCCAGCACCACGTCGCTTTTCTGGATATACGCGCGGATCTCTTCATTGTTTTTGATATCATTATAAGTAGTAAGCTTCATCTTACCCTCCTGCTCTAGTGTGCATGGTATACCTTGGACTTGACTAACATCCTGGTTAAATTTAACCAAAATTTAATCTAACCTTAACCTAATATTTACATATAATGGTTGCAGCAAGACTAGTGACGGCATAAGATGGTATTACAAGCTGAAGCTGTACAACGCGCTGCGGGATGCTCAGAAAGTAGCAAAAGCAACACTTGGCCTGGACGCCCTTAAGTACAAACAAGAATTTCTGGACATTCTCGAAAACAAAAAGCTAAGCACCGTTTTCCAGCCAATCGTCTCACTGTCGTCCGGTGAAATTCTGGGATGGGAGGCACTGACCCGCGGTCCGGAAAACGGCTACTTTCACCGGCCCGACACCCTTTTTGGGTTTGCAGAAGAGCTGGGGTTGCTGTTCGCCCTGGAAAAGGCCTGCCGAGAAAAAGCTGTCAGCAGTATCGGTGGCTTAGACCCTGAACAAAAAGTTTTTCTGAATGTGCATCCCAGAACCATGAGCGACCATAGCTTTGTTAAGGGAGAAACGCTGCAAATATTGCGCAGCCATGGCCTGACCCCCCGTAATATTGTATTTGAAATTACGGAGCGGCACGACATCAAAGACTTCACCTTTTTTAAACAGGTGGTAGAGAACTACCGCAGCCAGGGATACCGTATTGCCATCGACGATGTGGGTGCCGGTTTTTCCGGATTGCAGTCGATTGCCGAGATTCGACCGGATTTCATTAAAATTGACATGTCATTGGTTCGGGATATTGACAGTGATTACAGCAGACAATCAGTTGTGGCCGCTCTGACCAACCTGGCTGATAATATTAACTGCAAGGTTATTGCAGAGGGAATCGAAGCACAAAAAGAGCTAAACACCCTGCTTTTAAAAGGCGTACACTACGCGCAGGGCTATTACCTGGCCCGTCCGCTCTTTCCTAAACCGGCAGTTTCAGGCAACATAATTACTTACATCCGGCACCGTAAAATTACTGGTCTCACCAGCCGGAGCCGTTATTTGAGTATTGGGGATCTGGCAGTGCCGGCACTGGCCGTCAGCGAGAACACATCTGTCGCGATAGTCAGAGAACTGCTCGATGCCACCCGGCAGTCAGACAGCAGTTTAGTTATAGACAAAGGACAAAAGACGATTGGATTAGTCATGCGGCACAACCTCCACCGCATTCTGAGTGCCCGGTATGGCGTGTCCCTCTATTACCAGCGCCCGATCACAACGTTAATGGACCACGCGCCATTAGTACTGGAGAGCTACACGGCTTTGGAGTTGGCGGCTGAACTGGCGATGAACCGTGAGCAGGACAAGCTGTACGATGACCTCGTGGTGGTAGATACCAACGGTGCCCTGGTAGGTGTAGTATCGATACAAAGACTTTTGGAGAAGCTTACCAGGGCGCAAATCGAACTTGCCAAAGGCACGAACCCTTTAACCGGCCTGCCTGGCAATTTGACTATTGATGAAGAACTGTCCAGAAGGGCCCGCCACGCGCCCGTCAGCAGCATAATTTACATTGATCTTGACGAGTTCAAGTCCTATAACGACACCTATGGATTCAAACGCGGTGATCAGATGATTGTGCTGCTCTCCAAAATAATTTTACACTGCACCGGAAAATACGGCGCTGAAGAAGATTTTGTCGGCCACATCGGCGGTGACGACCTGATTGTAATTACCTTGCCGGAATGTGCAACGCAAATCTGCCGGAAGATTGTGCAGCTGTTCGACCGCCTGGTAAGTGGCTGCTTCTCCGCTGAGGACCGGGTCAGGAAAGCGTTTTACGGTCACGACCGTTTTGGCAATCAGGAGTGGTTGTCCCTAACTTCCGTCACTCTGGCTATTGTGGAATGTAAAGAACAAAAGGATTACGGGTCACTGGCGGAGACTGCCGCTCAGCTAAAGAAGCATGTCAAGGCAATACCTGGCAGCATTTTTGTCAGGGATAGACGCGCAAAGAACTAATAGTGCCGTCAAGAGTGCGGCTAAGCACCTTTTTTTCATGGTCATGCTTTCCAGGCAAAGCACTTAATCTTCGCGAATCAGCTTGATTGAAAAAATTTAAAGGGAAACCCGTTTCTCGCAGCGAAGTAAGATATATATTGCAAAAAGCTGCACGCCGCTGATAAAACCCGGTGTCCAGCCCAATAGAAAGGACAGGTGAATTTTCCATGAAAAAGTTACTTAGAGGATTTTGCTTGCTGCTGCTTCTGACGATCTTCTTTGTTTTTACGGCAGGCTGCACCCCAGGTTCTAACCAACAAATAGACGGTGAAAATGGCACGGAAAATGTTAACGGTGAAGAAGAGGAGAAAGAATAGAACACCAGTCATCATAATACAGCTTGCTCTGCTCTAGACCAATAAAGCTGCTCAATTTGAGAATATACGTTTAATATAGTCGGTACTTCCATGAACAATATGATAAACTAAAATCTGGTCGTCAATCACCTGATAAAAACAAAGATATTCGTCCACGATTAATACACGGAAACCTGCCTCAGCAATCATCTTTGCCGGAGGAACATTTCCCATCTCGGGGAAGTCAACAAGACGATCAAGAGCGCCTAAGATGCGGTCTGTTATTCTACGAGCAGAATCAATTCCCACTTTCAGCTTGCGCAAAACTGCAATATCGCGAAGTTCCATCCTCGCCTCATTCAACAGAACGACTTTCTTTTTATGCATTGAAGATGTCCTCTAACTCTCTGCGCAAAGAATCAGTCGTATGGGTCGACAATCCGGCAAGCCGGTTCCTTTCCGCAGCCAGCAAAAGCTGTAGCAGCTTAAGCTCTGCTTCACGTTTTTCAAATGCCTCAATAGACAAAAAAACCATTTCGCCTTCGCCGTTACGCGTAATATAAATCGGCTCATTCTTTTCCTTTGTTAGTTTCACAAGATTATCATAATCATTGCGCAATGTGGAGGAAGACTTAATTATCATGACAACACGCTCCTCTCTGCCTAAAAGCTAGATATGCAGATATTCTGCTATTATTATACGCAGATTTCTTTACAATATCAACTTTCAAACTTGTCATATGCCCCGCGTCTCCTTATCGCCCATTTTGGGAAACAGGCCAATTAAAGCCGATAGAAAAAAGCGATTATGCTAAACACCCCTACAATAAAGTATATGTATCCTAATTTACTTTTATCAAAAACCAAACTTTCTGTTCCATTTAAAAACATGAAGACACCCAATAATAATTGCTGTATCATTATTAAAATATTATCTCTTTCTGAACTCTCAGACATTAAAACTGACCCACTAATAATCAAAATTTTTACTGAGACGATTGCTTTAGCAAAATGAAGCAGTTTTAACTTATTGATTATATTCATTTACTCCAATCTCCTCGGGTTAAAATGTAAGCACCTATGAGGTCTTGGCGGGTCATAGACCGCACCTCCCGCATGTTTTATCAAGCGGACAACCCTTGCAGGACGGCTTTTTCCGGCAATGCTCCTTAGCGTTAATCACGATAAGGGCGTGAAAGCTGTTGTAAACGTCCGCGCTTCGCGGCAAGTTGCCCTCAAAGTACGCCTTGATCTCAGCGTAGCCCTTGCCCGCATTTATCGGATACCGGTTGCAAAGCCGGACAGTGTAAGCGTCAACCACAAAGGTCGGGAAGCTGAAAGCATAGAGCAATATTGAATCAGCAGTTTCCTGCCCGATACCCTTTGTCGAGAGCAGTTCGGAGCGCAGCTTGGTGAGCGACTCCCGCTGAACGGTTAGCGCGTCATAATCGTAATTGACGTACCAAGCCGTGACTGCTTTCAAGTATCCAGCCTTCTGGTTGAAGAAACCCGCAGGACGAATTATCTCCGTCAATTCAGCAAGATCGGCGTTCTCCACAGTATCAGGCGAAAGCTTCTCGCCAAAATTGGCAATTGCCTTCTCGACGTTACTCCACGCCGTGTTCTGAGTCAGCACCGCACCTACGATAACCTCATACGGCGTTTTCGCAGGCCACCAATGCAAATCACCGTAACGGGCAAGGAGTATTTCGTATATAGATATCAGTTCTTCTCCCATCGCGGTCTCCCCTTGTCACATATTGAACCCTTGTATCTCCTCACCTATCTCACAGTGGCAGCCTTTTCTTGTTAAATATCATAGCCGCGCCCACAAACAACACAATAATAATCCCAATTTAAACTAAATTTACCCCCCACACAGAATTTTCGGCAATTAGCTTGACCGGATCGTAGAAACCGAAAATTGAGATTTCCGATAGGACCTTCAAATCGGGCGCGGATCCGCCAAGCATATTCATCAAAAGAAAAGCAATCGGGATTCCCGCCCCAAAACTTAGCGACAGCCTTGCTTCATTGAACAGGCATGAGAAGAAAAAGGCTATCATCATTACCACCATGTTTACTAGTATTGTTGTAACATTGAGTCTGAAAAAGGCGCTTATATTCAGCTCTCCCGGAAACATAGCCTCAGCAGACAGCACACCTACAGCAAATAGCGCTATAAAAAGGATGAGAAGCGATGTGAGCGCGTAGATGCCTTGGGTAACGATGATTTTAACCCTAGGAGTAGGCGTAGATAACAGATAAACGAACGACCCGTTATCTACCATTTTGGCTACGAGAGCATTTCCCAAAATGATGGAGTATACCATCGGAAAGCCAATCATCAGCATTCCATAGAGCCAACTGGCTAGATAAGCTGTCAAATCGGTGACCAAGGCATCAAACCCAAACGCAATCCTTAGCCCTTCAGGAAACGCCTCGATCATACCGATTAGCCCAGCCATATCCTCCGGGTTGTACATGGAAATTACTACGGTCATATACATGGTCAACACACCGAAAAAAATCACCAGCAATATCCAGCTTCTCCTCAGAGTATGTTTGAAAAGGGCTAAGCTCATGGCTGTTTACTCCCCTTTACCGTAATAGTTGATAAAGATGTCCTCAAGAGATTGCTGTTTGACGCTGAGGTTCAGCACTGTAAACTTCGCGGCTGTTTTAACGAAAGAGTCCATTTTTTCGCCCGACACAAAGACTTCAAACACCCCATTCTGCTCAACCCGCATGTCAAATCCTCCGGCTTTTAGAATACCGGCAGCTACATCGGGTTCGCCGGGCCTTAAAACAAAGATCCGGCGCTGTTCGTCTTTGAGCTTTTGCACATTCGCCTGCTCCACTATCCTGCCATCCTTGATAATAAGTACGCTGTCGCACATCTTTTCGACTTGTTCAAAAATATGGCTGGACATAAGAATCGTTTTGCCGTTAGCTTTTTCGCTTAGGATAAGCTCGGCAAAGCGGTTTTGCATGAGAGGGTCAAGCCCGCTCGTCGGTTCATCCAAAATCAAAACTTCGGGATTGTGCATGAAGGCTGCTATGATGCCCAATTTTTGCTTCATCCCCTTGGAAAATTTCTTTATTCTGCCCCTCGGGTCGAGCTCCAACATTTCAAGGAGCAAGTTTTTGCGCTCTGTGCTTTTTGTTCCTCGCATCGCGCTCATAAACGCCAGAAATTCATCCCCGCTCATACCTTCGGGGAAAGATATCTCGCCCGGAATATAACCTAATTTCTTTTGTATCTCCGGCGCTTGCTCAACACAATCTAGATTCCCAACCGAACACTTGCCGCTGTCGGGACGCATAAAGCCGAGCAGCGCTCTGATCGTGGTGGTCTTGCCTGCCCCGTTAGGCCCCAGGTAACCCATCACCGCTCCTTTTGGAACAGTAAAGTTCAGGTCAAATACGCCTTTTCCACTGTGGTAGGTTAGGGTCATTCCTGAAACAGTTATCACAGGCACTCCTCCTGAATTATAACATATTAAGGATCCTAAAATCCGGCATATGATCGGCCATTGCATTAAAATCGCTGTCATTATGTAATAGCGCCAAATCATTGTCAATAGCGGTAAGAGCAATCAGTATATCTAGTGTGCTGCGTGGAGTAATTCCCTTTCGTCGCATATTGAAGTAGAGCTTGGCTGCTCTTTCATAGGTAGCTGCTCCCTGTTCAAGAAAGTAAATGTGTTGCGTTGAAAGATAATCCTTCAGCGTTTGAAATTCTTCTTCATTTCTTGTTCCCTGCAAAACCTCCTGATAAGTATAAGATGATATGCCAAAAGGTATATCCCGGGAAAGAATTTCTTTAAATAGTTCTGTCCTATCATTGTCTTGACCTTTTAGGAACCCGATCAAGACAGAGGTGTCAACTAAAATCATGTTAACGCCCCTTCCTGGCTGCTTTATAATCATAACTATCCGCAAATTGAATTTTACCCCTTAACTCTAACAAATCTTTACGTGTGTGACGCAGTACAAATTCTGAGAGTGCCCTATTTACTACTTCCTTTTTTGTGGATAATCCGGAAACACGCATGGCCTGTTCCATAAGGTTATCATCAATAACAATATTGGTACGCAAATAAATACACCTCCCTATACACATTATATTATGCATAGACGCAATTTGTCAACCGACAATTAACACAGGGGGAACATGAGCTTTTTATTAAGCAGCGAAAGCGTAATTATTGTTCTCAGTTAAGTCTTTTCCCCGTTATTGACCGGATTTTCAAGGAATTAGTGGTATCTATTGCACAGCGTGTAATACAAATGTTATAATATTATTGAGGTGAGAATTATGAAAAAAGTGAAATTGAGAAAAGTGGGTAACAGCTATGGGCTTACACTCCCAAAGGAGTTACTTGAGAAATATAATATTAAAGAAGGCGAAGAGCTTTATGTGGTGGAAAGTAGCTATGGTTTTACCCTGACTCCTTATGATCCTGATTTTGAAGAATGGGCTTCTCCTTTTGATAAAACCAATAAAAAGTACAAGAATGCTCTGAAGGAATTGTCAAAATGAAATCCATCGTGTTTATTCCGAAACACATCATAATTAACTTTCACGAGCAACTAATCAAACTATACGGAGGCACTGCTGGAATACGCGATGAGGGCCTACTCAATTCTGCACTTGAACAGCCCAATGCCATGTTTGGTGGTTCTTATTTGCATAATTCGCTAACTAAAATGGCTGCAGCCTTTGGGTTTCATCTATGCAAGAATCATCCTTTTATTGATGGAAACAAAAGAATAGCGCTAGTTGCTATGGATACCTTCCTGCAGAGGAATGGTTATGAAATATGCGCATCAGAAAAGGAAGCCTATAAAGTTATCATTAAATTAGCATCCGGTGAATTCTCCAAAGAAGAACTTGCTGAATGGTTGGAAAAAAACCTAATTAAACTATAACTTTCAGGCAGCAGCACACACGCAGCGGCATATGGTCAAAAGAATCGGCGTCTTCCGTGTAACTCACTTTCCATATCATACGCCATACCGCCATTGTATCTTTTTCCTGACATCCTCAGACGATACAACCCTTCCCGCTTCCAAGCCGGTGATTCCTTTTTCAATTTCCGCATCAAATTGCTCAGCCGTTAACGCCGAATAATTAAGGGGCACATTCGAAGGCAGACTGACACTGAACGGAATCCCCTTACGTAAAACAACTTGATGCAATCTACAATAATCCCTCGTAACGTCTCTTTCCATATAGAATGCGCCTTATCTCCACCGTCATGTTATTTACAACATAGAACACCAAATAATTTTGCACAATTAAAACCCGATATCCCTTTGCACGAAGCTCGGGATTTTTTAAGAAAGGTGAACGCATAGGCATATCTTCCAAAGCAATAATACTTTCTACAATGTTATCATATGTTTTAAGCGCTGCATCAGGGGAAAGCTCATTGATATAATCTACAACTTCTTTTAAATCCTGCTGAGCTGAAGGAAAAATCATTACATTATATCTTTCCATGGACATTTTCCCTTAAACTTTTAGCGAAAATTTTAAAATCCTCTCCCTTTTCCCCATTTGCAATTCCAGCTTCTGCTTGTAATAGTTTTTCGTACAACTTAACTAAAGCCTGCTGACGCTCATAGAGTTCAATACTCATTACAACCATATCACCCACACCGTTTCTTGTTATGAAGACTGGTTCACGCTCAGCACGACAATACTCAGAAATTTCATTTGCACTATTTCTTAAGTCCGATATCGGTCTAATTTTAGGCATAACTAACACTCCCTGTTATCAATATTTATACCTTAAATATAGCATTATTTTGAGAGCAGCGCAAGGCATCTTTATATAGAGGTAACCCCCAAAGAAACGAGATAAATTATTGCCAATAATCTTTTACGTGTTGGCAACAACACCCAAATGGTTCTCCTGCTTTAAAGTAAGAAGAGATGAAAATTGGATGGTTACGTCGGTATCCTCCTCGACCTCGCCTTAGCTGGCGGCACTACAGCTATCAGGCGTGTTATGGACTTTCGAGCAATTCATCTATAGCAGGCCTCGTAAATCCATATTTCAAAAGGTCTGACTCTTCCGCAGAGCAGGCAGAGCATTGCCGTCCTATAGTGGATGATGGCCTGCTCCTTGCTCATGTCGCATTACCATCGTACGGTTGTTGCACGCTTAGCATAAT
Organism: Dethiobacter sp.; assembly: GCA_018333635.1. Taxonomy (GTDB): domain Bacteria; phylum Bacillota; class Dethiobacteria; order Dethiobacterales; family Dethiobacteraceae; genus GPS1B09. Next base: position 38,494 of record JAGXTL010000027.1, read on the forward strand.
TATGATAATATTAAGCTAAACATTACCGCGTAATCTATATAATGCGGGATTTCGACAAACAGCTATAATGTGACGTTTCTCCGGGCGGCCTCACTCACTCACCTAGCTTAATTGTTGTTATCAAGTAGTTAAATATTTATAGTTTAGCTATAAGAAACAAAATAGATAAAAACAAAATCATAGGCAATAAACTTATAGTTACTACAAAAACGAAATCGCTATTCTTATGCCCCGACGATTTACTCGTTCTTAGTCCTAATTTATGCCCTTTTATGAGAAATGCAAATACAATAGTAACAATTAGTAAAGAACTCAACTTTCCCAGCCTAAAAGTGAGTACAAACCTTTAAAAATCAAGAAGTTACGCGCACAATAACAACTTCTGCTTTAATGGCAGCGGTATCGTATTCAAAAATGCAGTCATTATTTGATTCGCCATTTCCTGACTGAGCAAAGGAAGCTTTTTGAGAACATCCCGAAGG
>JAGXTL010000123.1 GCA_018333635.1 Dethiobacter sp.
AGCTCGGTATAGCCTAAAGATTGTATAAAAACCGTTGGGCGAACGGGGATAGCTTGGTCATTATACCGGCGTTAGCTGGTACGTCCCAAGAAGCCCCCACCTCTGTAGGTGGTGGGAGTACGTCACTGCATACGTCTCTGTTTGAAAGAGGTGTTTAATGATGAGTTTCCCTGTCGTTAGAGCAAGAAGGTTGCGCAAAACTGCGGCACTGCGCAGTTTTGTGCGCGAGACGGAGCTTTTGCCGCGCGATTTTGTTTATCCGCTCTTTGCCACAAATGGCAAGCAAGTGAAGATTCCGATCGCTTCAATGCCGGGCGTTTATCAGCTCTCGGTGGACAATATACTGCGCGAAGGAGAAGAATGTTTAAAGCTGGGGATCCCTGCAGTAATTCTCTTTGGCATTCCTGCCTACAAAGACGAAAAAGGCTCCTCCGCTTTTGACCCGTCGGAGGCGGTGCAGCAGGCAGTAAGCGCGCTGAAGCGGCAATTTCCCGAGTTATTGGTCATCACAGACGTTTGCCTATGTGAATATACAAGCCACGGACATTGCGGCCTCATTGAAGCCGGCGAAGTTGAAAATGATTTGACGCTCAGCTTGTTAGCGCAAACGGCGCTTTCCCACGCCCGCGCCGGCGCCGATATCGTAGCCCCATCCGATATGATGGACGGACGGGTAGCCGCTATACGCAGCGCCTTGGATGAGCACGGTTTTGCTCAGACTCCGATAATGTCTTACGCCGTAAAATATGCTTCTGCCTTCTACGGCCCTTTCCGCGACGCCGCCGGTTCCGTGCCGCAGTTTGGCGACCGGCGCTCTTATCAGATGGACCCGGCTAATTGTCGCGAAGCGCTAAAAGAAGTGGCGCTTGATCTGGCGGAAGGCGCCGATATGCTGATGGTCAAGCCTGCGCTTTCCTATCTTGATGTAATCCGCGCCGTCAAGGAGGCGACTAATCTGCCCTTGGCCGCCTATAACGTTTCCGGCGAATATGCGATGGTTAAGGCGGCAGCCGCAAATGGCTGGCTGGATGAAAAACGGGTGGCGCTGGAGATGCTGCTTTCTATGAAGCGCGCCGGTGCCGACATAATTCTTACCTACTTTGCAAAAGATGCCGCCGCCTGGCTGAAGGAGGAAAGCTAAGATGATTATTTCCTGGAATACGACCTGGGAGTGCCATCTCAAATGCAAACACTGTTACCGTGACGCCGGCGCCAAAAGGGAAGACGAGCTTTCCACCGCCGAAGGAAAAAAGCTGATCGATGAGATCGCCCAAGCAGGCTTTAAAATCTTGATTCTCTCAGGCGGTGAGCCGCTTTTGCGGGAGGATATTTTTGAACTGACGGCTCATGCCAAAGCGGTTGGCCTGCGCCCCGTCTTTGGCACGACCGGCACGACCATTACCCCGGAAATCGCCGAGAAATTAAAAGAAGCTGGCGCGCTGTGCATCGGTATTTCTTTGGACAGCATCCATCCGGAAATTCACGATGAATTCCGTCAAGTGCCCGGTTCCTGGCAGGCGGCCGTTGACGGCATGAAAAACTGCCAGGCGGTCGGGCTGCCTTTTCAGATTCATACCACCGTAGTCGATAAAAACTACCATGAATTTGAAGCGATCACCGACTTTGCGGTCGAGGTCGGCGCAGTGGCTCACCACGTTTTTTTCCTGGTGCCGACCGGCCGTGCCTTGGACATGGAGGCGGAAGCATTGCGCGAAAAGCAGTATGAGCAACTGCTGCACCGAATTTTAAAGAAACAACGGGAAGTGCCGATCGAGCTGAAGCCGACCTGTGCGCCCCAGTTTATGCGGATTGCCCGGCAAATGGGAATGGAAATGCGTTTTAGCCGCGGCTGCTTGGCTGGTACTGCTTACTGCTGTATTCTGCCGAACGGGGAGGTGCATCCCTGCCCCTATCTGCCAAAGAAAGTGGGCAGTGTCAAGGAACAGCCTTTTACTGAAATCTGGCGTACCGCAGAGATGTTCAACCAGTTTCGCAGCGACCAATTCGGCGGTAAGTGCGGCACCTGCAATCATAAGGATGTCTGCAGCGGCTGCCGCGCCCGGGCCTATTATTACAGTGACGGCGATGTGATGGCAGAAGACCCGTGGTGTCTCTACCGGAGGGGGCGAGCTAATGAAGCCTGCTGCCCTTAATAAACTCGACCCGGCAGACCGGGCCATTCTCAATATTATTCAAACCCGCTTCCCGCTTGTCTCCCGCCCTTACGCCGCCGTCGCTGCTGAGGTGGGCTTGGGCGAAGCGGAGGTCCTGACCCGCGTGGCCGCGCTGAAAGCCGCCGGCATTATTCGCCGCATCGGCGGTATCTTCGCCTCTGATAAGCTTGGCTTCTCTTCTACGCTTGTCGCGCTTAAAGTCGCGGCAGAAAAGATAGAAGCGGTGGCTTTAGCCGTCAGCGCTTATCCAGGGGTGACCCATAATTATGAGCGGGCGCATGAGTTTAATCTTTGGTTTACGCTTGTAAGCCGCACAGAGGCAGAGCTGGAGCAGATTTTAAATGAAATTATGTGTTTGGATGGTGTGCTCAAGCTGCGCAACCTGCCGGCGCTGAAACTTTTCAAAATCGGTGTTAACTTCGACCTGACGGAGGAAGAGCCATGCTGCTAAGCGATTTAGATCAGAAAATAATCGCCCGTCTGCAGGGTGACTTGCCGTTGCAGGCCGAGCCTTTTGTTGTTATCGCTGCTGAGGTGGGTATTAGTGAGGAAGAGCTTTTGCATAAACTGGAAGCTTACTTGGCAACCGGTGTTATGCGCCGCCTCGGCACTATTCTGCGCCATCATCAGGCTGGGTACAGTGCTAACGCGATGGTGGGCTGGGCTGTGCCTGATGCTCTGGTCGAGAAAGTGGGCAAGATCATGGCTACTTTCGGCGCCGCCTCCCATGTCTATTTGCGTCCCACCTACCCTGATTGGCCTTACAACCTCTTTACGATGCTGCACGGCAAAGCGCCCGAGGAGCTGGAAAAAACGGCGGCGGAAATCTCAGAGCGCACCGGCATCAATGATTACAAACTGCTTTACAGCACCAGGGAGTTTAAGAAAACCAGCATGAAATACTTTTAGAATAAACAAATAAGGCCAGACATCCGTCTGGCCTTATTGATACCTCGGGTTTCTGTCGATGACCCATATTGCCTGTTTTTCAGAATTACTATTTGGATCCCAACTGCCGGACGATGTCGTCAATAAAGTGATGATAGTCTTTTAGATGTTTTTGAACAATATGGAAGATGTCCCGGTTATCAACGTCATCGTACATATGCACGATTCTGTTTCTGAACCGGGCCATTGCAGTATAGGTGTTTTGCATCTCAGGATTTAACAGACCATGTTTGCAAAGCACAGCAAATGTTTCGGCATTGCTTTGTGGTATTTCTAACGAATGTCTGGCGATAAGATGGTTACAGATGTCTAACATAGCCTCTATAGAAATTTGCAGATTATGGCGGGCAGAATCGGTGAGACGGAAATCACTTAAGAATTCTTCTTCGCTATAAGCTTTAAGTTGTTCCAGTTTATCCTGGCATGCGATGATTACTCTAAGCTTGTTACGGATTTTATCGATACTGACCATGGTACTCCTCCTGTAATCTCTCATCGAACTCATTGTCAATTTTCCTTAAGCGGTAACCGTAATCTCTGTAAGCGTTTAAAGTTTCTTCAACAAAGTCGGCAACCTTAAGATGGTCGCCTTTATAAATTGTTCTGCCGGTTGACAAAGCTTTATGGGCAATATTTACCGGAGCGTTGCGTAAAAGTACTAAATCAACATCATCACGTTTTAGGATTATCGATAAGTC
>JAGXTL010000067.1 GCA_018333635.1 Dethiobacter sp.
ATATCCTGCAAGCGGGTAAACTCTGCCTTGATACAAGCAAATACACGGTAACCTATGACGGTGAAACGGCAGATCTGACAAAAACCGAATTTGACCTACTAAAATACCTGCTACTTAATAAAAAAATCGTTTTAACCAGGGATACCATTATGGAAAATGTCTGGGGCTATGAATTCGGTGGCGATACCAACGTAGTTGATGTCTATATCCGCTATCTCAGGAGCAAGCTGGACGAAAAATTTAACACAAAGTTAATTCACACTGTGCGCGGAGTGGGGTATCAACTCAGAAATGAAGAATAAAATCGCCAAAATATTTAAGCTTATTTCAAAAACTATACGCTTGGTCTACAAAATGGTTTTTCTTATGATTAGGTCATTCTTTCATCTTTTAGAGCTGATTAGAGAAGGCCTGGGAAACAAGTTACGCTTTTCTCTCACCTTCAGAATTACCCTCACCTATGTACTGGTTTTTTTTGCTGTTTTTTTACTGATGAGCACTGGGATAATTCTTAGTTTTACTTACTTCATTCAAGACTATCCTCCAAAAGACTATATTTTTCTACTGAGCATGATACTCCTTGCATCTAATCTGGTCGGCATCCTGGTCATTATCCTTGTCGGTTCAAGGGTAAGCCGCAGACTCCTAGCTCCTATTAAAACCATGACACAGACCGTCCAGGAAATTTCTTTCAACCAGTTGGACCGGAGGCTAAATGTAAAGGGGTCTAAAAACGAATTAAAAGAACTGGCGCAGACCTTTAACCATATGCTCGACAGAATTCAGAAATCGGTAGAGCAGCAGAACCGCTTTGTCTCTGACGCCTCCCACGAATTACGTACGCCAATTTCCGTAATTCAGGGGTATGCTAATCTCCTTGCTCGTTGGGGAAAAGATGACAAAAAAGTGCTGGAAGAATCTATTGCCGCTCTCCAGAGCGAATCAGAGAATATGAACCATTTGATTGAGGAACTACTTTTTTTAGCCAAGGAAGATAGCGGAACTCTAAAAATTAATCTAGAGAAATTTAAAATAAGTGAAGTAATCAATGAGATCCTTTATGAAACTAATTTAATCAACTCGACCCACCAGTTTATTAATGAAAAGAATGAAGACTTTTTCATCAATGTCGACAGGAAACTTCTCAAAGAAGCAATCAGAATACTGATAGATAACAGCATTAAGTATACGCCTGAAGGCGGCCTCATTAAGCTTAACTCCTATATTAAACACAGCAAATCCGTAATTATCGTTGAAGACAACGGAATCGGTATCTCCAAAGAAGACCTGCCTCACATCTTTACACGCTTTTACAGGGCTGATAAATCCCGCGCTAAAGAAAGCGGCGGAGTGGGTCTGGGTCTATCTATAGCCAAACTGATAATTGATAATCACAAGGGTAAAATCAGTGTATGGAGCGAATTAAACAAAGGAACGATTTTCAGAATCGAACTTTGAAGAAGATTTTTTATATTAAAACGAAAGAAAACTTAGGGCAACTCATTAAGGCCATCCGAACTGCACCCATAGGCAATCAGATTGCCCTGCTGATTCATCGACAAAACACTACCCGGCATGTAGCAGTTTCTATCGAGGAGAGGCCACAGACATCCCCGCGCTGAAGTTGAAAACTTCAAGTAACCGAAGTATCTTATGCAATCATGATCTAAACTATTTTCAATGGCAGATTTGGAGGACAGAACCCGGTGAAAACGATGAGAGGAATGTTACTGGCTCTTGTTCCGGCAACTTTGGCAGCGCTTTGGTTTTACAGGCTGCCTGCTTTCTTGCTGATTATCGTCAGTGTGACAACTGCGGTAGGCGCAGAAGCACTTTGGCAGAAAGTTTTCAAGAAACCGGTAAAAGTTAAAGATTTAAGCGCAGTAGTTACCGGCTTGCTGTTTGGCCTCACTCTCTCGCCGTCCGTGCCGCTGCTTGTAGCTGCGGCAGGAGCAGCTTTTGCCATTATTATTGGAAAACAAATATTTGGTGGATTTGGCAAGAATCTGTTCAATCCGGCACTGTCTGGGAGACTATTTGTCATTTTGGCTTTTCCCGGAGCGATGCGCCCCTGGCTGGAACCGGTGCTGCTGACTACTGCAGCAACGCCGCTGCAAACTTTCCGGGCGGAGGGAATAAACGCTCCTTTAACGGCGCTTTTTATCGGCAACGTACCCGGCTCCATCGGTGAAACTTCAGCGGCAGCCCTGCTTCTCGGCTTTATATGGCTGGCATATAAAAAATACGCCAACTGGCGGATTCCGGCCGCCTGCCTTCTTACTACTGTCATCATCGCGCTGGCGGCTGGTGATGACCCGGTGTTTCACCTCATATCCGGCAGCCTGCTGCTCGGTGCGTTGTTTATGGCCACAGATCCGGTCACGTCTCCCCGCACACAGACAGGTCGCTGGCTGTTTGGGGCGGCAATCGGAGCTGGAACTATGGCCATGCGTTACTGGAGCCCACTCCCCGAAGGTACTACCTTCGCTATCTTGGCCTTCAACGCTGTCGTGCCGCTGATTAACCTTAAAACCCGTCCTAGTGATCTACGCCAATGATTACACTCGAAGCTTTGATCAATGCATAAGCTTCCCCTCCGACTTTCAGTCCGAGGTTTTTAACACTTTCCATAGTGATAGTGGAATATATTATGTTTCCGCCTCCGATGTCAAGTGTTACCAAAGCATTGACAGCACCCGGCTCAATTCCAGTAATCTTACCTTTAAGTTGATTCTTGGCACTTGTTTTCATCTTTGCCAAACCTCCTTTTACCATAATTGTCTGCAGAATAGCAAAAAATATTACGTAAATGAATTTAAATATTTAAGATTGAAAAAGAACTTCAGAGCAAGTCAAAATTGTCTACAGAAACTTTTGCCTAGACAATCTTGCTCTGTGAGTATATAATACTAGTAAAATAGTAAACTAGTTAAATATTATACGATCTGCCAGCAAACAACTCTGACATCCCCGCAGCACGGAGGTGAATATTTTATGCGTTATAACGACCGCGAACCAATCTATTTGCAGATTATAAGCGAGATTAAAACTCAAATTGCTTTGGGCAGACTGACGCCCGGCATGCAGCTGCCTACGATTAAGGAACAGGCTGCCATCATGAGAGTAAATCCCAACACGGTGGCCAGGGTATATGCTTTTCTTGAGCAGGAGCGCATTATTACAAAGCAAAAGGGGCTGGGTACTTTTGTCAGTACAAGCGCACTCCTGGCGCGTACTCTAAAAGAAGAAATTGCGGAGCGCAACACCTCCCGCTTCATCAGCGAAATGTCGCGGCTGGGATTTAGTACAGAGGAAATTTATGAACATTTGCGGCAATTCCTGTCCCGCGTAAAAGATGACAAAAAGACCAGCTGACCACATAAAACCAAAAGGAGTGAGCCTCGTGGGCGAAATCTTAACCGTATCCAACCTGGTGAAGCACTACGGCGAAACAAAGGCACTAAATGGGGTCAACTGCGGCTTTGAGAGCGGAAAGATTTATGGATTGCTTGGTCCAAACGCCAGCGGAAAGACCACCTTCTTAAAAATCTGCGCCGCCCTGATCATGATCTATCAGGGACAGGTGCTGATCGACGGCGTCAGGCCCGGTCTGGCCACCAAGGCGAAAGTGGCTTACCTTCCGGACAGCAATTATTTCCTTGACTGGATGAAGGTTGGTGATGCTGTGAATTTCTTCAGCGACTTTTTCGCTGACTTCGACAGAGCGAAAGCGGAGCACCTGCTGCGTGAGCTTGAGTTGGAAAAGACTTTTCCAGTCAGCAAGCTCTCCAAAGGCATGGAGGCGCGGCTGAAGCTGGCTGTGGTCCTGTCGCGGCGCGCCCGGCTCTTTTTGCTTGACGAGGCCTTTGACGGCGTCGACCCGGTTACGCGGGAAAAAATTATTGATATTATACTTACTACCTTCGACCATAACAGCACGATTATCCTGGCCACCCACCACATCGACTATGTGGAGCAGTTGCTGGACGAGGTGAAACTACTGCACCGCGGCAAGGTGATCCGGGAGATCGCCGCAGACGAGATCAGGCAAAACAACGGCCAATCTGTCGGGGAATATTACCTGGAGGTTTTCCGCCATGCGAAAGCTACTTAAATATCAACTAATGAACTACCGCGGTTTGGATATGAAAGTGTTCCTCGGCATCCTGCTTTTTGTGACGCTCCTTGGCTGGCTGAGCCACCAGCTCTTTAATGTAACCGCCGGGATGATCTTGACTATCATCGCAATATTTTATGTTGGTGTACTAAGCGGCGGCATCTGCATACACTATACGTCGTATATACATTTAAACACAAAAGTCGGTTCTCTGCCCCTGCTGATCCCGTTGCCGCACCTTTGGTCCCTTTTGGCCGCTCTGCTTGCCTCGCTGGCGGCAGGGGCTGCCACTGCCACCAGCTACTTCGCCCTTCTCCTCGCTTTCCGGCAGCAGCCCGGCATTCAATGGTTAGACGGCTGGCAGTGGCTGATGCTCGCGGGTATGTATATCCTGGCTCAATCAATCTATGTTTGTCAATTAGCCGTCGCCGGGACACTGAAGGGCCGGCTGGTATTGCCTAAAAAACTTCGATTTTTACGTAAGCTTGCCTGGTGGATCACCAATGAAACATCGGTTATGAATTCTACGTTTTGGGTAGCTGTTGTAATTATCCCTTTACATTCCAGGGTATTCCAGGAACATATCGCTGTCTCACGGTCCCTGCTGGCGCTGATTGTTTTTGCGTCAAGCGCTCTTTTGCTTTACGCCGCCGCTTGTCTGCTGGAGAAATACAGTAATTATTAATCAGGGGGGAATGCAAATTGCCGGCACTGCTCAAGTACTCCTTTCTGGCGCTGGGAAACCGCTTATGGTATCTCGCAATCTATTTGCTGTTCAGCCTGACCTCACACCTGTTTGCCCCTGCGCTGCCGGAGTTTTTGCGGCAAAGCGCGATGCTGGGCGTGTGGTTTTTATTATCGGTTATCAACATTATGATTTTCATGGATGTGGTATTCTTCAGGGGAAACGCTTTAGCAAGCCTACAATATCAGCAGAGTCCGCAAAAGCCTGGCAAACTGATCACCTCCCACCTCATGATGGTCTGCAGCATTGCCTTGCTCTTTATAGCCTCCTGGGTCTCGTTTTACCCGTTTGCCTATACCCTGCTGCCGGGCGGCGTTACCCTGCCGGCGATTGCTAATATCTTCGCTTTCAGCCTTTACTTTGGCTCAATCAGCCTGATTATATTAATGCTTGCTCATTCCTTCCTCGCGGCCGCCGGAAACCAGTTCGGCGCCGCTCTGTTGGGATTCTTGACTATAATTCTGGCAATCTACCTACTGATATTTCATGCAGACCTGAATCCCTCGGGGTTAGTGACAGCGCCAATCGCAGACCTGACAGAGGGGGCTGCCATTGCTGGCGGCAGCTTGCTACAAACGCCCTGGAACGTGGCCTTGCGAAATATATTCATTACAACCTCGGCGCTGATTCTGCAATACATAGGCCTTACCTACTTGCTAAACGGCAGAATCGATATGAATTAAACATCTGCCGGCAAACCATTTCAATGGATACGTGCAGGAATAAATAAGAGCAGCAATGATTCAAATGCAATGCATAATAGGATTAAGAAGAGCGGGCAACGATTTTATACTTTAACAATAGACCTGACCTCCGGTTTTTCTTTATTCACGCTTGCCTGGTGGTTACAAAAACAGTATAATGTAGTTACTGTTATTCTAAGGAGGTTTTATATTTGGAAAAGGCAGGAATCAGGGAATTAAAAAAATCATTAAGCCTTTATATCCGTATGGTAAAAAAGGGAGAAACCATTACCATTACGGAAAGAGGCGTTCCCGTAGCCAAGCTTTCTCCTGTCTCTTTGAATGTGCCGGAAGATGCCTTCAGGATGGTGAGGGAAGGTTTGGCATCTTGGCAGGGTAGCAAGCCGGGTCGGATTATCTCTGTCAGCAAGAAAGATATTAAGGCCAGTAATCTGTCTGAGATTGTGAGCGAGGACCGGAGATGATCTGTTATTTCGACACCAGCGCATTGGTTAAACTTTATGTTGATGAAGAGGGCAGTGAGCTTGTTGCTGATTATATGCAAAAGTGTACTTTTATAGCTACTTCAAAGGTGGCTTACGCAGAAGCAAGAGCTGCTTTTGCCCGGGCCGGGCGGGAGGGGATACTGGATACTCAGGCATATCGTGACGTTGTTGCCAATTTCAATGAAGACTGGAAGTTTTATTTTGCCTTGGAAGTATCCGATTCTATCCTGCAACGGGTGAATACTCTGGTTGACAAGTACCCCCTACGTGGTTTTGACGCGCTGCATTTGGCCAGCTCAATTATTCTTTCAAGACGGCTTAACGGTGAAAAACTGCTTGTAGCATGTTGGGACGCAAGATTGTGGGATTGTTATATGCAGGAAGGATTTTCTCTTATACCCGGGAACAGACCTGCGAAATATTCATCCTTTTCGCAGTGTAATAATGGTTACTTCGCGCCTAGATAAAAAGCGAATAGCTAATCCGCCTTGCCCTAATCCACGGTTGATATAAAGCCAGCCGTTACCTTCTCGGGATAACCCATCTACATGGCTAGGCGGGAAAAGGCGTCCTGAGGCAGTAGTCACCGCTCCTAGGAAGGGCAGCCTGATTTGGCCGCCGTGGGTATGACCGGCTAAGGTCAAAGAAACGTGATGAAGTTCTGCGGGCGCAGTTTCAGCATTCCAAGGTTCAAACCAAGTGGGAGCGTGGGCTAACAGCATAATCACCGTGTCGGCTTGTGCCGGCAGAGCTTGATTTAGGCAGCTGTGTCCCGTATAAGGGTCGCTTACGCCCGCAAGAATGATTTCCGCGTCTCCGCTGTTTAGCCGGACATGACTGTTTTCCAGGACTGTAACCCCGGCCGATCTAAGGCGTCTGGCAATATACGGCCAATCTGTCCAATGGTCGTGATTACCACTGACTGCGTAGACCGGGGCGATTGCCACAAGCGTTTGTATAAAGGGAAGTATCTTACTTACTCCCTCCGGGCTGCTGCGGTGCACGAAATCACCGGTGGCGGCAATCAGATCCACCTCAGCCTCGATGATCACTTGCGCTTCCCTTCCCATCGGGTCGAACCGCATCCCGTGCAGATCGCTTACCTGAGCGATACGAAAACCATCAAACTCCGTCGGCAACCCCTCGATTGGAATCTCCACATATTCTACAGAGAGCGCAACGGTTTCCCAGATAATCCAGCCGGCAAGCATCGTCAGAAGCAATAATTTTGCGGCAAAAACAGACATTGCATTTTCCCTCCCCCCCCTATTTAACGAACTACTATAAATAAACACCGCAATAGAATAGCATACCAGCGCTAAAAGTATTTTTTTCTCATTTCTGACAGGAGAACGAAATCGAGTCGCACCCCAGGAATATTGTCCGGCAACACAGAATCGACACCGCATTTGGGGCACAATGCCGTTTGGCCGTGCTCTTCACTACAATAAAGAGATTCGTCCGTCCACTCTTTTATCTCTCCAGAACTAAAAGTTGCAAGGCAAAAAAAGCAGCCGCAGATAATGCTCTGCTCTATCATAACTCTGTTTTTAAAACAATTCCTGTGCACAGAACGTAAAGAGAAACGCGAGATTTTTACATTCTTGAGTATTTTTCTAAACATAATAATTACCTTGGGACCTGCCCTTCTTCTTTAGTCAAGCAGTGGTATCACATTAATGCACCGTTGCATTTTGCACATAATCACTTTATTCCGGCGTTTTCTCCATCCCAGAAAATTGAGCTCAAATATCCCGCTTTTTAAAAATATTAACGGCAACTGTCAGCATGAAAACTGCATAAAATAGAGTGTAAACCAACATCCAGTCGCTAGGGGTAGACTGGCTGCCAAAAGGCCCAAGAATTTGCTGAGGATTGAAAAAGGAAAAATCATGGCCGTTGCCTGCCGGTATCCTGTCGATTACCGTAGCGACCAACCTTCGGTAAACTGCATCTGCCGGCATGACTAGATTGGTAACTACACCGAGGTAGACGATGACAGTGCTTCCCAGAAGAGCTCCAATCTGTTCCATCATTCCTCCGACAACAGACAGAATGTAAAGACCGAAAGCAAACACACCGCTACCAAGGGTGGTGAACTTGGTGGTTCCCAATATGGTGACAGATAAGATAACCATTGGTTTCAGAATAAAAAGACATAAAGCCGGTAACAGCCCGGGTACTACCAAGCCCGTTTGCCAATAAATCAGGCCGGCCATAGACAGAAAAAAGAGGGCGGCATAAGTAAGCAACATTGCCGCCAAACCAAAGAATTTGCCCAGAAGCAAGTCGCGACGCAAAAGGGGTCGAACAGCCAGCGGATAAAGGGTGCCGTTCTCAATTTCCCCAGCGATGCTTCCTGCGGCGGCCAAAATAGCCAAGCCGGCTACCATGAAGCTTGCCAAATAGACTCCCATGCTAAAGAGAAGAATGGCCTCCATCATATCAAAGAAGGAGCCTGCTACAGGGTCTTGGTGTACTATATCCCCCAAAATAAAGTGCAGTCCAGTTCCATAAAGAATAAGAAAGAACAGGGTGAGAACACCTGCTACCAAAACTACTTTCTTGCGCCAGGCCTCCCTGAAAGTTAATAGGGCCAATAACCACATACTTATTTGCCCTCCTTTAACAAGTAGATGTAAATATCCTCCAGAGAATTACGGCCGGGCGTCACTTCGTAGATACGGCAGCCCCCGGTCATTAGCATAGTCACCAAATCGGCGGTTTCCTCACGGCTACCTAAAGTTATAGTGAGCCGGTCACCTTCCAACTGCAGTTCGGGATAATACCGGCGCAGTTCCACTGCCAGCTCTTCGGTCAGACCATTCAACCTGATAGATAACGTTGCCGAACCGGCTTGCAGTTCATCCAGAGGGCCATCGGCTATCACCCTGCCACGGTTGATGATAGCCACACGGTCGCAGACCTGCTCCACCTCGCTTAGCAGGTGACTGTTTAGAAAAACGGTCTTACCGGCCTCCTTAAGCGTAAGCAGGATCTCCCGCACCTGGCGCCGCCCCAGGGGATCCAGAGCTGAAGTAGGTTCATCAAGGAATATCACCTTTGGGTCACCTACTAGAGCTACAGCCAAACCTAAACGTTGCTGCATCCCTTTGCTGTAATTAGCTACCAGCTTCTGCCCCTCCCAGGACAGTCCAACTAGTTCCAGAACTTCACATGCCCGTTTCTTGGCGATCTTGCCGTCCAGACCTGCCAAACGGGCATGAAAGGATACAAGCTCTTCTCCCTTCAGCCAACCATGCAAGCGGAAGTTTTCCGGTAAAAACCCTACCTGGCGACGGCTTTTAATATCCTGAGGACTGTAGCCGGCAACCTCAGCCTCGCCGCAGGTGGGATAGACCAAACCTACCAGGATCTTTGCCAGAGTACTTTTACCAGCACCGTTAGGGCCGAGAAAACCGAAGATCTGCCCCTCCTCCACGGAGAAGCTGATATCACTGCAGGCTGCCTGTTGGCCATATATTTTGGTTATATTTTTAACTTCAATAATAGCCACTATTTGACCTCCGTTGCAATTTGCATGGCTTCTTCTAGGGGTAGGCCGCTGATAGCTCGCCAACTGTCGCCCTGGCGCCACGCCAGAACAACGGTGCTGTTATCGAATTCGTTAATGAAGTAGACCCCCTGGCTGCCGTTGACCGATATTTCCGTAGCTCCCATACCCTGGACCTCCGGGATGGGCAAGGTATGCCTCCAGTCGTCTATATCGGCCAATTGCCGACGAAAGTTCTCAGGCAGGAAAGGTAGCCTTAACAGAGCTAGACGCAAGGAGGCCAAATCAATGCCCTGGGGAGCTTCAATCGTTAGGTCGCGGGCTGCGTAGAGAGCGAATCCTTGATCCCTTTGGCCATATTGAACCCTAAGCAGGGGGGGGATATTAAAAGTAATCGACTCTCCCGCTAAGGCAGGCGGCAACAGCACGTTGCTATGGATCCTCAAGTAACTGTTAAGACTTTCCACATCAGGAGTAAAAGTAATGGTTGGCGGTTGCTGAACGACCATCTCCTTCCTTTCCCTTCCAGCCAACGAGACTGGCAAACTAAGCTTCAGCCCGCTCAATTTTTCCACCTTTGTTGAATCAGCCTCCACTATCCTTTTGTTATCGGTTGGATGCTCAACTTTAACTCGGCCAAAATTCCGGATGTCAACCTCGCCTCCTTGACCGTCAATGTCGTCAAATAGCGTAGCCAGTTGAGCCATATCTTCAGGGGTGATTTCTACGATTTGGATCCTTTCCATTCGGAAGATATTCAGAAACTGGGCAGCCAGGCTGCGGCCCGGCGCCCAACTTAAAAAGAAAGCCATAACTAGCAGAGACGCAGCTGCTCCGGCAAACCATTTGTAACGTTGAAACATGTTGACAAACCTCCTCGTTTTTGTTAGATGCTGAAAGTAATGAGATAAATAACTATTACAGGACATACGCGCCGGATATACCATTACCATTGTTTCTTTTAGGTAAGGCGCCAAAACAACAGTTGAGCTGATGGCAAGTTCCTGCAGAACATGCAATCTATCCCGGCAGGTAACACATCCTGCTATGTGGTTTGACACCTTTGTCGACGAATCGATATCCAGTTCACCGTCAAAATAAGTCTGAAGAATACCTTCATCGAGACACACTGTCATCCCTCCCCTCCAATTCGTTGTATAAATCGCTGAAACGGCGGCGCGCCCGCGCTAGAATAGTGCCTACTGAATTCTTATCCACCTGGATGGCTGCGGAAATCTCGGCATAGCTGTAACCGTCATTTTTTAACAACAGACAGATACGGTCTCGAGGTGACAGCTTTGCCAAGCATTGGTGAACCATTTGCGCATCATGTTTAAGAATAACAGCTTCTTCTAGGGGGATAATACCGTCCTTCTCACGGCATTGACCTTCCTCGCGGCGGCGCCGCCGCTTCTCACCGCGCAGGTAGTTATAGGCCAAATTGACAGCTACCCGCAACAGCCATCCGCTCAAGTTGTCTTTTTCACGAGGAGGATTGTGGTATAGCTTAAGAAAAACTTCCTGGGTGAGGTCTTCGACCGGCGCCCGCTCGCCGATAAGGTAATAAAATTTCCGATATACCAAAGTGTAATAGCTTTGGAACAAGGCCTCGAATTCAGCCGGCGTAATAACCATCCCTCCTTTCAGTCCTTGCTATAACTATAACACCGTTAAGGAGGATTTTGTGACACCCAAGCTGTAACAAAATATAATCGCAAATAATGCTTGACTTTAATGGTGCTCAAACATTAATATATATTTGATATCTTTTTGATATCAAATATACTGCTGAAGGAGATGTTTGCTATGACAGCGACAAAAACTTCCGGAACCACTGTTCCCCGGGAGGAAATCACCCCAAAAGCTTTAAGTGGTTTGCTTGTTCTGGTCTTAAACATACTTTTTATGCTTGCTGCGCTTGCGGCCGTAGTTTTGGGAATCAGGGAGGTTGCAGGCATGTTTGCCTCCCCATATGCAACACCGGCGATTATTTTAGGGTTCGTCTATCTTTTAATTATCGGGCCGCTGGGATTTATCGGCCTAAAGGTGGCAGGTCCGAACGAAGCCCTCGTGCTGACTCTCTTTGGCAGATATTACGGCACTCTGCGCGGCGAAGGTTTTTTCTTTGTTAATCCTTTTGTGATTGCCGTCAATCCTGCTGCTGCTTCTCTTGCACCCGCCGCAAAGCCGACACCGGTCGGCGCGGAGCAGACGATGCAACTTG
The DNA here is from genome assembly GCA_018333635.1 of Dethiobacter sp. Taxonomy (GTDB): domain Bacteria; phylum Bacillota; class Dethiobacteria; order Dethiobacterales; family Dethiobacteraceae; genus GPS1B09. The sequence continues at coordinate 11,790 of JAGXTL010000067.1, forward strand.
CAACAGTCGCTGTAAACTCTAGCAAAAAAATCTCGCTCAAAGCCATTACCTTAAATAATGAAAGGCAAAAAATAAACGATAAACTGGGCAATCCGATTATCATCGGCATCGTGGTGATTTGGCAGGTGGTTAATACGGCAAAAGCCGTATTCAGCGTCGACAATTACAAGGAGTTTCTTTCCATACAGAGCGACTCGGCGTTGCGCAATACTGTACGCAATTATCCTTACGACACACCCGGCGACGAAAGCGAAATCTCCCTGCGCGGCAGCAGCCAAGAGATAGCTGAAAAATTGCGGGAAGAAATACAGGAGAAAGTGGAAATGGCCGGGCTGCAGATACTTGAGGCGCGCATAACACACCTCTCCTACGCACCGGAGATTGCCGCCGCCATGCTGCAAAGACAGCAGGCTTCCGCTATTATCGACGCTCGTCAGATGATCGTGGAAGGTGCCGTCAGTATGGTGGAGATGGCGCTTGACAAGCTGAACGACAAAGATATTGTCAAACTCGATGAGGAGCGCAAAGCAGCGATGGTCAGCAATCTGCTCGTTGTCCTCTGCGGCAACAGAGATGTCCAGCCGGTTGTCAACAGCGGTTCGTTATACTGATATAAACGGAGAGGAATTTATTTATGACAGAAACAGAAACGAAAAAGAAGCAGCTCCTGCTTCGCCTCTCCCCTGCCCTCTGGAATGAGCTGGCAGCCTGGGCGGCAGAGGATTTTCGTTCGATCAACGGGCAGATTGAATTTCTTTTAAGTGAATGCGTCAAGCAAAGAAAAAATGGGCGCAAAAGCGAAAGCTAACGCGACGCCCATATTATTGGCAAGGAATTAAGTGAAATGGTGAACCCGCCTGAGATTGCCTTTGTGGCGGTCTCCGCCTAACCCGCGTGAACAGTCCCTTTTCATGTTACATGAAGGAGGTTGGATGATGGCTAATGTGCTGGAGATAGATAACATATCAAAAGAATTCAGCGGCAAAACAGTGGTTAACAACCTCAGTTGCCAGGTAAGGACGGGAGAAGTACTTGGGTTGCTGGGACACAACGGTGCAGGAAAAACTACTACCATTCGCTGCGTACTCGGCATCATTCGCCCCGATAACGGCAGGGTTCTTTTTCGCTTTAACGGCGAGTCATCACAACTGCTCCCGGCACTCGTAGGGTATCTGCCCGAAGAAAGGGGTTTATACAAAAAACAAAAAGTACTTAATATCCTGCTCTATCTGGCAAAACTGAAAAACTACCCAGTTGAACGTGCACGTGAAAGAGCAAGAGAATACTTGCAAACATTCGGCCTGACCGATTGGCAGAACAGCAAAGCGGAAGAACTCTCCAAGGGAATGGCACAAAAAGTGCAGTTTATTACTGCGGTACTGCATGAACCAAAATTAGTGATCCTGGACGAACCATTTTCCGGACTCGATCCGGTAAGCCAGGAGCAACTCAAAGCTGAAATCCGCACCCTGGCGAAGAAAGGGGCAGCGGTGGTACTCTCCTCTCACCAGATGCACTTGGTTGAGGAAGTCTGTGACCGCATCCTACTCCTTGAGCGGGGGCAGACAGTTTTGTCGGGAGAACTCGGACAAATCAAGGAACAATTTGCTGATTTTAAATTTGAAATAATTGGTGATAATACCCTAACAGACTTTTCTGCAATTAAAGGAATTCGCCAAGTAAAGCAGAAAGCAGGACGTACTGTCATCTATTTGGAGAAAGGCGCGGATCCGCTGCAAATCATGCACTCATTGCCGGCAGGAACGGTAATCAAGGAGTTAACATTAAACCGGGTTTCCCTGCACGAAATTTACCTAAGCATGGTGGGTGGAGGTGCAATAAATGAAAAATAGCCTGACGGTAGCGGTCTGGGAAATTAAACAACTGATCAATAAGTCATATCTTTTCTCGCTATTATTAACACCGGCTTTGATCCTGATTTTTAGCGTAGGGCCAGGGTTGCTGGGTCATCTGGCAGCGGAGCAGGCAACCAGGTTGTTGTACGTGGTGGATGAGCTAGGTGTATTCCAGGATTTGAGCCGGGAATTACATGGCAGCAACATTAATCTGCAACTTTATGCAGGAGAATTAGACAGTCTGGAAATTAAAGTGCGAGGAAAAAGGGAGGTGGCGTATGTGGTGCTGTCACCCCAAACCTTAACGACTAGACAGGTGGCGATTAATACAGGAGCAGAAGGCACCCCTGATCTGTCAATTCTGAAAGCAGCACTACAGCGTGTACTTCAGCGACATGAACTGCGAGAATATAACCTGAAACCAGAAACGCTAATCGGTTTGGAAAAGGGTTACAACATCCAAACCTTCTCGCTGAGTGCCGCAGCTGACGAAAGCCCGTTGCGAAGAACGGTACAGGGCATTTTTGCCGCGATAATGTATTTTGTAGTGACCACCACCGGGATGTTAATCATGCAGAGCGCAATCACAGAAAAAAGAGATCGCATGGCAGAGGTGCTTCTTTCCTCCGTGTCAGCAGGAACGCTGATGCGAGGGAAAATGCTAGGTTGTTTTGTGCCCGGGGTTTTACAAGGCATCGTTTGGGCTGGCTCGGCGGCGCTCTTTGCCTATTTCTATTATGACCTGTCAATCTGGCAATATTTGCTGGAACCGCGCGTAGCGTTGCTACTATTTTTCCTGCTGGCCGGCTACCTGCTTTTCGCGGCTGTATTCATCAGCCTTGGGGCAACAATGGATGATCCTATGCAAGCCAGTAACCTTCAGGGACTGGTGATATTAATCCCCTATCTGCCCTTTTTGTTCATCGGCCCGGTGATTGCAGATCCTAACGGCCTATTGGCAAGAGTAGGCAGCTATTTCCCCTTTACTACCTCCGGGGTGATGCTGGCTAGATTAGTCTTTGCAGACCAGGTGATTTTTCTGGATATTATCCTCTCCGCAGTGCTATTATTGGCAACCTCGGCGCTAACAATTTGGCTGGCCGGCAAGATTTTTCAAACCGGATTCTTGCTTTACGGAAAAGTAGCCACCCCGCGCGAAATAATCCGGTGGCTACGCTCATCATAATTCATTTCTCAACGTAGCGAAGTATTTCTGATATGTCTGCTAATATCAAATACAGCCTCCAAAGTGCGCCTCAGGTAACTTTCGGCAGCAGCAACAGTGTCACTGTTTTCCAAAAATGCTTCTTTCGGAATACCTGCCAGTCTAAACATTTGCTGCAGGTAATCCTGAATCAAAACAAGCCTGCTGTAAACAAGGTTCTTATTAATCATTTGATCGGAATGCCTCCAAAACTTCTTTATGATACTGCTCCAGATATGGCCTGAAATCACATGCTCTGCGTAGGGTGTCTTCTTCATAGTTGTCCTTAAAAGCATCATCAATATAATAAAGGCAATGACCCATAACCGCCTCTGCCTGAAATACAGAGTGCGTTTCCTGCAATAATACTAAATCAAGCTTATATGGAAGGAATAAATCCTCAAGCCGGTTATAAATTCTACTATACAATCTGGTTCTTGGCAATCCGTGAGGCAAACTGCCGGCAAAAACAACTCCGACGTCAATATCCGCCAAAGGATCTGACTGCGCAACAGAATGGCCTTGTAATACAACAAGGCCTGCATCTTTCATTGAGCCAAAAAGATACATTAGTGCAATGCTACTTTCGTGACAAATTTCTGTTAAGCGTTGCAGCTTGTTCAATACTTTCCCGCCTCTCAAGTTGCGGCCTAGTCGCTATTTTAACGGTAAACCATTCTTCGTCTGACTTCAATATGTTCCAAAGACTGTGATATAACATCATAAAGATTTTTAAACAATCAACTAATAGTGCCTCATGGCTGTTACCGGGTCAAGGCGCATCGCCCGTGAGGCGGGATACAGACCGGCGATAAGCCCTATTGTTGTGCTGAATATTAATGCAAAAAAGGCAAGCCACAAGGGAATAACGGAAATTTGCACAGGTGTTGCGCCTGGGCCAATTGCTCCTGCACCGATGGCTGCCCCTGCATAAGTGTTTATCAGCAGCGACAACAAAAAACTGCAGACAAGCCCCGATATGCCGCCCAGCAGACCGATCAGAGCTGCTTCTGTCAAAAATAGTCCCCTGATATCGGAGAAAGAAGCCCCCAGCACTTTAATCACGGCAATTTCTCTGGTTCGTTCGTAAATAGACATAACCATCGTATTGATAATGCCGATAGTGGCCACCAGCAAGCTGATTGCACCGATTCCCAAGAGAACAGCCTGCACTATTCTGGTGCCTTGTTCTATGCCCTCCAGTTGGTCAGCGATTGAATGTGCCTGATAACCCATTAAGCGCAATTCTTCGCCTAGTTGCTTAGTATACCCCACGTTCTTAGTTCTGACCGAGACGAAACTATACTGCAATTCCGGCCGTTCTGCCCTCCTTCCCCTCTGCATACCTGCCTGATCATGCTGCATATGGACTGAATCAACAAGCTGAAGTTGCTCCGATTGCGCTCCTTGATTTACAAAGTTGTGCATTTCTCTTAGGAGGCTTAAAGGGGCATGCACCGCATGAGAATGCTCCGCAAACTGATTGCCGAGGATTCCCACCACGTTAAGAATATATCCTCTCTTCTGTCCGCGGGCATTTTGCAGCGTCAGCACCAAACGTCGATCAAGCAGCTCCAAGGGATCCCTCTCTTGCGGCGAACCAATCCCTACAGTCGGTCCATGCATCCCTTGTTGCATGAAATTATTAATCACATGCGACCCTGCCACCACATTGTAACGGTCTCCATCATGCAGCAGCCTGCCTGCTTTGACCTCAAATTCCATCAATTCCATCTTGCCCGGTTCAATCCCGACCAAATGGAGATAGCCCATATCTCTTCCTTTTCTGGCCTCACCACCCACGGTAAAGGCAGGAGCTGCTCCAAGAACACCGGGCATCGCTTCTATCTCCGCGACTGCCTGCTCATTTAACAACCTCAATCTTTCACGTTCTTCCTCAGGCATTCCGGGATAAAAGAAAGTTTGACTGACAGTAATGATATTCAGGCTCCCCCACTGTTCCATACTTACTCTCTGCCATTCAGCAAGGCCAATGCCAAGCGAAAAGAGCACTATGACAGAAACAGTTCCGATGCTCATTCCAAGTACAGTAAGCATCGTACGGCCTTTGCGACGCCAGAGGTTCCTGTTGGCCAGCACCAGCAAGTCATACAGCTTCATTGTCAACCCCCGCTTGCCTGAAATTTACTCGTTAATCAGCTTGCCATCCGACAGAAAAATTCTTCTGTCAGCAATTCCCGCTATCTTACTGTCATGAGTAACTAGTACCAGCGTCTGCCTGTTTTTGCTTGCAGCTTCTTTGAGATAAGTGACAATCTCAGCTGATGTGCGCGTGTCCAAATTTCCCGTAGGCTCATCAGCAAAAATTATTTTCGGTCTGCCAACCAAAGCTCTTGCAACGCTTACTCGCTGCTGTTGGCCGCCGCTCATCTCCATCGGTTTGTGTCTATAGCGGTCTTTCAGGCCTACTAACTCCAACATCTGCATGGCTCTGACCAGGCGTTCTTTTCTGGCGATACCTGCAAAAACAAGCGGCAGCGCTACATTTTCCAGCGCCGTCAAGGCGGGAAGCAAGTTGTAACCCTGAAAAACAAAGCCCATTACCCTCTGACGAAACAGCACCAAGTCTTTTTCTTTTAATTTGTTCAGTGTTATATTGCGATAGAGAACTTCTCCTTTTGTGGGTCGCTCTAGACCGGCGGCAATATTAAGCAGAGTTGTCTTGCCGCAGCCGGACGTGCCGACAACAGCAACAAACTCCCCCTCCTCCACTGTTATAGACAAATTGTCAAGTGCCGTAACAATGCTGTCACCCATGCGGTATTTTTTAACAATGTCGCTCAGGGCAAGTATCGCCATGCCTAACCCCTCTCGGACGTCAGATTGAACCACTTGCTAACTATATCTCTATTCGTCCAGAAATACATCCCGACGTCTGTTTTTGCGTTTCCTGACAATCAACGCCATAAAAATTCCCACAACCGACACTGCTGCTCCACCCCATAACAAAGGCTGCATAATCACCCCTCTTGTTTGTCCCTGTTCAGATACAGGAGTATGCGGCAGCTCAAACGGAGGTTGTGCAATCGGCAGTACCTCCACTGTAAAGGGATGATCAAGACGCACTTCCTGATTACGAGCATCCAGGAAAGTAACAACCAGGTTTCCGGACAAGACGCCTTCTGCCGCTGGGATAATCATCCCCTGAAAAAAATCGCTTGCCCCTATTTCCAGCCGTGGCACAAAATAAGTTGCGTTTTCTTTAGGAAAATCACCCTCAATGCTAACTAGGAGATTACTTAATACGGTTCTTCCGGTATTGGCAAACTCCATACTTACCGGTACTGCCTGCCCGAGAATTGCCTGAGAAGGTATTTCCAGGCTTAGCACCTGAACCCTGCTTTCCTGCAAGACAGGGATATTTACCGTTTCGCTGACGCTAAAGGCTTTACCTTCACCATCCTCAAAATCAATAGTAATCGGCAATGAATAAGTCATCGCGGCGGCATTGGGGTCCACAAAAAGATTGATTTCTTTAACAAGACGTCCTTTGGCGGTTATACTATCCACAAAAAAACTGTCGCTGCTTCCGTCAAGCGGCGAAAAAACCGTTCCTCCCGTATTGCCGGCTCCGCCTGCTCCGGCGCCGACTTGAACTGTACCCAAAGAAATTTTAATGTTATTCACCGGCCTGCCGGCATTATTACCGATATAGAGGGCAAGAGTGAAGCTGCCTCCTGCCAGCACCCGGTCAGTAGACAAAGTATGCCTTTCCAGCATCACTCTGGGAGTTCCCTGCAGATTAGTTCTTCCTATCGCTGCCGCGGTCAACATAATAGTCTCGTTTGTTTTGTGCTCTGCACCGGCGGCAGAACGGTATGTAATTTCTACCGGTATGGAATAGATGTTGCCCGGAGCACCCGGCATCATCCGCAGCAAAAGGCTGCTGGAGGAGCCTGCTGCCAGGTCTGGAACCTGCAGTAAATCGCTACCCTCAAGCGGGAAGACTTGCGTACCGGTAAAGCGTACAGCAATATCTCTGGCTGTTGAATATCCTTTGTTTTGCAGTTGCAGATTCAGCAGAAAACTGCCCTCTCTATCCGGCGAAGCATTAAAACCGCTTACTTTAAGAGCAGGTTCAAGGTTTGCAGAAATAAAAACACGGTCACTGTTTTTTAACTCATCACCGGCATGATTGAAATAATCAAAGGTAATATTTAGCGGATGATTGCTTAGAGCACCGCGAGTCTCAAGTTGATACTCCACAACAGAGGAACTGCCGGGAGCAAGAAAAGAAAGATGCCTGACACTCCCGCCCTCAGCCGGGGACACCTTTTCCCCGCCGTCAAGCGCTATTCTTATATTTTCTGCTGCTGTTTCACCGCTGTTTCGAACCGTAAGGCCTAACAAAAACCTGCCGTCCCGGCTAGGCCGCAGAACAAAAGAAGCTACCGTGAGTGCCGGCGCTTGTAGTCTCGGCGGCCGCACCGCCGGTAAAGGAAGGTTCAATTTCTCCGCTTGAGCATATGCACCGTAGGAAAGGTTAAGGGCGACCCGGTTTGTTTCGCGGGTATTGAGCGCACGAACCTGGAAAGAAGCCACAGCCGATGCGCCGCGCTCAACCGACTGCAATTTAAACGTGTCGGTCAGAGTAGTGACAGCGAAGTTTTTTCCTCCGTCAAATTCGAGCGCAATGTTATGGGCAGCCGAGTCTCCGACATTTTGCAGTGCTATGTTTATGGTAAAAGGTTGAGTTATGTCAGGGTTAGCAGGCAGAAAAGAAACACCTGAAACGCTGAACCTTGGGCGCGGCGTCTGGCGGGCAGGGTCGCTTACTTCAAGCACCACTTCCGCTGAACCAGGCGACTGGGTTCCCGCCGCAGCCTCAATTCTTAACCTGGAAATTCCCGCTGCGTTGGCACTGCCTATCAAGTTGATACGTATTGAGGTATTAGCTGCCACAGTTTGATTTACGTCCCTAGATTCTAATGTTACATGCCCAGTTTCGGAAAAAGCGTGTACCCAATAGACAAAAAAGTCAACACTGCCGGCTTGTATTGTTACAGGAACAGTAAATCTTTGGCCAACCTCTGCTTGGATGGAGGCAGGCACATTTATTGTGGGAGAGGCGGCTGACACTCTTTCAGGAAAAGTCAGCAGCAATATTCCTATCAATAAAAAGAACGGCATGACTCTATTAATAATCACCGACATGGCACCAGCCTCCCACCAATATTAATACAGACCTGTTTCTCATTTTCTTATGGAACCGGCTTGGTCGAAAAATTCCTCGTGGGTAGATGCCAAGGAAAAACTTAGCTTTGCGCTTTTCCAGTATTTTCTTCAAGCCGCTTAGTGATAATTTTATCCTAGACACCCCTCTGCGTCAATGCTATTTATGTTACCGGCCAGGACTTCGTCAAAGTCGTACATTAAGGAAAGCTAAAGCCGCCTGCCTGACCTCAGCAGCCAAGCAACCGACCAGGTTGACATGGTTATTGACCATAGCGGATGTAGCAAGACAGGGTGACCGAT
>JAGXTL010000113.1 GCA_018333635.1 Dethiobacter sp.
AATGGAGAATAGATTGTAACAACGCCTATAATGGAATATTATGCTAGAAGAAGAATTGTCTAGCTCCGGTTTCTATGATATTGTATGACTAAAGAGAAAGCAAATTCCTATCTTTGCAAATACAAATTGCTGGCTCTTAACTTGAAATTGTATTTTATCTTTGTGTAAACTGCAGACATATCTGCATCTCGAAAGGAGGTGATTAACGCCATGACAGCATTACAGCAAATCAACAAAAAGAATCTGTCGATAGTTATGGATGGGCAGAATATTCCCCTACCCGCTTATGTGAGTCGTGCTGCAAGCACATATTTCTTTGACGCTGCTTCACTTGTTCTTAAAAAGCGTTGTCATACATGCGAGCAGTTTTTTGATATTGAGCAGTTGAGTGAAGGAATCTGGCAGGACATCCACGATGAAAGAAAATACCGCAAAGTATCGTCTGGTTACAGTTCTTACTGTATTCACTGTATTGACAAAAAAAAATCCAGACAATCCAAAAAGGGAGAAATAATTAAAGTGACTTTCCACTTAGAGCAGGAAATCAGCCGTTTTATAAAGATTAAATCAACCCTTGAGGGCATTTCTTATTCGGAGTATATAAGCAGGCTTATCAAAACGGATAACCAAGCATCAGCCAAATACGCTGAGCATGCAGCATCATCAGGAAACATCTTTGCGAATTCTCGGTATGTATTTGGGTAGCTGGCACGTTGTGTTTCCGTCAATCTGTTTTTGTGTACGCATTACAGACAGCTTAAAAAACGTGCAATGTACCAGCTATGAATATTTCATGAAATAAAACCAACAAGCTAAAAAAACATACGCAAGCTGGCAACCATATTATAAGACCTTTCAAAATGCGATGTTTACTTTTGGCTATATTATTAAATTTATAGAAAGCTGTACACGCTAAAACCATTGGAATCGTACCCACGCCTAACGCAACAGCTATAGACGTGTTAAAAACAAAAGGCATCAATAAGCTAATATATGAACCATGCCAAAGACCTTCCCAGAATACGTAATTACAGTAAATAGAATATGCCGCTAAAATTAAAACACAAATCGCACAGAAGGAATATATGCCATAAATAGTTATTCCCACATTCGATGTTAAATTTTTAGCTTTAAAA
>JAGXTL010000035.1 GCA_018333635.1 Dethiobacter sp.
TCTTTTATCGAGGAGCCGGATGTCATTAAAGCTATCCTGCTGCACCTGGATTTATGGGTGGACAGAAACCATGACCCGCCTGTAGGCAAGATCGTAAAGAGCTATATTCCGGATAAGACAGAGTTCTGTGAATTGATACAGTTCACAGAAAAAATGCAGTTGTATAATGACTATGAGGATGACTACTCGCAGGTAACAGAGTATGCTGAGTAAGGCCCCCACTCCTCATTTCTTTTTGCTGTAATATGCTGCCAGGCTAATTCTCTGTCGTTGGTTTTTCATCATGCAGGATAGATATGCCCCAAAACAGGTGACTTCTCACGATGTAATCCGCGAGGGATTATTTTTTTGTTATTTTTCTTTTGTTGAATGGAGAATAGATTGTAACAACGCCTATAATGGAATATTATGCTAGAAGAAGAATTGTCTAGCTCCGGTTTCTATGATATTGTATGACTAAAGAGAAAGCAAATTCCTATCTTTCCACATACTTTTTCTGCAGCAACGCGTTTCCGGTATATTTTTCATTCCTTAGGATTTCCATTACGCGCTCGCTATTCCAGTCTGCGCCGCGCACGGTGGCCACATTCATTTCAATCAGCTTCTTTGCAATCCTGCCGCCACCCATGCCGCCGATATAATCATCAAAAATCATGCGGACAGCCGCCGCCTGCTCAGGATCGATTTCTATTTTACCTTTTGCGATGCGGTATCCGAACATGAAATTGAGTCCGGCCAGTTCACCGTTCTCAAAACGCTTACGTACGCGCCACTTGCAGTTTTCGCTGGCTGACAAGCTTTCTGCCTGTGCATAAGACGCGAGAATGGTCAGCATAAGTTCACCGTCTCCACTGATGGAGTGGATGTTCTGCTCCTCAAAATATACGTCCACGGCAAGTGATTTCAGTTCCCGCACAGTCTCAAGAAGTGTAACGGTATTCCTGGCAAAGCGTGAAATTGACTTGGTGATGATCATGTCAACTTTACCGTCCCTGCAGTCGGCAAGCATACGCCTAAACTCCGGGCGGCTATCTTTTGTGCCCGTCAGCGCCTCGTCCGCGTAGACCCCGGCATATTCCCAGTCCGGCCGCCGCTGGATCAGTCCGCTATAATAGCTGACTTGGGCGGCGAGGGAATGGAGCATTGACTCCTTCCCGGAAGATACTCGTGCGTAGGCGGCAACCCTTGGTCTTCTTGGCAGCAACGAAACCGATGGGCCTGTTCGCGTGATGATTCGCTCCATTAAAAAGCCTCCTTCCGTTTATGACATGTTCGCTCTAAACGCCCGTATTATCAAGTGTTTTAGCGATAGATGCTGCGCGGAGACAGGCCATATTTGCAGGCTATTGCAGCATCGATTCTTGTCAGTTCTTCCTCAGTGATGACGCCATCGGCAAGCCAAATTCTAAAAACCGCCATTGCCGTCCTATAATGGATGATTGCCTGCTGTTTACTCACGCGGCACCGCCTTTGACTTGCCGTAGCAGGCACGAGAGCAGTATTTGCGATCCTTATTGCCATAGCTCTCAAAAGTGGCGCCGCAGTGGGCGCATATGAAAGCATAGATAGCCTTACGCCTAAGTGCTTCCGGGTGGGTGTTCCACCAGGCAAGGCGGCATCTACTGGAACAGAACCGCTTCTGTTTGGCCCCCACGGTATGGGTGAGCGAGGCTTTGCACTGACGGCAAAGCGCTCCATCGCATTGCTTGGCGATTCCCGTGCTGACACCGCCGAGGTTGTTCCGGCGACAGAATGATTTCACCGTATTCTCCAAGATGCCAAGCTCCGCAGCGATCCTCGCATAACTGAAACCCTCACCGCGCATTAATCTGATTTTTTCTTTTTGCTGATAACTCATTTTGATGCCTCCTCTAAAGGCGACTACCTCCGCTATAAGCCGGCGGAAAAGGCAAAATCGGTGCAAAAAAATAAGCCCCACTGTACAGAAGAAAAACTCCGCACTAGGGGTCTTACTTGTTATACTCTTGCGGCTACTTTTTTGGAATTTTGAGTTTCTGTCCGGCAACTAATGTGCCAGATGAGAGCGCGTTCAGCTCCGATATTTCAGGATGCCGCGCACCGCTGCCAAGCCTTGCCGCTGCGATCTTCCAGAGCGAATCACCTTTTGCCACCGTGTAAATCTCATAATCGCTCTCTGCCACTACCTTCCTCACATCAGCCCGGAAAGAATCCATGCTCTTGCCGTGGCGCGGGAACCAATGCATCACGTCGGCATGGTTTGAGGCAATGCCGAGCCGGTGACCTTCGCTATGGCTGATGATATCCACTTCAGTCAGGCCAAACTGCCCGCAGAGATACACGCATAGCTCCACGGCCTCGTTGTAGACCCTGCGGAAGTAAACGGCGCCGGCTAAATTATCTTCGCAAATTTCAACTGAAATGTGCGTGTCGTTGCCGGATCCTCTCACACCTCTGCCGCAGTGCCAGCCGCGATGATTCCAAGGCAAAGTCTGGTAGGTGGCAATCGAGCCATCAGCAAGCCTTCCGATAAAGGCATGAACGCAGACCGACCGTCCCCCGGGCCGCTCCTGATTCCAGTGGTTGTTGTGCCGGTTTACGCCCAAAAGCCCGTCGTCCGGGCCGACGTAGCGCCGCAGCCACGGGTTATTCGCCCCCGTGGAATGCAGCATGATGCCTCTTGGCGTAATCGTTCTGCCTGCCTTGTAGCAGGCGTTGTTTGTGAGTATCAGCCTGCGCAGGTTCATTCCGATTCCCCCTCATCGCTAAATTCATTTAATTGCTTCAAGACAGCTATAAGTTTTTTTGGCAGCGGCAGTCCGAGTGCGGCCGCGTTCTCCAAGATAGAAATGCCCTCGTTGCTCAGATAAAAGAAAATCACCGCCGTCCGGATCGCGCCGCCCTCGCCAATCACCTGGCTGTCTAGCATATGCCCAAGACCAACGAGCGCAAAGATAAGCACCTTTTTAAAGATCCCCTTTGAGCCGATTTCACTTGAGAGCTTTTTGTCCATGACGGCGCACATCACGCCTGTCAGGTAATCGACCACCACAAAGACAATTAAAGCATAAAGAAAGCCGTCCAACCCGCCCAAAAACCAGCCCAGAAAACCGCCGATAGCAGCAAAGGCCGTCTGTGCATTGCTCCAAATAGATTTCATCAGTAAAACCTCCGTTTCAAAAAGGATAAAAAAGAACGCCTGCCGGCTGTGCGGCAAAGCGCCCTGACATCTATGCTTATTTAAATACCCGCTTGCCTCTGCCGCTTTCCGGCTTAATCGCCCTGTCAATCAAATCTCTGATGTTTAAGCGTCCTTTTTCAGCGCCGCTGTCTACCGTAAATTCAGTCATAAAACCATTCTTGCCAAGAGTATGCCTGACAGTCGTAACTATCCCAAGAATCTGAGTTCCGTCGTCTGAAATGATCCTTGCTTCATCGCCAACCAAAAGGTGCGGGCGTACCGGCCCGACGAATGTTTCAACTACACCCGCCTCAGAGAGCCTTGCGGCTATGCCGTCGATGATAGCCTGAACCTCGGTTTGCTCGGAATTGTCCGGAAACTGGATATGCAGCGTCTTTTGCGGCGCCAGTATCCACATCTGCTCTACCGTAACAGGCGAGTACAGATAACTCATCCCGGTTGCGGTGTTGAA
>JAGXTL010000018.1 GCA_018333635.1 Dethiobacter sp.
GGCATTATACAACTGCATTTTTTCTGTGAACTGTATCAATTCATAGAACTCTGTCTTATCCGGAATATTCTTTACGAGCTTGTCTACAGGCGGATCATGGTTTCTGACCACCCATAAATTCAGATGAAGCAAAATGTCTGCAAAGATCCCGTATTATTCCACACCGCCCATCCCCTCCCTCTCTTTGGCAAAACGGGCACAGGCCGCCACAAAACGGCGTGCCACATTGGGATTGCTCAGAAAATGCTGGTGAATATAGGAGCCGATGCAGTTTCTCTGCCGCTCCCCCGCCAGTCCTGACCCGCTTGTCAGGCGGTATACAGGCGTGCCGCCCTGTCCTTCCATATCCGACCAGTGAAATTCGTGGCCGCGGCATATTTCGTCTGCCGGCAGCAGGTAATTGTTTTCCGTACCCGTCGTTTCCACATAGCCCAGGGCCCTGCGGCCGCTGCGCATCACCGCCCGGCCGGGAAACACTCCGCACATGGGAAACGGCCCCCCTGCAAAAGTGGCCAGTTCCTGTGCCAGGTACATATAGCCCCCGCATTCCGCGTAAACCGGCATGCCGCCCGCAACCGCACGGCAAATACCCGAGCGCATTGCCTGATTGCCGGCCAATTGCTGTGCAAACATTTCCGGAAAACCGCCTCCCAGTAAAACACCGTTCGTGTCCGCGGGAAGCGAATGGTCTTTGAGCGGAGAAAAATATACAAGCTCCGCACCAAATGACGCCAAAATCTCCAGGTTTTCGGGATAATAAAAGTGGAATGCCTCATCTTTGGCCACAGCGATCCGGCAAACTGGTATGCCTGCTGCGGGAGGAAAAACGGTTTTTGCCGGTACAGGCAACGCGCCTGCCGCCTCGGCTGCTTCCAGCAGGGCAGCCAAATTCAGCTGCTCCTCCGCCAAATCAGCCAGCCGTTCCAGGAGCAGCCGCACATTTTCCACTTCCGCAGCCGGCAACAGACCCAGGTGGCGTTCGGGAACAGAGACGCCGGTATCCTTAGGCAGCCAACCCAGCACGGGTACTGCCAGGTGGCTCTGAATTGCTTCGGCGAGCAGCCGGTAGTGGCTCTCACCGGATACATAATTTAAAATAACGCCGGCAAAACGCAGGTCGCGGTCAAAATCAACGTATCCGCCAACCAGTGCAGCCGCACTGCGGGCCATTTTGGCACCGCTGGCCACCAGCACCACGGGGGACCCGGTAATTTTGGCCACATGGGCCGTACTGCCTGTCTCGCCCTCGCCTTTACGGCCGTCGTACAGGCCCATCACCCCTTCAATCACGGCGATGGCAGCGGGCGGAACCCGCCGCTGCAACGTCTCCAGCACCTGGTCGGCCGGGACCATCCAGCTGTCCAGATTCCCTGCCGGCATTCCGGCCGCAGCCGCGTGAAAGCCCGGGTCAATGTAGTCAGGTCCCACCTTAAACGGCACCACAGTAAACCCGCGCCTCCGCAGGGCCGCAATAATGCCGGCAGTGATCGTTGTTTTCCCCACACCGCTGTGTGTGCCGGCAAGCAAAATCCGCTTCACAGCGCTAAACCCCCTTTTGTTCCAACGCCAGGCGCAGCAGTGCGTTGACGATGGCGGCGGCCACCGTGCTGCCGCCTTTCTCCCCGCGCACCGTAATCCAGGGAAAATCAAACGTTTCCAGCCATTCCTTCGATTCAGCCGCACCCACAAAACCCACCGGCGTCCCCACCACCAGTGCCGGCTGTACCCGGCCGGCCTGCACTGCTTCCAGCAGCACAAACAATGCGGTGGGAGCATTGCCGATGACAAACACGCCGCCCTGGGGGTAGAGGTCAACAGCACGGGCCATAGCCGCCGCCGCGCGTGTGGTGCCAAGCCGCTTCGCCTCCGCCGCCACATCCGCGTCATGAATGAACGTGGTCAGTTCGATCCCCAGCTCGCTAACCGCCGCCCGGTTGATCCCGGAACGTACCATCTCCACATCGCAAAAAACAGAAGCGCGGCCAAGCATCGCCGCTACGCCCGCTTCCACCGCGCCCTGACTGAACAGAGTGATCCCGGCGAAAGAACTGTCGCCCGTGGTATGCACAACCCGCTTAATCACCGGTTTCTGCAGTGCGTCAAAAGGGAAGTGGCGGAGCCTTTCCTCAATAATGGCCATACTTTTTGTTTCTATTGTTTTTGGGTCTTTGATATATTCCACAGCAACCTCCTACGATTGGGGGGCCGCATCCACGCGGTCCCAGATAATTTCGGCCATCCGCTCGTCAATCCCCAGCACCGGCGCCACCACCAGGCGGATATGCGGATACTCCTGGGCAGCTTCCGCCAAAAACTGGGGAATATCTTCCTTAATGTGGATCCCTTCGTAGAGAAAGACCGGCATCACCGTCACTTCCGCCACACCCGCTTCAGCCAACCGGGCCAGCGCCGCCGGCAAAGCGGGCTCGGCAAACTGCAAAAAACCATGCGCAATCATAAAGATAGGAATTTGCTTTCTCTTTAGTCATACAATATCATAGAAACCGGAGCTAGACAATTCTTCTTTTAGCATAATATTCCATTATAGGCGTTGTTACAATCTATTCTCCATTCAACAAAAGAAAAATAACAAAAAAATAATCCCTCGCGGATTACATCGTGAGAAGTCACCTGTTTTTGGGCATAGCTATCCTGCATAATGAAAACCCAACGACAGTGAATTAGCCTGGCAGCATATTTACGGCAAAAAGAAATGAGAAGTGGGGATCTTACTCAGCATACTCTGTTACCTGCGAGTAGTCATCCTCATAGGCATTATACAACTGCATTTTTTCTGTGAACTGTATCAATTCATAGAACTCTGTCTTATCCGGAATATAGCTCTTTACGATCTTGCCTACAGGCGGGTCATGGTTTCTGTCCACCCATAAATCCAGGTGCAGCAGGATAGCTTTAATGACATCCGGCTCCTCGATAAAAGA
>JAGXTL010000116.1 GCA_018333635.1 Dethiobacter sp.
CAACCTTAAGATGGTCGCCTTTATAAATTGTTCTGCCGGTTGACAAAGCTTTATGGGCAATATTTACCGGAGCGTTGCGTAAAAGTACTAAATCAACATCATCACGTTTTAGGATTATCGATAAGTCCGCGGAAAGCTTTAATTCATCCATCAAAGCAATTTTGTCTTCCAGCAGCACCGCAATGTCGATATCACTTAAAGGAGTTTCGTCCGGAGTGTCAAAAGAACCAAAGAGAATGACGAGCAAGACATTCTTCTTGTCTTTGAAATATGGTCTTAATTTTTCGGATACTGCGTGTATTCCGGAAAAATTCATTTCAAAACACTCCCAATAGTATAAGTGCTTTAATACTAACATTAATTTCCTAACCTCACAAGTAAAATGGCTGTTAAATACAAAGTCACCGCTGCGCTTCTCAGTAGGAAACCGGAGCGAAAGCATTAGCGAAAAAGAACGTAAAACACTTTGCAATTACCTGCTTGAATTGTACAATATAAATAAATAAGCAAGAAACGCTGAGGGGGTGGGCTGATGCAATACGACACATCTGTCTGGCGGCAAGCTATTGCCCGTAAAAAACAAGAGCAAGAAGAAAAACGCTGTGATTACCTGTCCCGTGTCAAAGAAATACTGATGCAGTATTTTGCCGAAGGCGGTGCAGATAGCGTATACATCTGCGGCTCTCTGCTGTCCCCGAACTCTTTTACGGATGAATCGGACGTTGATATCGCAGTTTCCGGTCTAGTCGGCAATGCTCTGCGCGTGTCGGCCGATTTGGAAAATAAAATAGGACGGGAAATTGATCTCATTGAATTAGAAGACTGTGTTTTTCGGGCAAAAATTGAGCGGGAAGGACTGAAAGTTTTATGAGTAAGAAACAGCTGGCGGTACTTTTTGCTTACATGCAAAGCCAGCGCCAGGAGATTAATAATCTTTTTACGATCATCGAGAGCGCTTCAACTGAAAGCGAAGAGAAGACTGTCTATCTCGGCTACACGCTGCACAACCTCTACTGCGCGCTTGAAGATATCTTTAAAAGAGTGGCGGAAGCATTTGAAAATAATGTGGACGACCTGTCACGTTACCATCGCGATTTGCTTCGCCGCATGTCATTTGAGTTGCCTGGAGTTCGTCCGGCGCTATTAGCTGCTCAGACGTATCGAACGCTGGACGAATTGCGTCGTTTCAGGCATTTATTTCGCCACGCTTATGCGTATCAACTCGATCCTCGAAGGGTAGCGGATCTTCAAAGTATGATTGTAAGCGCTAAAGAGGAACTTGACGCAGATTTAGACAATTTTAATCGCTTTCTTACGGCTGAAAGTCAAAAAAAGACTTAAAAAAAGGAGAGATGCAGATGTTTGCACGTTCCAAAAAACTCTTTGCCGCAGCTAAAGAAGTGCTGCCCGGCGGCGTAAATTCTCCGGTGCGCGCTTTTAAGGCGGTTGGCCTGGAGCCGGTGTTTGTCGCCAAAGCAAAAGGTTCCGCCATTTATGATGTGGACGGTAACCAATACATTGATTACGTAGGCTCCTGGGGACCAATGATTCTTGGCCACGCCCATCCCCGCATTATCGCGGCCATTCAAAAAGCGGCAGAACAAGGCACCAGCTTTGGCGCACCCACCGAACTGGAGACAGAGATCGCGCGCCTTGTTTGCGCCGCCGTTCCTTCCATGGAAATGGTACGCATGGTTAACTCCGGCACAGAAGCGGTTATGGGCGCCCTGCGCCTAGCCCGCGGCTTTACCGGTCGCCCAAAAATCCTGAAGTTTAACGGCTGTTACCACGGACATAGCGATAGTCTGTTGATTAAAGCCGGCTCCGGCGTAACTACGCTTGGCTTGCCGGACAGTCCCGGCGTCACCGCCGGCACCGCGCAAGATACACTAACCGTCGAATTTAACGATCTGGCGGCAGTCAGGGAAGCATTTGCCAGGTTTGGAGAAGAAATCGCCGCCGTAATTGTGGAGCCGATCGCCGGCAATATGGGGCTTGTCACTCCGCGGGCGGGGTTTTTGGCCGGGTTGCGTCAAATAACAAGTCAGTACGGTGCTCTCCTGATTTTTGACGAAGTAATGACCGGCTTCCGCGTAGCCTACGGCGGCGCGCAAGAGCTGTATCAAATCAAGCCGGACATCACTACGCTTGGCAAAATAATCGGCGGCGGCTTGCCGGTAGGCGCTTACGGCGGACGCAAAGAAATTATGGAGCAGCTTGCGCCAAGCGGTCCCGTTTACCAGGCGGGCACGCTTTCCGGCAATCCGCTGGCGATGGCCGCCGGTCGCGAAATGCTGCTGGCGCTCAAAGAGCCGCATGTTTATCAGCGGCTGGAGAAAATTTCGGCGGAACTGGCGGCAGGTTTGGCGGAGATGGCACAAAAACATGGTTTGCCCACCAGCTTTAAGCGTGTCGGCTCGATGTTTTGTTGTTATTTTACGGAGGAGGAAGTTTACGATTTTCCCAGCGCCGCCACATCGCACCTCCCCCGCTTTAAGGCTTACTTTAAAATTATGCTGGAGAACGGCATATATATAGCCCCTTCGCAGTTTGAAGCAGGTTTTGTTTCCCTGGCGCATACCATAGACGATTTGGACAAAACGATTGACGCTGCCGATAAAGCTTTTGCCGCCGCAAAAACTTTGCCCTGCGAATAGCTGGGAGTCGGATGGCGGCTTCTCACGCTTGCATTCTCCGCCCATCACATACATATCCCCTCTCCCCCTGGGAGAGGGTCAGGGTGAGGGAAAGGGTTAGGGTGAGGGGTGGCGGCAGAAAAATAAGATTTGCTATAAAAGTGACAGAATGATTACGAAGGTTACAAAATAATTAAGAAATTTTGACGTGTCTGCAGGAGTTTTGAGCGGCAGCGAGAATACTTACCTGACGCGCCATCTTTGCGCAATTAATTTTTTTGTTGTGGTCAAGCAAAGTACTAATATTCACAACATGGCAGGGAGGTTATTCAATGGCTAAGTTTTTCCGCTGGGGCGGCGGCTCCCATGGCAACAAGAAACTTCTTTATGCAGGCGGTTTGCTTCTTGTCCTTTTTCTTACTTTTTCCGGTGTGGCTGCCACCGATTCGTCTAATCCGGATTCATGCGCCAGGTGTCACGTTATGCAACCATATTTCTACACCTGGCAGAACTCACCCCACGCTAACATCAGCTGCAACAGCTGTCATGTGGAGCCTAACACCGGCTTTGCCTCTGTGCTGGCACGGCGTGTCAGCGAAGGGATTGTTTATCTGGGCGGCGATTTGGAGCTGCCCATCCATGGCACACGGGAAATCAGCAACGAAGCTTGTCTGCAGTGCCATTCCCTCAACCGGCAGATTACGCCGGGTCTTGATTTGCGGGGAGAGTGGCATGCCGAGCATCTAGATTACGGCACAACCTGTGTTGACTGCCACTACGAAGTTGCCCATACCGGCATGAGTCAGAAGGCGGCTTTTGCCCCAACCGAGGAGGCCATCGCCCAGTTTAGGGAAGTTGAGGAGAGGGATTTTTCCCTTACCAAAACAAGCTGTCTGGAATGTCACGACGGCGAACGGGTGACCTATAGCTGTGAGATCTGTCATACCGAGATCGGTATCCCCCAAGACCATTTTGTGGCCGATTTTGGCTACAACCACGGTGCTTCGGTTCGGGCGAGCATCAGCGAGTGTATGCGCTGCCATACCGGTTTTGGCAAGGAGCGCGAGGTTCCCGGCGATTCCATTGCGGAAATTACGAGAAACGCACAATTTTGCGTTGACTGTCACGAAGGAGTGCGTCCTGTTACCCATGATGCTTTCTGGTCTGTGGGGCACATAGTACGGGGAGAAACAAGTCCCGAGGGCTGTATGGTTTGTCATGACTGGCGCGAGCCGGAGGATGAAGATATGCGCGTAGCGCAAATCATTACCTGCGCCGACTGCCACGAACAGACGCCTGAAGGCCATGATGCTCCGCGCTGGTACTGGGATCATAAGGATTTTGTTAGGGATAGAGGATCGTTTGGTTGCTTTGACTGTCACGGCGCCAGCTCCTGCTTTGACTGCCATGCCAAGTATAATGTCGGCTTCGGCGGCCAGCCTGTCAGGTAGATCGCTTTGACCCTCTGCCCTCACCCTCTCCTACACAAAATACCCTCACCCTCTCCTACACAAAATACCCTCACCCTCTCCTACACAAAATGCCCTCTCCACCTACAACGCAAAATACCCTCTCCACCCGTTGGGGGGAGAGGGGAAGGGTGAGGG
>JAGXTL010000073.1 GCA_018333635.1 Dethiobacter sp.
CCTGCTGGCAGGCGACGACGCAGGCATTGCAGCCAAAGCAGCGCTGCTGGTCAAAAAGCATCCATCTTGTAGTCATTTTTTCACCTCCATTTTGTTTAAATAAATAAACGATTTTTCCCTCTCCTGCCTCACCTCCCCAGCGCAACATCCAATCCGACTGTGCGCTCACCGTCTGACTTATAACGGCGCACAATATGCCCTGACAAGCAGGGGTGTTACTCTCTTCACAATTCTATTTTTACTGAGCAACTCCTGCAGCTAAACACTTAATGCCTTATAGGCAGTTCTTTTAGGTATAAGTGAAAAGTATTGCAAGAGGTGTTCATCTCTGAGCAAAAAGCCATAAAAAAGACGCTAATTCCCCTCCCCTGGAGGGGTGCCCGCAAGGGCGGGGTGGTCGCATACCGCCACAACAAACTCTCAAAACACAAGTCGCTAAAAGACAGAAACTCCATCGGAGGAAACCACCCCGGCGCTTTGCGCCACCCCTCCATCGGAGGAAACCACCCCGGCGCTTTGCGCCACCCCTCCACAGGAGGGGAATGACTTTCTTTCAGTGAATTGCAGGCTTTCACAGAATACTGAAGCGTGCAAAAACGTGCGAACAAAGCAGCTGGGTGAGTATGCAATACCTAAAATAATTTCCCAATAAAAAAACCCGAAGCACTGCTCCGGGCACAACAATAGTGTGCTTCTTGCCACAGAACCCACACCTATCGTTTTAAAGTCTAACACAAAGGATAATCGATGGGAAGCCTGTCGCCAGATAATTGTTATAGTCAATATTTATCCATATATTGACACGTTATGCTACTCTACGCAACGACTGCTTGGCTGAATCACCGGCAAAAACACAAAATATTCCGCTCGGCAAAGTTCCGCCTAATTCACGGGATTTTTTTCCTGAGGCGCTTGTTCCTTTTCTTCTTCAATGTTCACGCTTTCTCTTAGCTCCAGCGCGGCCTGTTTAAACTCTTTCAGCCCTCTGCCCAACGATCTGCCAATTTCCGGCAGCTTCCGCGGTCCGAAAATAATTAACACTAAAGCGAGTATCAGTAACAGCTCCTGCGTGCCGATTCGTCCAAACATCTATGCTCACCTCCTTATCAGTTTTCAGCTAACAAATTGTCTTTTGCGCACCCTCTCTTTTCCCGGCCTCAAGGCTTGCCGGCATTTTTCTCTTTTGTCTTTGTCGTTTCTTCCTGAACTGCATCCTGCATGGAGGTAAACCCCTGCACCAAGCCTCGCGCTGCTTGACCAAGACGCTTTGAGCCGAAAACAAAGACCAAGAGCACGAAAATCAACAACAACTCCAGCAAACCGAAAGGACCGAAAAACATTTGCTTTTACCCCCCAAAAACATTCATTCTCTTATTGTTCTCTGCCCGTAAAAGGCAAGTTATCAAAGATTTGCGGAAACAGCTGGACATCTGCCATACTATCAGCGGCAAGCTCGCCCAGGCCGGGCGGAACGATGATGAGCGAATTAACCCCTCGAAAAGAACTAATTACACCGGATTTTTGTATGCTTTGCGGCTCGCTGACAAAGCGGCCGCCGCTGAAAATAGTGTTTGCGGCGAGAAAGCGGGTCTGGTCCTTTTTTCTGGGAAATGATTTTGTAATAACTGCCTTTACAACTTGCTGACGCCAATCAATTCCTCGTGCCAGTTGGAGAGCAGGAAGCACAAACTGGAGAAAAGTAACCAAAGCGGCGGCTGGATTTCCCGAGAGGGAAAAAATTATTTTG
Organism: Dethiobacter sp.; assembly: GCA_018333635.1. Lineage (GTDB taxonomy): Bacteria > Bacillota > Dethiobacteria > Dethiobacterales > Dethiobacteraceae > GPS1B09. Next base: position 1,748 of record JAGXTL010000073.1, read on the forward strand.
TTACCAAATCTTGCCGCCAACGCCGGTGTGCCCGGCTTGATCGCCACACGATGAAAAAGTATTTCGGCGCCGCTGGCCGCCACCGCCGCAGGCGTCAGGTCATGGTCGCCGACTGAAACACCGCCGGTAGTCAGCACAAAATCGGCTTCTTGGCAAGCCCAGACGATGGCTTGTGCCAATTCATCCCTCTCATCCGAAATTTTTCCGCGATAATCCGGGATTGCGCCGGTACGACTTACAAGTGCTTCTAAAAGGTAGCGGTTGCTGTTATAGATTTTGCCGACTGACAAGGAATCGCTAATTTCTAACAGCTCACTGCCAAACGTTAAGATCGCCACGCGTGGCCTAGGATAGACGGGTAAGTCGCTTATTCCCTGTGAGGCGATTAATCCCAGCTCAGCCGGTCCAAGCAGTGAGCCGGCGGTTAAAAGCAAACTACCGCACAGCACATCCTCTCCCGCCCGCGCAACATTTTCTCCTACGCTATACTGCCGTTCAAGAAACAAGGAATTGTCGTGATAAAAAACTTTTTCTTGAGCTGCCACCGCGTCTGCGCCAAGGGGAAGCATTGCCCCGGTAAAGATGCGTACTGCCTCCCCCTGTTTTAAGGGAGTATCAAAAACTGTTCCGGCAGGGATATATCCTATCACGTTAAACTCTGTCGGACTGTGAGGTTGGGCTCCTGCGGTATCGGCTGCACGGAAAGCGAAACCGTCCAATGGCGAGCGGTGAAAAGGCGGTTGATCCAAAGCGGCATAAATATTGCGAGCCAACGCGTACCCTAGCGCTTCTTGCAGAGGTTTCTGCACGCTTTGAGACGGGCCGGCAATAGATAGTATCAGCTTAACGGCGTCATCGTATGAAATCATGGCAGTCCTTTCAGTGTTTGCCAAAGTGACAGTGAGGAAAGCGACAAGGCTCGCAGTTGGCGCAAAGTCCACCTACCGCCATTTCGGCGAAATGCTCTTTTTTCAGCCTTTCACCTGTAAAAAGCCGCGGCAGAATCAGATCAAAAACGGTGGTACTGTTATACATGGCACAGCCGGGCAGCCCAAGCACAGGTACATGGCCAAGATAGGCAAGCATCAACATCGAACCGGGAAGCACCGGCGTGCCATAAGTCACAATCTCAGCGCCGCTGGCACGAATAGCTGCAGGAGTACGGTCATCAGGATCAACCGACATTCCACCGGTTACGATAATGATTTGCGAACCTAAGGCGACAAGCTCAAGAATAGCGGCTTTAATCATCTCCTTGTCATCGTTTGCAACGCGTTGCCCGAGCAAGACTGACGGAAAACGTGAAATTTTCTCCCGCACCACCGGAGTAAATCTGTCGGCAATCCTTTGATGATACACCTCACTGCCTGTGGTAACCACGCCAACAGTCAGTTCTTGGTAGGCGGCAACCTCCATCACCGGGGCAGACAAACTTGCCAGTCTTTCAACTTGGCTGATTATATACTCGTCAACGACTAATGGCACTGCGCGAACGCCTGCTACTTGCGCCCCTTTTGCGACCGGCATATAACTATGGATTGTAGCTATCGCCAAATCGTCCAAGCTATTTATCCGGAAAAGCACATCTTTTTTTAAACGGAAGACTCCGTCTGCGGCAGCGTTAAGATTGACTCTTCCTTCAGATGGTTTGGCCACTGTCATACCTTGACCGCAGAGCGCAGACGCAAGGCGCAGCGCGGCGTCATCTTCGTGAAGCTGGCCTTCCTTTAAGTCCAGGATGTAGATATGTCGTTTACCGATATTTAACAACTCAGGCAAATCATGCTTTTTGATAATATGCCCTTTTTTAAACAAGCTTCCTTTAAATTCTCCCGGCACAATTTTTGTCAGGTCGTGAGCCAAAACCATCCCTACTGCCTTTTCAATCGGCACTTCACGCAAGCTGCATACTCCTTCCGTAAATATATTCAGTTCTATCCTCCTATCGACACCATGCCAAAAGAATTTGGCTGACATCGTACCAGCGGGTCAGAATCAAGGCGGGTAGGATCCGGTTTGGCGGTCAGCGCCTGAGAAAAAGCGCGGATCACTTCGACCTCTTGTCCAAGCAGCGGGCGCAGATCGATCTCTTCTTGGCTAAAGAGACAGGCGCGCAACTTGCCTTGGGCTGTTACGCGCAGGCGGTTGCACTGACTGCAAAAGTGCCGGCTCAAAGGAGAAATAAAACCAAGCTTGCCTTTACCTCCTTTTAAACGAAAATAGCGAGCAGGACCGCCGTTTGCAGGGGAATCAGCTTCGATTAACGGAGCTACTTGCGCACACAGTTTTATCGCTGTATCTATTGGTTGATAATGCTTTTTCCAGTTGTGGCTATCTCCGCTAATCGGCATAAACTCGATGAAGCGCACATGAATATCCCGCTCAAGTGTAAGTCTGGCAAAATCAGCAACTTCGCCGTCATTTATCCCTTTAAGCAGCACCGCATTAATTTTTACAGGCGTCAACCCCGCCTCGTATGCAGCCTGCAAACCGGCAATCGCATCTTCCAGCTCGCCGCCCCTGGTAATGCGGCGGAACACTTCGCTTTGCAGTGAATCTAGGCTGATATTGACCCTGTTTAACCCGGCGACCGCCAGTGGGCGAGCCAATTTAGGCAGCAACAGACCGTTTGTAGTGAGGGAGATGTCGGTGATACCGGGAATAGCGGAGATATTTTTCACTATCCGCACAAGATCGGGTCGAAGCAGAGGCTCTCCGCCTGTGAGTCGAATTTTGCTGATTCCGCAAACGGCAGCGGCACGGACAATGCGAATAATTTCGTCCAAATTCAACTCATCTCCCATGATGCGCCTGCAGCCGCTTGCCACAGGCATGCAGTAAAAACAGTTCAAGTTACAGCGATCGATCACGGAAATGCGCAGATAACTGATTTGTCTGCCGAACTTGTCCGCTAAACTAGCCACACCGCCACCCCCAATAACACTTAAGCTTCTTTTGTGCCCGCTGTATCCTCATCCCCAAGATCAACACTTTCTTTAATTTCTTTAGTGGCTTGTCTAAATTCTTTTAATCCCTTTCCAAATGAACGACCAATTTCCGGAAGTTTTTTCGGACCAAAGAGCACCA
>JAGXTL010000039.1 GCA_018333635.1 Dethiobacter sp.
CTTGTCCGCAAAAGCCTTAACAGCCCCTTTTTCATCCATCCCCCGCACCAGCAAATTCCCAGCCGGAGCATAACCGGCTGCGTCAAAGTAGTATTTCATCGTCAGCAGCGCGCCGTCAAAAAGTTTGCCGCCCCGGGTAGCGCCTACGCCAATAAAATATCCTGACTTAGCGGCAGTATAACGCGGGTCTTTTAAGACATACTTACGCGACCAGAGCGCCTGCGCCCTGTCAATCGCTCCCTTAGCCCAAGCTGAAACAGTATAAAAGTACATTGGGGAAGCGAATATTAAAGCTTGCGCCGCACCAATTTTCTCATAAAGCGGCTGCATTTCATCCTCCAGCGGACAGATTCCCGTTTTTTCACAAGCACCGCAGGAAATACACGGAAGATACTGAAGCGCGCTGAGCACCACCTTATCCACCTCAACCCCCATCGCCGCCGCCGCCGCCAGCGCCTCATCCAGCAAAGTTTCCGAATTGCCGCCGCGCCGCGGGCTCCCCGCAATCCCGAGCACTAACATTTTTCGTCCACCGGCGGCTCATCAGGCGGGACAATCGCCACAATGGATGCCTTAATCTGGCCGGCAGCCATCTTTTTGTCATAGGCACGCACAAAAAAATATGAAGCAAAGAAAAATAGAATCCCCAGCAGAATATCCAGACGTGCAAAAATCGTATAAGTCTGGTCCAGCACCTGCCCGGCGTAAACACCGGCCAGCAAAGCCAACATCGGCAGGATATAAGCTACAAACGATGCCCTCAAGACATGTGCCGAATCGGAAACGACCTTTACCCTATCGCCAACTTCAGCACCCACTTGATTCAGCACTTCAAGCTGGTTTTCACCGGCACCGGAAATGGCCACACCGCACCCGCCGCACTTGCCGCAGACCTGATGCCTGCTCACCAGCACCACCGCCCTGCCCTCATTTACTTTTACCACCTGGCCGATTTGTTCCATCAAACAGCACCTCCTCCGCCTAGTATGCCCTTTTTTGCCCTTACCCTCCATTTTAATCTACATTATACAGAGCCAAGCAATGCTTGACAAGAGTAACGCTTTCCCCTCTCCCTCCACCCCCTCATTTCCCCTCTCCCTCTACCCCACAATTCCCCTCTCCCTCCGGGAGAGGGTTAGGGTGAGGGCATCTTTAAAACGCCTAAATCGCTAACTAGACCGACCTCTGCCAAAGCCAAGAAGACGAAACAAAGCCCAAAAACAAAAAAAGACCGGCACATCAGACGTGCCGGCAGCCTCTCTTATTACGCCTCTTTCAATTCCTTAAACTTTTTCGTCAGCAGCGGCAGCACTTTTTGCAAATCGCCGACTATTCCATAAGTAGCCACTTTAAAGATCGGCGCTTCCGGGTCTTTATTGATCGCGACAATCACATCGCTTGTCTGCATACCCGCCAAATGCTGAATCGCGCCGCTGATTCCGCAGGCGATGTAAAGCTTTGGCGCAACCGTCTTGCCGGTCTGCCCCACTTGGCGATAATGCGGCACCCAGCCAGCATCAACCGCCGCGCGCGAGGCACCGGCCGCGCCGCCGAGAACCTCAGCCAACTGCTCGATTAGGTAATAATTTTCCGGAGCCCCGATACCCCGACCGCCGGAAACGATGATTTCGGCTTCCGCTAAATTAAGCGTCTTCGTAGCATGCTCCACAACCTCCAAAATCTTTGTGGAAACATCTTCCTCCCTCACCGGGCTGTCATAGCGGATTAATTGACCACTGCGGCTATAATCAGGTTCCAGCTTTTTCATTACTTTCGGTCGGACGGTAGCCATCTGCGGGCGGCGATTCGGACACAAAATGGTAGCCATAACATTGCCGCCAAAAGCCGGGCGTGTCTGCAGCAACAACTTGCTCTCCTGGTCAATCGCCAGCTCTGTGCAATCGGCAGTCAAACCGGTGTCAACCCTAACCGCAATCCGCGCCGCGAAATCGCGGCCATTATTCGTGGCGCCAAAAAGCAGAATCTCCGGCTTATACTGCCGAATCAAATTACAGATCGCTTCGGTGTACGAATCGGTGCGATAGTATTTAAAAACCGCCCCTTCGACCAAATAGACTTTATCCGCACCGTATGCGAAGCAGTGCTTAGATAGTTCCGTAACCCCGTCCCCAAGCAGCACACCGGCTAAATGCGTCCCTAACTTATCGGCAAGTTTACGCCCTTCGCTAAGCAACTCAAGCGCCACATTGGCAATCAAACCGTCGCGCTGCTCGATAAAGACCCAAACTCCTTGATAATCGGCGGCATTCACCGCGTTCTTGTCTTCCTTCTTCTCCACTACAATGGCCTCGGTCGGGCAGGAATCAGCGCAGGCGCCGCAACCGTTACATTTATCGGTGAGTACTGCCACATCGTTTACTTCGATGGCGCCCGGGAAGGGACAGGCGTCAATACAGACGCCGCACGCCACACAGTCTTCCGCAATAATTTTTACGCTCATTTTCCGGCTACCCCCTAAACAATCTTTGCTCCCTGCAGCTTTTCCAGCAGCAGGAGGCAGACTTCATTTTCAGTCTCACCAGTCAGCATTTCGCCTTGTCCTTTACGCTCCGGCGCGAACACACGCTTCACCTGGGTACAAGAGCCGTCCAAACCTATTTTATCTGCTTCGGCGCCGATATCGGCGGCTGACCAAGTGGGAATCGTCTTTTTATGCGCTTTCATCGTGCCCATCATGGTGGGGAAACGCGGCTCGTTAATCGACTTTTCGACCGCTATCATTGCCGGCAGCGGTACAGTAATAACCTCATAGCCGCCCTCAATGGCCCGCTCCACCAAAAGCTGTTCGCTCTGCACTTCCCGGATTTTCTGCACATAAGTCGCCTGAGGCAGTCCCAAATGCTCCGCAATCCCCGGACCTACTTGCGCGGTATCACCGTCTATCGCCTGCTTTCCGCAGAAAATAAGCTCCGGTTTGCCTACTTTTTCAATAGCCTTGGCAAGTGTGTAGGAAGTGGCCCAGGAGTCGGCGCCGGCGAAAGCACGGTCGCTTAACAGCACGGCTTCATCTGCGCCCATCGCCAAACACTCCCGCAGCGCGTCCACCGCCTGCGGCGGCCCCATCGTCAGTACAGTTACTTTGCCGCCTTTTTGCTCTCTAATCTGCAGAGCTGCTTCCAGCGCATTCTTATCAAACGGATTGACAATGCTTGGCACACCTTCCCGAATCAAGGTGCCTTTAACCGGGTCAATTTTCACCTCAGTGGTATCTGGTACCTGTTTGATACAGACAATAATCTCCAATTTTCCTCACGCTCCCTGATAGTTGCTCTGTCTGAATATTGTTTCGACGTTAGTCCATTACTTCCTATTCTGCAGTTTTTAGAATATTCCTTCCGCTTTCGAGACCTCCTGAAAAATAATTTTCAAAATGCAACTATTAAACAACAAAAACTTGTCCATGTTCAATTTGTCCTGCTAATTTCAGACAGAGAAGACGGCTGCCCGCCTTATCCCATTGTAGGGGCGGGTTTCAAACCCGCCCGAAGGTTGCCGCACCTTCGACGAAACTTCATTCCTGAACACCCAGTGCCAAGTAGGGCGGGTTTGAAACCCGCCCCTACAAAAAAACGCCCTTTTCAAGAGAAAAACTCTTGGGCGCTTTTTCTTCCAGTACTGTACACTTCAACCAAGCAGCGCTTTCTCTGCAAGCGTTGCCAGCAGCTTCGCTCCCAGAGGCAAAACAGCTTCGTCAAAATCAAAGCAAGGATGATGCAGCGGATAGCTAAAACGCTCATCACCGCTGCCCAAAAAGAGCAAGCAACCCGGTACCTGCTCAAGCAAATAGGCAAAATCCTCTCCGCCAAGCAGCGGCTGTTGCAACATCAGCAGCTGCAAACCACTATCCTCCACCGCCGTTGCAGCCAATTCAGCCATCGCAGCGTCATTCTTCAACACCGGGTAGCCAAAGTTATACTCCAGCAGGCAGCGAGCGCCGAAAGCCTGACAAATCCCCTCCGCAACCGTACGCAACCGCTGCGGCATGCTCTGACGCAACTCCGGCGAGAGAGTGCGCACAGTCCCCTCCAGCACAGCTTCCTGAGCCACTGCGTTTATGGCGGTGCCGCCCGTGATCTTTCCTATTGTCACAACGACCGGCTCCAACGGGTCTATCTGCCGACTGACCAAAGCCTGCAACGCCAGCACTACTTGTGCCGCCACCACCACCGCATCCACTGTCTGGTGCGGCATAGCGCCATGTCCCCCGCTGCCCCTGATCAACAACCTGAAGCCGTCAGTAGCAGCCATCAGTACGCCTGCTTTAATACCCACAGAGCCAAACGGCAGCTGCGGCGCAAGATGCAGCGCAAAGGCGGCAGACACATCCTCTAACACCCTTGCCGCAAGCATCGCCTGCGCCCCGCCCGGCGGAGTTTCCTCCGCCGGCTGGAACATAAAGCGCACCCGCCCAGGCAGCACTTTTCCCTTGAGCAAGAGCATCGCGCCAAACAGCATTGCTGTATGACCGTCATGTCCGCAAGCGTGGGCAAAACCATCATGACGCGAGCGATACGGCACATCTTTGCCGTCAACTACCGCCAAACCGTCTAAATCTGCACGTAAAAGCACGCATTTCCCGGCGCCTTTACCCAATTCCGCCACCAAACCGCCGCCCAGCTCCTCAAATGCAAAACCGTAAGCTCCTAAAGCGTCTTTTAAGAATAACTTAGTAGCCGGCAAAGCAAAGCCGCCCTCGGGGCAGCTATGCAGTTGCCGGCGCAAATTCACTAATGTTGCAATTAAAGAATCTCGCAAACTGTCTCCTGCCTTCCGCTAATTCCGCGCATTAACAAGAACTTTATATCTTCCCCCTGCCTTAAAAGGTTAACTACTCACATTAAAAAAGAAGCTAAATAGTTGAGATAGCGCTCGCTGAAACCAGGACCTGACATCGGTAGTCACTTCCACCCCATAACTGCCAGCAGGTAGCGGCATCTGCGGGGTAAAGACCAATGTGCGGGCGTTATCGGTTGCATAGACGGTGCCTAAGACCGTAGTACCGTAGACTGTATCAAAGACTCTCAGGGTTGTCCCGGGGATTACAGTGCTCATTTCTACCCGCCGGTCAAAGCGGATAAGCAGCTCTGCAGGCGACGATACAGTACTCTGATTCAGCGGTGAATTGGAAAGCACCGCCAGGGTAGTAGCTGGCATGGTGTTATGGCAAGCTAGGCAAACCTCTCTATTGTCGTTTGCTTCACTACCATAACGCAGCAAATGAGTCTCAGGCGGAATTGAGGTGCTGCCCTCAGGATAAGCCGGGTCAATTAAGTTGCTTCTGGTCATCAGCGCTGCGTCAGTACCATGCGCAAAGTGGCAACTTAAACAGACTAACTGACTTTCCCCTCCCTGCTGCTCAAGAGGAAAAGCGTCAGGCGGTCTGGTAATAAAACCGTTGTTGATAAAAGGGGTAATATCGCTATCAATCGGATGCTCAAAATTCTTGTGCCTGGTATAAAGATAAGTGTTACCGTCGACAGTTATCGGCTCCAAATAACCGGTATGACAGGCGGTACAAAAATTCACCACGCCGCCGCGGTAAACAGTCCTCTCCTGGCCATAAACGGCATCTGCCACTATGTCAACAACTGTGGCTTGACTGAAAGTTATACGATATGGACTGACACCCGCGCGATTAGGCTGTTCCAGCCAGACCCTGCCCAGCTGATGGTTTACCCGAAATGCCGCCGTCACATCAAAATTTAAGCTATCATATATCCGCAAACCATGAGTCCCAAAGAGAGGCGAGTTTCGATCGTAGAAAAGCCATGGCGTCCTGTTGCTATACGGAAATTCCGGGATCAAATACACCTCTCCCGGCACGCTGACCAATGCTACCGGCTCAGTACGGAGTGCCTGCCCGTTAACATTAAAATGCAGATGACGACCGCTAAATGTCCCGTGAGGACCATGGCAGGAAGCGCAAGTAAAGGGCTGCATCCAGGGACTGTCCGCCGCCTGCAAATCAGGATTAATACCGCTTCCCGGCGCCTGCCAATGCTGATCGGAACCGGTCGCCTGATGAAAAGAAACGCCGCTTCTTGAGCCTGCCTCAGCAAAATCACCGTCAAAGAAACGCCCACCCCCGGCTACCGCACCACCTGGCATTATGCCCGTCAATACATTGTAGCCGTTCATTGTAGCGTCAAAATGGCAAGTGCTGCAAGTGTTATAGATTGAACGCTGAAAAAGCAAGCTGCTACCCGGTGCCATATGGGTGATATGACAAGAAGCGCAGGAGTTGGTATTCAAAGCAAAACTGCTATGCACCAGCTGACTGGGAACGTTGCGCTCATAAACCACGCCGTAAACTGCAAAAGGTAGGGCTACACCTGTTCGATTCGAGTTAGCATTTTCAGGCATCCAGGAAACACGAGGAAAGGGGTTGCCTACCCAAAGAGTACTGCCAAAAACCAAACTGAAATTCAACAACAAAAAGACTAAAGGTGCCAACAACAAAAAGCTCTGATAGCGCAGCCTACTCACTCCCGCACCTCCTTTCAGCCGAGTACACCGTATTTTCTTTAATAAATTCGTCCTTTTAAGCAAAAATCCTGCTAACAAGTTATGCCAGACTATAGACAGCAACAAACAGCCTTCCTCTCCAAAGTTTCCGCAAGAGCTATACAGATAAACATCAAAATAGGATGTCAAAAAACATCCTGAAAAGCTGCAATATTTTTCTCAGCCAAACATCCTTTTTTCTCTCACCCTCGCCGCAGTCCGCCCTCTCCCACCAGCACATCCCTTGTCCCTACCGACACTACCGACAGCTACCCTCTACCTCCCAACACATCCCCCTCTCCCTCATCCTCTAATCCCCTCTCCCTCCCAGCACATCCCCTCTCCCTCTGGGAGAGGGTTAGGGTGAGGGCAAAGTATTAGGGTGAGGGCAAAGGTAAAGAAAAGTTCACCAGAAGAACCGTCCCCCTGGTTAGGGGGCGCGGGTGATTTCGACGGATGTTTCTTGGAAAACTTGGTTGCCGAGATATTCTGCGGTTACGATAAAGTTATAGCTGACCATCGTGCCTGTATCATCCGGAGCACCGACATGAGCGCGTATGACGAAAATATCATCCCCCTGCCGCTCGACAAACTCCTGACTAAATTCCGGGAAAATTGCTTTGTTAGGTTGCTCCATTCGCGAACGCACCAAACCGCGCACGAAGCTCCAGGCCATAAACTCGTTCGGCTCGCTCTCCGCCTGCCTACCTCCGCAGCCGCCGGATAAAAGCAGCAGCAAAATCGCAGTTAAAACTATCATACACTTGCAAGTCTTTTTACTAAGCATAAATTCGCTCGCTCCCTGCAGTTATTTTCTCTCGAGTTTATGGAGCCAGTGCAGCCATACCGACAAAATCCCGCTGACTGCCGGCAATCAGCCAACTGCCCTCCTCCTGTCGAAAGAGCAGTTCCTCGCGAAAGCGGGGAGAAGCGACAAGCTGCTCACCCTGATAAAAGTTTACAGTATACTCAGCCGCAAGTACCGCCACTGGCACGCCTTCCAAACCGGTGAACTGACTGGTATACGTGGGGAAGCTATGAGCCAATTCCGCCAGTACAATTCTACTGTAATTTTCAGCAGCGCCGGGCTGCAAGAGAAAGGAGGCTGCCGTAAACTCCTGCCGGTGACTTTCTGTTAAGAGCGCCAGCACAGCTTCCTGGTCGTCGGCGACCAGACCGGCAAGATATGCCTCAAGCGTCCGGTAAATAGCGGCATCGTTAGTCGGAGGCTGCAACAAAGCTTCCGCCACCGGCTCTCCCGGCGCAGGCGGCTCTGCCGTATCCTGTGCCTGACGACTTTCAAACCAGAAAAAGAGCGCCGCCGCAATTAAAAGCAGTAAAACTAACCACTTTTTACTTTTAAATAATAGCAATATCCCTTGCATTTCAGCCACTCCCATCAGATGTCAGATGTATTCAAAAACAAACTAAGCAATCGGCTTCCAAAAGCCAGAGACATCATAAAATCCTCCGCCTCTGTATTTTGGAAGCGGGAGGGGGCGACAGCCCCCTCCTAACTTCTAGGAGAGTCTACCAAGGCAATCCATTCGAGAACTGGGTCCAGAAGGTTTCGCTGTTATGGAAAACGGTAGCTGAGGAGCGGATATGGCAGTGCCAGCAAGAAGCCTGGTTGATATAGCGCTTCAGTGCAGAAGAGCCGCCAAGTTGTGCGGACACATCGTTTTGTGCCGGGTCAGTCGGCGTGCCTGTGGCACCACCGGCCGCGCTTACCCGGGTGTTGTCGGCAAGCAGCATCATGCTCGCATCTGCACCATGGGCAAAGTGGCAGGAAAGGCACATCAGGCGGTTGCTGCCTGTAACTGTACCGGTCAGGTTGGCAGCCGTAAATGCGGTGCCTCCTATTACCGGCATGCGAACGGGGCCGCCGCTTGCGGGACGGTTAATGGTGTGGCGGAACTTCTGGCTGTAAATACCGACGCCACTGCCGGTCTGGTTACCTGCGGAAATTGTCGGCAAATAATCGGTATGGCAGGCGGCGCAGAAGAGGTTGTAACTGGTCGCATCATAAGTCGCGGGATTAATGAAGTCAACTCGACGGGCGTCCGCAACCAAATCGCCTGTAGGGTTGAGAGCTTGGGCGCGGACACGCAAGCCTCTTGCAACGTCAATGTTCAGAGGTGCTTCTTCAGCCTGAGCTTGGGTTAGGTTAAAAGGCGCGTTTTGGAGGAAACTGATTAAATCGTTGCGCTGTGTCTCCGTCTGGATAACTTCACCGGTAGCAAAATTAATCGTGAAGTACCTGTTAAGCAGATTAACAATATCAGCCGCTACCCAGGCCGTAGTACCGGTTGGGTCAGATCTGCCGTTTAAGTTGGGATTCCATGCTTCATGGTAAATCCTGGTCCAAGGCGCACTCAGACGGCCATAGGCGGTGGATGAGACAGAACCGGTATAGCCGGCAACCCAAGGTGCGGTATATGCTGCTGCATGAACCGTCGGATAAACCCATAACTGACGTGCTTCGTCATAAGCCGCGCTTGCGACAGTAAAGCCGGTGGCTCTTGCATTCGGTGACCAGCGACCACCGGCAACGCCTGCGCTAGCAGAAGCGATTTGACGCAGCGCTACGTTGTTCGGATTGGTGTTGAGCAGACGGATACTGTGGGAGCCGTGCGGAGCGTGACAGGAGGCACATGTGAAGTTGGTAGTCCAGCTAGCGCCGGCTTGTTCGACGACGCCCGTGCGGTTTCCGCCGGGAGCGCCGGAGAGCGTGTTTGGAACAAAAACATCATGCATGGAAGGAGTACGACCGGTAAGAACGCCGAACGTTCCGGCGGCAACCGAACCGCCCATGCCGGCGCCGCTTGTGTCGCCTGTAGCGGCGGCGTTAACGTTGAGGAAACCGATAGTACCGTCATGGCAAGCCATGCAGGTATCCTGAGTAGAAGCTTGAATCAACAGGTTTGTACCGACGGCGGTGTGGGTCATGTGGCAAGAAGCACAAGAGTTTGTATTGAGCTGGAAGGCGGTGTGAGTAAGCTGACCGGGCACGTTACGCAGCAGGGCGCCTCCGTCCCAAACAACGGCTGTCTCCCCGGAGCGGTTACTGTTCGCCCACGCGGCCCCGGTCTGGTTAGCTGACGCTGTGCCTGCTAAAAGCAGCATGGTCAGCAGCAACAAGACCGTAAAAGTAGCAAATCTTTTCATTTTCTTTCCTCCCTGTCTTTTAGACTGTTTACTAAAAACACACAAACGACTAAACGAAAGACGAAGACCTAAAATTAGCTTTTTGCCGAAATCACCCCCAAAACTGATTTTATATTTGCCGTCGGTAACTTTGAGCAAGCTTTTCACTACCAACGGTAAACAGCAACACGGCGATTAACTGTATCTGTGACGAGCAGACGTCCGGCGGGGTCTAGATAAAGACCGTTCGGAAAGCTAAACTGCTCAAGCCCCGTACCCAGGCCGCCGTGTGTAAAGAGCACACTGCCGCCCTGATCAAAAACGGCCAACTGATGGGTAAGTTTGCTGACAACAACAATCCTTCCGTCAGCGGTAACGGCAATGCCCCTGGGGTTTAAAAGCGCGGATGTGCCGTGCCCGTCCGGGGTGCCGTTGATCAGACGGATAGGTCTGCCATCCGGGGCATAAACAGCGATACGCTGCCTGGCCGCAGATGAAACATAAATATTGCCGGCTCGATCGAGCGCCACACCGTTTGGCGCGAGAATGTCTTCTTCCATGCCGATTTCATTTAAGAGGCTGCCGTCTGCCAGGGAAAAAACAAGCACACGGCTGCGCCGAACATCTGTGACATAAAGCTTGTCACCACTTAAAAGCAGAGCTCCCGGGCTTAACAGTTTACCTGCCTCCCGCGCGGCTTCAGCAAAATATCCCTGAAAATTGCCAGCTAAATCAAAAGTGGAGATGCGACCGGTATAGAGATCCGCCACATAAAGCAGGTCTGCTGAGGCTGCCAAACCATAAGGGAAAAGAAACTGCCCCGGACCGCTGCCTTGCTCCCCGAAGTGAAAGAGAAAGTTGCCGGCAGAGTCAAATACTTGCACACGCTGATTACCTGTATCACTGACAAAAATCCTATCAAGACTCCAAGTCACAGCCATCGGCTTATTAAACATGCCCTCGCCTAAAGCGCCGTAAATCATCCTGTCAAAGACTGGTCTGCCTGGAGTCATCGGCGCAAGCACCTGCCGCAGTAAACGGGGCTGCCCCTGTAGATACGTGACGGTAAAAAGACTGATTTGCAATAATGACAATAGCGTAAAAAGCGTGTACACCCAGCGGCGGGAGACAGGAAAGCCTAACAAATCCCGCAGGGAAAAACTTCCGGTTGACATTTATCTCCCTCCTCTAGTTGCCTTGTAAGCGAAACATTGCTGCTTGGGCATCTTGGTTGAGCGGATCAAGCTCCAAGGAGCGATCTAGCAAATCTAGCGCAGCAACCGCATCTCCCTTCGCTTCGTAAGTCAGAGCCAAGTGATAATAGATATCGCTGCTGTTTGCAGCCAAAGAACGAGCCTGTTCTAACTCAACAATCGACTCCTCCAGCATACCAAGTTTCCGAAAAACAATGCCCGCATTTAGAAAGCCACGAAAGTCACTAGGCTCAAGCTCTTTCACTTTTTGAAAATCGCTCAGCGCCTCATCCAAACGTCCCAGCTCCACAAGCAGATAGCCACGAGAAAGGTAAGCGGGCAAATAATTTTCATCCAGACTAATCGCGTCGCTTAACTGGTCATGCGCGGAACGATAATTGCCGATTGTAAAATAGGTGAAACCAAGTTCGGTACGGTGGCTTGGATTATCAGGTTCCGCATCGACTAGGCTGCGGAAATGTTCAAGTTGCTGATTTAGGCGTGCCAAATCGGCATCAGCCCAGAAGAAATTGGTGCCAAGCAGATAACCGCCAAGCGACAACAAGGGCTGACCTAAGAGAAAAAGTAACACCGCTATCCAGAGAGGCAGACCTTTAGCTGTTTTCTTCACAGTTGCTTCCACTGATATTCACTCTCCGTCTAAACTATTCTCTAATATTATTGCTGCCGGGCAAATCCCCTCTCCCCGACAATTCCCCTCTCCCTCTGGGAGAGGGCTAGGGTGAGGGCAAAAGTCTAAAGCAATTTCTTCTCCCCCCTCACCCTTCCCTCTCCCCCCAACGGGTGGAGAGGGCATTTTTGAAAGAAGAGGGTTAGGGTGAGGGCGAAGGCGAACTTAACTACTCCGGCCAGTGACAACGCTGACAGCCTGGCCTGTAATGGCACATCCAACAAGAATCTTGAATTCTTACCCCGGGGACTAGGCTATGCCTAACTTGCCAGCCTTCCCTATGCGTTGAAGGATGACACGAAGCGCAAGTTGTTGTAGCTGGCGCAGGCAAGTCAAAATTAGCTTGATTATCATGACAGGCAAGGCAACTTTCCTCATTGCCTTGTGCCGCATCACCATGCTCCCTCCACGGCAGAGTGCCGTGACTTACGGGACGCTGTGCGTGGCAGTCGAAGCAGAAACGGTTTGCCTTGGCGTACTGCGCTACTTCGGGGTATTGCCTGATACTCAGGCGCCTCCTGCCGGTCATGCCGTGGCAGAAATTGCAACTTCCTAGATCGGCGAGCGCCTCATCGCCATGGTCTACGGCAAAATCATCAACCAAGTGATCCGGGGGCAGCATACTTTCATCGTGACAGACGCTGCAGGAATTGGAGACTCTTCTGAGATAATGACAACCCATACAGCTTTCTTTCAACGGCTCAAGCCTTGTCCTTGCCAACTGCTCCTTGGCTACCGATGTATCCCAATCCCTCTCGGGGATCATAGCAGTCATGCCACGGCGGCCGATATCGCCGTGAGCCACCGCGCTATGGCAGGAAACGCAGGAAACATTCATTTCAGTATGAGGCTGATGAGGGATATAAAACTTACCGCCTGGACTGGTAGGCCGATCATAACTATGACAGGCGAGACATCCTTCGTCTTCCAGAGGTTTCAACATACGCAGCGGCGTGACATAAGTGCCGCGCACCTGCTGAAAAGCCATGCGCCCCAAATCCCGGGTGAGCTGCCAAGCTCCTTCAATGCCAGGCTGGCGGTGACAGGAGAGGCAGTCGGTGGCGGCAGCATGAGAGGAGGCCTGCCAAGTGTAATACTGAGGTCTCATCGTGTGACAAAACGCGCAGGAACTGCTGACATTTTCCTGTAAATCAGCGGCCAAGGCCGAGAAACCGAGAAACCCGGCGACCAGTACCGCCACGAAAAAACGAAAAACTGCTTGTGCCAGTTGAGAGTTATGTGACATTTGGCTTCGTCCCCGCCTCCGTCTCCGGCCAAAAGAGAGTCTTGTGAGAATT
The DNA here is from genome assembly GCA_018333635.1 of Dethiobacter sp. GTDB lineage: Bacteria > Bacillota > Dethiobacteria > Dethiobacterales > Dethiobacteraceae > GPS1B09. The sequence goes on from JAGXTL010000039.1 coordinate 12,855, forward strand.
GTCACCAGCGATAGCGCAGAAGAGGGCTTTGCTGGCAACCAGTCTCCCTGCCCTAAGCAGGCTTGTTTCATGCGTTACCTGCTGATCAACTGATACTTATTACCACTTTGCCGCTGTTAACCAATTTTCTGGCGTCCAGCCCCCGCTTAAAAACCTTTCTCAGAAGAAGCAGCCAAGAAACTGCCGGCTAAGGTTGACATCCTAATCTTGAACACTTAATACTATTAGTATCTACTACTAATTATGCTGCTCTTTTTTGCTTGTGTCAAGCATAACTTTGAAGTATTTCCGTCTTCTTGCAACCGTCTCGGTTGCCCTTCCGGCTGCAGGATAACTTTATGCCCTTTTGATTTTTTTATATCTATGACTGTTACTATTCTAGCTGCCGCATCACTATTCCTGCCGACGATAGTGAAATTTTTGCAGCTTTCGAGAATAAGGGCATTTGTCCGCAAACGCTTGTGCGCGACGCCCTCAGCCTTGTTGTGCTTGACCGCCGACATCTCCCAGGCTTATCCCCTCTCCCTCCAACAGCTGACCTTTACCCACACTTGACACCGGGCATTATGGCCATGCTTGCAGGGGAGGGCGGGATTCTTCGCCCCTGATGATGCCATACATCTCGGAAGCAGTATCTAGGCGCTGTAGACCACGCCATAATGTCGTGGTGCCAGGACAACCGTCTCGTTTCCTGCCTAAGAATCCGCCCATCTTCGCCACCATGTATATCGCTTCTTTTAAAGAAGGAGGTTTCTGAGGAGGAGTAGGGGTTTTTGTGACGTAACAACAAAGCGCTTTCCATTCAACATTGCTGAAAAACGCAGTGCAGTCCACATCAGGCGTCTCCCGACCAAGCATGGTTAGGTGGTAAATACGCCAAGCCACCACCATATCCACTCCGAGGCAGGTTTCGAGGGATTCAGCTGTACCTAACTGGCGATCCTCAATCCGGCAGCCACTTTTCAATACGCGGTGGTAAACCTCGATCCTCCAACGCATCGCATACCATTCAACTCGTTTTTGGGCGTCTTTAAAAGTTTTAACTTCTGCTGTGGTAAGAAGCATCCATTCAACCGGGGCAACGTCTTCGCTGGCTTCAGTCTCTACAAGATATACGGCCCATAGCTTAATCGATGGGTTGGAAGAGCACCTTTTAGGAGGCGATAGCTCAACTTCAGCAAAGCGCACATCTGCAGAAGCAATCCGCCCTTTTCGGCCACCTTGTCTGGCAATATGAATTTGTAGAGTGCCATCTGTCTCCCGGGAAGCCATATAGTCCCACAGCAGTTTTTCTTCCACTAAGCGACTACGTGTCTTTTCTGCGCGTACGAGCAATTTCGGTCCTGCATCGTTTTGCATAGCTTCAAAGAACAACTCGTAGATATCCGACTCACGGTCACCGATACTTACAAGGGTGGTCTGTGGGCAGAGTTTTTGGATTTGAGCCAGTTTTTGAAAGCTGCGCAACCACTTAACGCTCTCTTTTTGCTCAATAGGCAGTTCTTTTCGTCTGCGGCTTTTGCCCTTGTCTTCTTGGTCGCGAGCCCAGCACTGGGCATCTACAACGCCCAAGGGGGTGCCGTTTTCAGTAAAGGCTACGGTATCATGCAGGATCAGGCCGATGCTATTGTTTTCAATACCGTTTGTCGGTCCCAACCCTTCGGTCATGGGATGAGTACTGTAATCTAAAATGGTAGTATCTTGGGGTGCCAATACTACCCGGTGATTTTTTATGCGTTCTATGGTAGCCTCGGTGTGAGCGTCTAAGATTGCCTCCATGCTAACCTCCTTGTTCTGAAAAAAGCGATAGGCACCTATGGTTTTAGCCTTAGAGCCGCAAGCTTCCGGGATGTTTTTCTCGCATTTATTTAAAAAGTCTTGGGCGATAGTATATAGCCTTCGCTTTAATCTTGGATCATAAAACCGTACTGAGCCGAACTCTTCTTCAGCCCAATTGGCCGGGTCTTCTATACGCGGAGTTTCCCCAAGTTTAATTTCAGGCTCTAGGCATAATATTTCACGCCAACTTGGGGCTAAAGGATATATCAAGATGTTTTTACGCTTACCATCACGCCTGCCAGCCGTTTGACCAATACATCGCCAATTGGCCGCTCGGTAGCAGGCACCTGAAAAACGCTCCGGATCAACGAAGGTTTCCACCAAGACAGGACGAATACTGTAGCGCTCTTCCCAGTCTTTAGGCAAGCGCGACAGAGCTAAAGATAACACATGCGACGCTAAATTGGCGACCTTTAGCGTGGGCACAAGCAAAAACCGGGCGTTTAAAACAACTTTATCCAAATTTGCTCTTCTGGCACCTTCGCTCCAGCCGATATGCTCATCACGGTCCTTTAGCGCCCATGTGGCCGAGGTAAAAGCTAAGGCTCCAACATAGCCATAGTTGCTACTCTTTACTATATATCTTATCTGCGCACCACATAACGGGCCCGCACCAAGATAATGATGTTCTTCTAATAATGTACGCCACAGCTTCGAGGCATTGGTATAGCGGCTACTTATCGGCTCAACGGTAACTTCACCCAACTCCGCAAAGGTCAAGTTTACCAGCGAAACATCAACTTCCGCGTCAGCAGGGGGGGATTGGGCAAAATTGGCAACACTTTTCACAAACGGGAGATCGATAATGCCCTGCCGATCAAGTTCCACTAGAGCCTTACGGCAACTCATCTCTTTAAGGTTGCCATTAGGTGAACGCCAGTCGTTGAGACGGCAAATCTGGCGAGAAAGTTCCCGGCGCGATATGCCAGGCTTCGCCTTGACGAGCTCTTGGATTTCACGTATGACGGTTTTAGTAAAATAATGACCATGTATTTGCATATTCCTATCTTAACATTGCCTGACCCCCGGTGTCAAGTGTGGGTAAGGGTTAGCCC
>JAGXTL010000062.1 GCA_018333635.1 Dethiobacter sp.
CAGGGAATATGCGGATATTCCTCTCTAACTTCTATTGGAACACTTTTTGCCGCTTCTCCGATAACTTCAAGGTTTCTGATTACGGCGTCTACCACAATGTCTTTTTGCTCAAAATCCTGTTGAGACATGTTATTGATATACTTTTCTATTTTGTCCATGGCCAAAAGTATATCTTTCAAAAATAAAAGATGTCCCCTCTTGGTCATTGGTAAACAACCTCTCGTAGCACCGCGTCTTTTAGCTGTGGCTTTAATGCTCCTTCGGTGACTAAATCCACTTTTTTCCCGAACAGGTTTTCCAAATACTCTTTAAGGTCAACAAATTCCCAGCCCACAGGCTCACGAAAACTTACCAGAATATCTATATCACTCTTATCGGTTTCCTGATTACGCGCATATGAACCAAAAATTCCTATGCTCTTCACTTTAAATTTTTCGTGAAGTATTGGTTTATGTTTCTTAATGATTTCTTCGATTTCAAATCTACTCATCACTGAGCATCCTCTCCAATATCATTCGATTCTATCAACCTTTACCACATATTTGTTTCGGAAATCAAGTCACCTGTAGCCGGTTCGGTCATTAGCACCTTATAACTTTTCATTCCGAAAGTTCACGCTCGATTCTTTGAAAAACATCCTCGGCAGTTGCGACGTTGTTATCCTTGGCTGCTTCAAGGCCCTCATCTAATAGCTTATACAATTCAAACTTGCCCACAAGCTTTTCATAGGCTTCTATGCTCATCACTGCTAAATCACCGGTTCCGTTTTTAGTGATATAGACGGGTTCAGAATACTTGTGACAGAACTCGGAAATCTCATTATACTTGTTTCTTAAATCCGAACTTGGCCTGATGTTTGGCATAAGATACACCTCCCATTCCCTATATATGCATATTATATCAAAATAAAGATATCCACTCAACCAAATTCCGATGAGGAACTAAAACGCAAGGCAGAGGCTATTTTTTCTGAGCTTGGACTAAACATGTCAACCGCAATGAATATGTTCCTGTGCTATTCCGTTCGCTATGGCGGTATTCCTTTTGACCTTCGCATTGAAAGACCCAATACTGAAACCATCGCCGCAATTGATGATGTCAACAGTAATCGCCACATGAGCAAATCTTTTGACAGCGCAAGCGATTTAATGGATGATCTTAAAGCTTAAAACAAGGTACTCCAGCAGGTTAAAAAAAGACTTCAAGACTATTGTCAAGAGAGGCTACGATGTGAAGCTTCTTGAAGAAGTCTTAAATATTCAAACAGCTACCCCAGCAGATATTTCTCAACCTCGTCCCTATACCCATACTTCTGTAAAACTCAATTAAAACCACCTCAAACATTTCCCGAGTGATATTTCAGGAATTCGTGCCAAACTGCTGACGTTTAATCGCTTTCGCCACTCAATGACAAGCATTGAACCTTGGGCATCAGGAATGAGTAGCCGGATATCAAAGCTACCGGTTCCAATCTTTCGGCATCAGGCTTTACAAATCAGTCTCACATTTCCAGTAATGGTTACTCCGTTATAACCCTTTAGGTTTTCAGACAATGGATGTGGTTTTCCAAGACCTGTCGTCAAATAGATGCTGAAAGTGTCTGGGAACCGATAGGCATAACTCCGAAAATTTTGTCTGGTTTCATGGGGACATTATACTCAGGTTATTCCACTCTTTACAAACATCAACCCATCTTTGGCATAACGAATATTTTTCTAGCTCCGGACAGGTAAGTTCTATAGCAGAATTACTGCTGCCGCAGGCGGGGAAAACTGTTTCAAACCTTCTTAAAGAAATATCGAGGAAGACCGGTATATTCGTCTTTAGCCCAAACGGACACACTCCACCCACTTCATGGCCCGTGTGCTCGAAAGTTTCCTCCGGGGTCAGCATTTTTGCCTTAATACCAAATTCAGCCTTAAATTTTGCATTATCCGTCTTTGCGTCTCCGGCTGAAACAACAAGCAACGCGCCTTCCTTTCCTTTATAAGAAAGGGACTTTGCAATTCTGGCCGGCTCAACACCTAGTGCCAGTGCGGCCAGTTCTACAGTCGCACTGGATGTATCATGCTCCATGATATCATCGTTTCTACCCCATTTCTTTAAATGATCGCGAACCCTATTAATCGCCATAAACTTACCCTTCCATCACATTTTTTTAGCCTATAAAATGGATGATCTTAAAGCTTAAAACAAGGTACTCCAGCAGGTTAAAAAAGAAGTTTTGCGTTTTGCCAATTGGGTCGGGCGGGTTTGAAACCCTCCCCTACGGGGTGCCGCCCAGTCTGCGGACCCTAAGCATCCGCAAAAGCAAGGGGAGACACCCACTTAACCCCCACGCACAGGATCTTAGCTTCCCTGAACAATATAATTTCCTGGTATGCTATAAATAATAATCTGGTTTTCAACCGGCAGCTTTCGCATCCCCAACAAAGCAAGGCGCTCATCGGTCACAAGATACACTCAAAATAGCGTTTATTGCATATAGCGGAAGATTGGTCAGCCACTCCTCTTGCCTAAAATCGGACATTGATGTGCGAATGGCATACTTTGGCTTGTACCTTAGCCAATAGCTTTTCAAACTTTTAGCCTGGAGGTTTTCAGCTGCTTTGACCTCAAGGGGAATAATATCTGGCCCGCTTTGAAAAACAAAATCAATCTCACCGTTTGACCGTTCAGCTGTCCAGTAAAAAGGCGTTATACCCTTATTCGTCATTAACTGCTGCAAAACATACTGCTCTGTTAAGGCTCCTTTAAACTCTTCAAAAACTCGGCTACCTTCCAACAGCGATTTTAGATCGAGCCCGCTCATGGCAGCCAGTAAACCAACATCCAAAACAAATATTTTAAAAGCATTGAAGTCCTGATAGGCTATAAGCGGCATATCAGGCTTTGTTATTCTGCTTACTTTATATATTAACCCGCAGTCAAGCAACCATTGCATTGCAAGCTCATATTCCCTTGCTCTTGCCCCCTGCCTTATGAGTCCATATACAAATTTTCTGTTTTCCTTGGCAAGTTGCGCCGGGATTGATGTCCAGAGCATCCGTATTCTTGGAACTGTTTCATTTGGGGCATGCTTGGAAAAGTCCTGCTCATAAGCCAGAAGCAAACGGTTTTGCACCTCACGCACTTTGGCATAATCATTCGTTTCAATGAAGGTGCTGACCGCCTCAGGCATTCCGCCAATATAATAATATTGCTTTAACAAATCAATGTATTTGCCTTTAAAGCTTGTGATCAGCTCAAAATCCTTTGCTGCTAGGAGGTTTGCCAATTTTTCATTGCCGGTCGCGATTAAAAATTCCATAAAGCTTAGTGGATACAACTCCATAAAGTCAACCTTGCCCACGGGGAATGACGTGCCTGGGTGAAGCGCCACGCCAAGCAGAGAACCTGCGGCAATAATATGATACTCCGGTGCGTTTTCGTAAAAATATTTTAGAGATGTTAACGCCCTTGGCACTTCTTGTATCTCATCAAAAATTACGAGGGTATTTTGGGCGTCTATTGTAATGCCCGACTCAATTTGAAGAGCAGTGAGTATTCGCTGAATACCAAGATTGCCTTTAAACAAGCCTTCCATCCGTTCGTTATTATCAAAATTTATATAGGCAACCTGTTCATAATGTTTTTTCCCAAACTCCTTCATTATCCATGTTTTGCCCACCTGTCTTGCTCCACGGATTAATAAAGGTTTTCTTTGCGCTCCAGCTTTCCACCTAACTAAATCTTTGATGCCTTCTCTGAACAAAAAAGCCACCTCCCATCTATAGTGAAGTATATCACATCTATCACAAATATCAAACGATCTTATGTTTTAATATGCCATTTTAACGTTTTACTTATCGACAAGCATCGCAAGATAATCTCGTTTTGCGCTATGCATCAATTAACCCTCCAAGCTTTTACTTTTCATGCCTGCAATGATGCGAAGCAACAAACTAAGCCACGGGAACCGTCCCCGTGGCTTGTCCCCGTGGCTTAAAAGACACTCTCTTTTACCTGGAGGGGGCTTCTTTGGTGCGCGGCGTCTTGACCCAGGTAGCCGGTTGGCGGTGAAGG
>JAGXTL010000006.1 GCA_018333635.1 Dethiobacter sp.
AAATTATTTTTCACAATGGTCCAAACAATGCTGAGGTCAATTCCAAAATACTCATGTATCATGATATTTCTCAGGCCAATCATTCTCTTCCAGGGAATATGCGGATATTCCTCTCTAACTTCTATTGGAACACTTTTTGCCGCTTCTCCGATAACTTCAAGGTTTCTGATTACGGCGTCTACCACAATGTCTTTTTGTGTTCAAAATCCTGTTGAGACATGTTATTGATATACTTTTCTATTTTGTCCATGGCCAAAAGTATATCTTCCAAAAATAAAAGATGTCCCCTCTTGGTCATTGGTAAACAACCTCTCGTAGCACCGCGTCTTTTAGCTGTGGCTTTAATGCTCCTTCGGTGACTAAATCCACTTTTTTCCCGAGCAGGTTTTCCAAATACTCTTTAAGGTCAATAGGGACAAGGGGACAGGTGATTTGTCCCACTCGTCCACCTTCTTCCCCCAAACATAGCGGAACAAATGAACATCCACACTAAAGAAAAACCTTCCTGACCATTTACACCGGAAAATAATACCCAAGCCATGAAATATTGGCTCGTACATAAAAAATCACTCACCACAATTTTTAGGTAAGTGAAATAACTCAATAGTTAACTGCAGCTTTGGAATATTCAAAGCCACCGCAGACGAAAAGACCTTTAGAGGATACGCTGCCAGTCGCGTCTTGCGTAAAGGATTCTCTCCACATCAACAACTTTTAACTTTTCGTTTATCGTGAAAAAGACGATATAGTTCTTTACGGGCAACTTGCGATATCCTAACATAGCAAGTCTCTCATCCGTCACAAAAGTGCACTTTTGCGGCATAAGAGCAAGTCCCGCTATCGCTTCGTTCATGGTATCCATCATCTTAATTGCCGTCATAGGTGCAAACAGTTGCGCGGAGATATATCGCACAATATCGCGAAGGTCGTATTCGGCAGGTTCAGATATGTCAATTCTATATCTTGCCATCTGTAATTTCCTGCCGGATGTCTCGCATGACATCTTCGAGCGGACGCTTCCTACCCTTTGCTACCGCCGCCCTTCCCTCGTCAAGCAAGCGGTATAGTTCAAGCTTACCGCTTAGCATCTCATAAACCTCCATGCTCATAACGGCCAAATCACCCTGTCCGTTTTTCGTAATAAAAACAGGCTCCCTGCTTTCACGGCAGAATGTCGAGATTTCATTGTAGTTATTCCTTAAGTCCGTACTGGATTTAATATTTGGCATGAAACAATCCTCCTTGCACAATCTAAAGATATTATACACTAATTTCTTTAGCCCAGCAAGCCTGAATGTACCCGATTCTAGTTTCATAGGGATATTTTACTCAGGTTACTCCACCCTTTACAAACATTGGGACAAAAACCCTGTCCCCTTGTCCCACTAGATGCCGACAGCTGGGTAGCTGCCTGCAATGATACGAAGTAACAAACTAAGCCACGGGAACCGTCCCCGTGGCTTGTCCCCGTGGCTTAAAAGACACTCTCTTTTACCTGGAGGGGGCTTCTTTGGTGCGCGGCGTCTTGACCCAGGTAGCCGGTTGGCGGTGAAGG
>JAGXTL010000004.1 GCA_018333635.1 Dethiobacter sp.
CTTCACAGATGGTCTGACTTTCATCCTAAAACCTCCTTCTTCGCGTCTACTTATAACGGTAGGTAATCCGTCCTCGTGTCAGATCGTATGGAGATAATTCCACCAAGACCCTGTCCCCCGGGAGGATGCGGATAAAGTTCATACGGATTTTTCCGGAGACATGGGCAAGGACCTTATGTCCATTTTTCAACTCCACGCGAAACATCGCGTTTGGCAGAGGTTCAAAAACTGTCCCTTCTACCTCAATTACGTCCTTCTTCTTTGACATTAGGTTCATTTCCCTCCCTTTCTCCCCCCGCATGCTTACGTCCGACCATCTCGCGGATCGCCTGCACAATCTCCTCATCCCGTGCTCTGCCGCTGTTAATCCTTCCCACCAGCTCAGCGTGGGCAGTCGCCAGTACTTGCAGATGACGGAGATTCTTTTTCTTTGGGCTTTTCAGGGGGCGGTTCACACCATTAGCAACCAGGACTTTCGGCCCTAAGGTGCCGACAACCAGGTAATATTCCCCATTGTCACGACCTACAAGCGATTGGACCAGAGTCCCTGGCTTAGGCGGTTGAATCATACGTCAACATCCCTCCACTTGGCAGGATTGCATTCCGCAAAAGAAGCCAAGAGTCTCACAGAGCGGTCAGGATTTCAGCCTTCTCTTTTCCGACAGCCACCGTATGTTCAAAATGCGCCGAGCATTTTCGGTCTAGTGTAACAACAGTCCAATTATCCTGCAATGTTTCCACATGCCATGTTCCGGTATTTACCATGGGCTCTATCGCCAAGACCATCCCGGCCTGCAGCCGCGGGCCGCGCCCAGGTTTGCCGAAGTTTGGCACTTGTGGTTCCTCATGCATCTGGTTGCCTATGCCATGACCAACATAGTTACGGACAACGGAAAAACCGTTTTCTTCCACATAATCCTGTACTGCATGTGAGATATCTGTGAGGTGCTTTCCCTCGACCGCTTGAGCTATTCCCCAATGCAGAGACTGCTCGGTAACATAAATTAAGCGCATTGTTTCCTCACTAACATGCCCCACAGGGAATGTGGCGGCAGCATCACCGTAGTACCCCTGATAAACGGCACCCACATCAATGCTGACGATATCTCCCTCCAGCAGCCGCCGCAAGCCTGGAATCCCATGCACCACTTCCTCGTTAATCGATGCACAGATGCTCGCGGGGAAACCGTGATAGCCTTTGAAAGCAGGCTGACAGTTGGCTTTCTTGATATAACGCTCAGCAATTCTGTCCAATTCGAGAGTTGTGATGCCTGGACGGATGGTCTCTTTTAACTCCTGCAGAACCTCCGCCACCACGCGTCCCGCGTAGCGCATCAGTGCCAGCTCCCGTTCAGACTTAATGGTAATCATCATGCCTCCGTTACTTCATAAAGCCTTGGTAATTTCTCATCAACATATGGCTTTCAATTTGTTTCGTCGTTTCCAGCACCACACCAACCACGATAATCATCCCTACGCCGCCGAAAAGTACATTGATATTAAACAGGCCCTGCAAAACGATCGGGACTGCGGCAATAAGCGAGAGGGCAAGCGCACCGGCCAGCGTCAGCCTGGTGGAAACACGGGCTAAAAACTCAGCTGTGGGGCGCCCGGGACGCAGTCCGGGAATAAAACCGCCATTCTTCTTCATATCATTCGAAATCTTCACCGGATCAAACTGGATGGCAGTGTAGAAATAGGCGAAGAAAACAATCAAGAGCACAAACAAAAGTGTGTGCAGCGCGGCACCCGGTGAAAGCACACGCGCTATGCTCTGTGCGAAAGGATGGGGAATAAACTGTGCCAAGGTAGCCGGAAACATTAAAAGGGCTGAAGCGAAAATGACAGGGATAACGCCGGACTGATTCACTTTCATTGGAATATGTGTCGACTGTCCGCCATACATTTTGCGCCCAACCACGCGCTTAGCGTACTGAACGGGAATACGGCGTTGTCCTTCTTCCAGAGCCACAATCCCAACAATCAGAGCCAGAATAATCACTGCAGTAGCAATCAGCGTAAAGATATTCATCATGCCGACGCGCAGCAATTCAAAAGTTTGCAGCAGTCCGGGGCCAAAGCTGGCGACAATGCCGGCAAAAATGATAATAGATATTCCATTGCCGATACCTTTTTCCGTTATCAGCTCGCCTAGCCACATTAAAAATGCAGTGCCGCCGGTAAGCGCGATGATGATTGTGAGATAAGTGAAAAGATTGGGATCAATTACTGCTCCCCGAAAAATTCCCACAGTCATCCCGGTTGCCTGAATCAAGGCCAAGACAATAGTACCGTAACGAACATACTGCTGCAGCTTCTTCTGCCCGTCGGGCCCTTCTTTTGCCAACTTCTCGAGTTTTGGAACAACTACCGTCAGCAGCTGCATGATAATCGATGCGTTAATGTATGGCATAATTCCCATGGCGAACACGGTGAATCCTTCCAGAGCGCCGCCGGCAAAGATGTTAAACAGCCCAAATAAATTATCTCCCCGGAAAAAATCTGCAATCCGCTGCGGGTCGACACCGGGTACCGGAACGTGCGCACCAAGCCTGTAAACAATCAGCATAAGCATGGTAAAGATTATACGCGCGCGCAACTCTTTAATTTTCCAGGCGCTGCGAAGAGTCTCCAGCATCCTAAATCACCTCAGCTTTGCCGCCGGCAGCTTGAATCTTTTCCGCAGCCGTTTTGGTAAAACCCTGAACTTTCACAAATAAAGTTCTCTCCAATTGGCCGTTGCCAAGAATCCTTACACCGTCTTTGTAAGACTTGATCAGCCCTTTCAGCTTTAACAGCTCCGGCGTTACTTCCGTCCCGTCGGCAAAGACGTTTAATTGGAACACATTGATCTCGTTATAATCTTTTTTAAAGATACTGGTAAAACCCCGCTTTGGCAAGGCACGCTGCAGAGGCATCTGCCCGCCTTCGAATCCCGGACGGACACCTCCGCCGGAACGCGCTTTTTGTCCCTTATGGCCAACGCCGGAAGTTTTGCCTAATCCGCTGCCTATCCCTCGTCCCACACGCTTCTTTGCTGCGCGGGCTCCCTTAGGACTTTTCAATTCATGCAATCGCATCTCACTACACCTCCTATGCTTCTTCTACTTTTACGAGGTGGGAAACTTTGTTAATCATCCCCCGGATTTGAGGTGTATCTTCATGCTCTACTGTCTGGTGAAGC
>JAGXTL010000125.1 GCA_018333635.1 Dethiobacter sp.
AACTATTTTTGAAGCTTGGGAACAGCGAAGAGTATCCGATGGGTGTGCAGTATGTGGACCGGGTAAATATGGGCGTCACAAAAACTCACGCGGCGGTGGAGGGACGCAGCATCAGCGGCAAGCTCTTGCGCGACCAGTCGCTAAACGAGAATCACGCGTTTCCCTTCCAGACATATTATCTTAACGTGGTCAAATTATTACGGGATGCCGGTATTGAAAATTATGATGTGCAATCAACTACGGATCCGAACGCGTGGAAATTCGGGATATTATTTACACCTGAAACAGGGGTGCTGGACGCATTAAATGAGCTGATTAAAGCCGCCTTAAACTGGGTTATGCTAGAAACGATGGAAGGCAGGATTGTCGTAGGGTCGGCAGTTTCCTACCCTCCCGTTCAAGTAAACAGTGCATACACTTTTGAGAGGGGAAGAGATGTCTGGAGCCGTGACATTGCACGGGACGATGAGGGGATATATGCTAAAGTGTGCGGTCGGTTCAACACCGCAACCGGGATGAGCTATCTGTACTCGCCTGTTACGGTAGAGCAGATGTGGATACTGGCGCCGCAAAAGACGCTGCATATCCAGTTTCCGGACAATTCCGATAGTACCGAGGTTCAGGCTATCATCGGCGGCATAGCGGCAAGGCTCTCTGAGGCGGGTGTAGTCGAAACATTCGTCGGGCCGGTACGCCCGCACCTTTTGGTTGGCGATGAAGCAAGGATCATTTCAGATGACGGAACTCAGATTCTTGGGATAGTTACGACTGTCAGGCATACTCTTGGCAAGAATGGTTTTATGACGGAGTTTACGGTAGACAGCGGCGCTGAAAAAGGACGCTTAAACATCAGAGACTTGATTGACAGGGCGATTAAGCCGGAAAGCGGACGAGGCAAGCGGGTATTTAAATGAGCATAGTTTTTAGGGCGCTTTGCCGCACAGCCGGCAGGCGTTCTTTTTTATTCTTTTTGAAACGGAGGTTTTGCTAATGAAATCTATCTGGAGCAATGTACAGACGGCCTTTGCCGCTATCGGCGGTTTTCTTGGCTGGTTTTTGGGCGGGTTGGACGGCTTTCTTTATGCCTTAATTGTCTTTGTGGTGGTCGATTACCTGACCGGCGTGATGTGCGCAATTGCCGATAAAAAGCTCTC
>JAGXTL010000066.1 GCA_018333635.1 Dethiobacter sp.
AGGAACTGACGGTATTGAACTGCAGAAGCGGGGCGAGCTTCTCTGTGCTGCATGGCCTGACGCAGCGAGAGGTAGCGATTATCAAGGCCGGCGGGTTGTTAAATTATACAAGAGAGAGTTGAAATACTAGGGTGAGGGCATACTTTCCCCTCTATGTCTGGGTGGGCGGGTTTGAAACCCGCCCCTACGGCCGTAACAGCCGGGTGGAGTGAGCCCAGTAGCGTGTATCTAGTAGCGTGTATCTGGTAGGGGCGGGTTTCAAACCCGCCCGAGGGGCACAGGTGAGGGCTAATAACTCCCCTCTCCCTCCCCAACATCTCCCCTCTCCCTCTGGGAGAGGGTTAGGGTGAGGGCCAAGTCAGGAGCATTTATGGTTTGCTGCTCATTATCAGATACTGAGCTGCAGAGATTATCTCCGTCTCTAAGTTAACGAAACCTTTTTGTGTCAGCAGTTTCTCCAGCTGCTCGGCTGTGAGCATCAGCGCAGGTTCCAACACTACTTGTTCAAGTATTGACAGGAGCTTTACAGCGGCGCTCTTCCGGTCAAAATCGAGAATAGCCAGCGTGCCGCCGGGCTTTAAGACGCGTAATGCTTCCTCAAGCACGATTTCTTGTTTGCGGAAATGATGGAGCGCATCCACAATCATCACTACATCAAAGCAATCTTCCGCAAAAGGGAGAGAGGCCGCATCGCCCAAAACGGCACGGTTGTCCGGCAATACGCGGCGCGCCCGTTTCAGCATGGCAGCGGAAGAATCCAGGAGCCAGACATCGGCGCCGACCTTTTCCAGCTGGGCCGCAAGCTTTCCTGTGCCGCCGCCCACGTCCAGCACCTTGCGGCCGCTCAAGGGGGCGAGTCTGGCAAGCAGCACTTTACCCTGTTTTTTGTGCAGCGCCGCCATAAAGCAGTCGTAAAACGGTGCAAACAGTGAAAAGAAATTCATCGGCAACCTCCAAAAGATAAAAAGATGCTTAACCATTTATTAAGGCGTGCTGGGATTTGCAGGAAAACTCGCCGGTGTATAGAAATATGCAGTGTGGAAAAATATATGGTAAACTAAACGATGGAGGTGGGGAAGATGTTTAATCCGTATCGTTGTCAGATTTGCGGTGAAACATACTTAGGAAGCGCTGCGCCAGATCGGTGTCCTTTTTGCGGAGCGCACGGCCGCTGGATGGTAGGCGCCGCAGAGTGGGCGAAAACAGGCAAGATTGAGTTGTGTCAGCAAAGTTATGATGACTGTCTGCAAGCCATAGATTTGGAAGTTAATAATGCAGCTTTTTATAAATGTGCCCAGCAGAATGCTCAGACACAAGTAACTGAAGCTATCTTCAAGCGCTTACATAAACAAGAAATGGAGCATGCCGAGTTGCTTGCAGAGATGGCAGGCGTGGAAGAGCCGGCTTTGCCAGCGGCAAGCTGTGCCGCCAATGATGACGCTCAAAACCTGGCTGATGCCCATGCCCGGGAACAACGTGCAATTCAATTATATTTGCAGTTTGCCGACCGGGCGCCGGAAAAACGCGTTCAGGATGTATTTCGCGCCCTGGCTGATATTGAGGCGGAACATCTGAAAATCTCAAATATTTACCGATAACAAGAAACGAGGCGGGTGGAGAGCCCCAGCCTCGTTTCTTGTTGCGGAAAAAACTTCCTTAGGCTTTTCTTATTGAATTATTTTTACTGCAATTTTAACAGGTCGTCTGCCAGTTGTTGGAGGCGTTTCGAGACATCTGCCAGCGATTCAAGCGCTGCCAGCACTTCTTCTGAGGCAGCCGCCTGGCTTTGGGCAATCAGCCCGGATTCTTTGATGCCATGGTTAATGGTTTGCATATAGCTTTTTACGCTGTTTGTGATTGAGCCGATTTCTTTGGTCGACGTACTGGTGCTCACAGCCAGTTTGCGAATTTCTGTGGCAACGACTGAAAAACCCCCGCCTGCTTTGCCCACTCTAGCCGCTTCAATCGCGGCATTCAAACCGATGATATTAGTCTGTTTGGCGATATCATCAATTATTTTTAAGATTTGCTGCGTTTTTTCTGCTTCAGTGGTGGCAGTTTGCGAGGTAGCCGTCAGTGTCTCGCCATAATTGGCAAGCTTTTCGGCCTCACCTGCTAAGTGTTCCATACTCAGCCTGATCTGGTCTGCCGAGTCATTTAACTGCTCGGTATAACTAGCCAGTTCTTCCGCGTTGGCATAAATCTTTTTAAATAGCGCTGCCCGACTTTCCACAATAGTAATAAGCAGCTTGGCTGCAGCAGCATTCATCACCGTGGTATGGGCACTCACATTTTCTCTGAGCCGTTGTCCTACCTTTTCCACTCCCGTTGCTTCAATAACCATTTGCAGGCTTAGGTCCGAGAGCTTGAACACAAAATCGGTAATCGTCTCGATGCCGAGCTTGCGGGCTTTGAGCAAAGCGGGCGCGTCTGTTTGCAGGTCGGAAACCCAAATCACGTTCATGCCGGGGATTGTAAGGAGAAGCTCCATAACTGCCAAGCCGCCCCGTCCGCCGCCGATGATGCCTATATTCATTACATGCCACCTCAATCTGCGGTTTTTGTCTTGCCTCTATAATTCTGCTCGTTAGTGGCGATTCCTTCTTTTTCCTTAAAAATCGCTATAACTGTATATCTTTCGAAAAAACTTGCGTAATCAGCACACGGATGACTTATGTCACAGCGGCGGGACTGGAAGCATGCTATACTCGTGCTGATGATAAGTTAGAACAGGGAGGAAAGAGTCATGAAAAGACAGATTATCCGGATTGATGAAGATAAATGTAACGGTTGCGGGCTGTGCGTCCCCTCCTGCGCGGAAGGGTCTCTGCAGATTGTCAACGGCAAAGCACGTCTGATTGCAGATAATCTTTGCGACGGGTTAGGCGCCTGCCTAGGTGAATGCCCGCAGGGTGCGCTGCAGATTGAAGAGCGGGAAGCGGAGGCGTTTGACGAACAGGCCGTCCACGCTCATCTGCAACAGGCTGAAAAACCAAAAATTGATGTTTGCGCTTGCCCTGGCACTATGACGCGCACTCTGGCTGCCGGAAAAAGGGATGCTGAAATAACCACGGCGCAGGGTGAGGGCGTTTCTGAGCTTGGACAGTGGCCTGTTAAACTGAAATTGGTAAATCCGGCGGCCGCTTATTTTAAAAATGCTGAATTATTGGTGGCAGCCGACTGTGTACCTTTCGCCTTCGCCGATTTTCACCAAAATTTGCTGCGCGGACATGCGCTGGCAATTAGTTGTCCAAAGCTGGATGAAACATTGCCGTCTGTGGAAAAATTGGCGGAAATCATCAGGGTTAACGATCTAAAAGGGATAACTGTGGTTCATATGGAAGTTCCCTGCTGCAACGGTTTAATCAGCATTGTGCGTGAAGCGCTCCAGCGTTCCGGAGTTAATGTTCCGTTTACTGCTATACGGATTTCGCTTGAGGGCAAAATAATCGAAAGCAAGCAGCTAGACTTCTAGTTTGAGCAGAAAGGAACTACTACCGTATCCTTTTTACTGAGGCGTGGTTTAGTATGAAAACTAATTGAACCCATTAACAGAAACGGTAAAGCAAAATGAGGCATTATCCCGTAATGGGATAGCGCCTTTTTTGCATAGATAAAAGACTTTTAATATGCCTAGATAGTGAATATTCCTTGACAAATGTTATCATATATGATAACATAATTATCATAACATGCATATAATCTTACAAGGGAGGCAGCGGTTTGGATTGGGAAGTAGAATTTTACCAAAAGGAAAACGGTGAAATCCCGGTTGAAGATTTTTTGCTGTCGTTGAATTCAAAGCTACGAGCTAAAGCGTACAGCGACATATTACTGCTTAAGAAGTTGGGTATTAATATCCGCGAGCCCTTTTCAACTGCGATCAAGGGAGTACGCTATAAAGGACTGTTTGAGCTACGGGTGAAGTTTTCATCCGATATTACGAGAATATTTTACTTTCTTTATAAAAAGAATACCTTTATACTGCTTCATGGTTTTGTAAAGAAAACCAATAAAACACCAATAAAAGAGCTTGAAAAAGCATTAAGCTATAAGTTTGATTATGAAAGAAGGTGTCAAGATGAGTAGAGCAGGCGTGAAATTTGAGGATATTAAGGCAAGATTGATGAAGGACGAGGAATTTAAGACAGAGTATGAAAAATTAAAACCCCGTTATGAGTTGATTGCACAAATTATTGATGCTAGGAATCAGTTGAATATTACCCAGGAAGAACTTGCCTTGCGTGTCGGGACACAAAAATCCAACATATCCCGTTTTGAAAGCGGCGCTTATAACCCTTCGTTGGATTTTATCATTAAAATTGCACGTAGTCTTGGCAAGGAAATCCATATTACTATTAACTGAAAGCGCAATCAGGTTATATATTGGCGTTCTCCGCCCGGAAGGATGGTGAAAAAACGGTTTGCCGGCACGTCACAGATCACGGCGCGCATGCTGCCATGTTCGGCAAAAATATTCAGCACTTCTTCCGTTTTTCCGCTGTCGGCGGCAGCCCAAATAGAAAAAGGCGCCTCAAATAAAGCCAGCCCATCCGGGAGTGGCAGACCGATAAAGCTGCCGTCTGCCAGATAATATAGCAGGTTGTGGGCGTGGTGAAATCCTGCCGAAGGGAAATGAGGATACTCAATTTCTGTTGCGCAAGGTGCAGCGGTAGTGCCGTAAACACGGCAAATAAGCGGACGGTCATGATAAATGGCGCAGTGTTCCGCTTTTTTGTTTTCATCTATAAAGGGGCAGAGCAACTTGCCTTCTTCTTCTAAAACCCCCAGGCGCCGGCTAAACAGCGCCGACAGTTCTTCAGCGTTATATTTTCCCCGCAGAATGTGCAGGATATGGATGTATTCCACATATGACATGAGAATGGAGCCATGGCAGCAGAGGCTGCACGATGCGGGGCAGGTATAGGCGGGCATAGTATGCAATATCCTTTTGATATGATCCATCTGTTCCTTAGCGAAATCAGTCATTTCTGCCGGTTTATCAAGTATAGAAGCAAGAATCGCTTGAAAGTTAAACGCTAATTTTTCCAATGCTGTCGCCTCCCGCTTAAAGTAATGCCGACTTCTGCTAAAGCTGTTCGCCATGCTGTAACGGAAACCCTGCTGCCCCCCTAGCTCTAATCCTCTCCCCCCTCACCCTAACCCTCTCCCCCCCGGGGGTGGAGAGGGAAATGTGACAAAGCGGCGTCACAGGCAGCGTTACACCCTCCCTCGGGGGGTGGAGAGGGGAGGGCTCTCCTTCTCTAATCCCCTCTCCCTTTGGGCTAACCCTCAGGGCCACGTCAAAGTCGAGTAAAATGTAGTCACAATAAAGATTTTCAATAACCCACTGGTCTTTTCTTCTTCGAACTGCTAAAATGTAGTTAAATACATTTTAGGATCTGAAGAGGAGTCTTGA